>JAUNRX010000017.1 GCA_030539495.1 bacterium | reverse complement strand
GTTACGCCATCTACGGTCCCATTCATCCTGTTTCCGTTTGTTCTTCCGGTTCCGTCATTCATCATGTCGCCGTTTGTTCTTCTGGTTCCAATATTCACGTCGTTATCATTTATTCTTCCTGTTCCGTCACCCGTTCTTTGTCTATATCTTGGATTTCTTGGATCCGGACCTATTACATTGTCAAAATTGCCAACACCTGATGAAGAATCTTGATTATAATTAGCTCTATCATCACTATCATAATCTGTATCATATTCCCCACTATTCCACATATCATCTTCTCTTTCGGTACTTTCAACCATCTGTCCACCATTTTCACTTGATTCCGTCTCTGACACATCTTCTACTTTTTCTAAATCTGTACTTGTAAAATCTTCTTCTTCATCGTCTTCATCATAAACTACGGATGTATATTCATCATCTTCATCTGCATCACCAATACGTCCAAATGGATTTTCAGTTCCATATCTTGGGTCTCTCGGATCAAATCTAGGTCCTGAAGTATACGGATTAACATCCTTGTCTGACTCTACTGGACCTGGACCATTAACATTTCCTGGCCAAGGTCTAATCGGTATAATTGGAATTATATCAATATATGGATCACGGTTTGGTATGCAAATACGTTTTCCAAGGAACAGGTTATAAATATCATTATCTATATTTGCATTAATTAACCAGGATAGAGAAATATTGAACCTTCTGCTTATGCCATACAAAGAATCATTTTCCTGTACCACATATACAAAACCATTACAATTATCTATACTCATTTATACCTCCTATCAACGAAACAGCCTATTCGCTAATACAACTATCTATATTCACTTATTATTATATTCTCCCCTCTAACAAACGTTCTTTCTCTGTCCTTTAGTTCTCTAAATAATATGAAAGAATAAATTTCACTTATTGAACAATTCGACAAACTATCGTATAATTTCTTTATGCGCATTTTTGCGTATTGTGTTAATACTATAATGTAAGGAGGAACAGCAAAAGCTGGTACAATATGAAAAATAAGTATACGATCGGTATAGATATTGGATCAACAACTGTAAAAATAGCTGTCCTTGATGAAGAACTAAATATATTATTTTCAGACTATCAAAGACATTTTGCTAATATACAAGAAACACTATCAGATTTAATTACGAAAGCAAAAGGAACTCTTGGTGATTTAACCGTTGCCCCAATGATTACAGGATCCGGTGGTCTTGCATTGGCCAAAAATATGAACATCCCTTTTATTCAGGAAGTTGTTGCCGTTGCATCATCTCTTGAACACTATGCACCTCAAACTGATGTTGCAATCGAACTCGGTGGGGAAGATGCGAAGATTATTTATTTCAATAATGGAATTGATCAAAGAATGAACGGTATTTGCGCAGGCGGTACAGGTTCCTTTATCGATCAGATGGCTACTCTGTTAAAGACAGATGCAGCCGGATTAAATGAATATGCCAAAGACTATCAGGCACTTTATCCTATCGCTGCAAGGTGTGGTGTATTTGCCAAGACGGATATTCAGCCATTAATCAACGAAGGCGCAACTAAGCCAGACCTCTCTGCTTCTATTTTCCAAGCAGTTGTTAATCAGACAATCAGCGGTCTTGCATGTGGTAAGCCAATTCGTGGACATGTTGCCTTTTTAGGTGGACCACTCCATTTCTTAACAGAATTAAAACAAGCTTTTATTAGAACTTTAAAACTAACAGACGAGACCATTGTAGATCCAGATAATTCTCATTTATTTGCTGCAATCGGAAGTGCAATGAACTCAAAAGGCGAAAACATTACGACTTTTGATGATTTAATCACATTACTTAGTAATAAAGTTAAATTAGAGTTTGAAGTAACAAGACTTGAACCACTGTTTAAGGACGAAGAAGAATACAATGAATTCTTAGATCGTCATAATAAGCACAGTGTAGTCAAAGGAGATCTTGCTACATATAAAGGAAACTGCTATCTCGGTATCGATGCAGGTTCCACTACAACTAAAGTAGCTTTAGTAGGGGAAGACGGTTCTTTACTCTACTCCTTCTACAGTAATAACAACGGTAGTCCATTAAAGACTACGATTCGCTCCATCAAGGAAATCTATGAGATGCTCCCTGAAGGCGTTCAAATCGTACGTTCTTGTTCTACTGGATATGGAGAAGCGCTTATTAAATCAGCACTTTTACTAGATGAAGGGGAAGTAGAAACAGTTGCCCATTACTATGCAGCAGCATTCTTTGATCCTTCTGTAGACTGTATCCTCGATATCGGTGGACAGGATATGAAGTGCATCAAGATTAAAAATCACTCCGTCGACAGCGTTCAGTTAAATGAAGCTTGTTCCTCCGGATGTGGTTCCTTTATCGAAACCTTTGCAAAATCATTAAACTATGAAGTTGCTGATTTTGCCAAAGTTGCACTATTTGCACAGAACCCAATCGATCTTGGTTCCAGATGTACTGTATTTATGAATTCCAAAGTAAAACAGGCTCAAAAAGAAGGTGCTACGGTTGCTGATATTAGTGCAGGTCTTGCTTACTCTGTTATTAAAAATGCCTTATTAAAGGTTATTAAGATTACAGATCCAAAAGACCTCGGTAAAAATATTGTAGTTCAAGGTGGTACTTTCTACAACGATGCTGTTTTAAGAAGTTTCGAACGTATCTCCTCCTGTCAGGCTATCCGTCCGGATATTGCAGGTATCATGGGTGCATTCGGTGCTGCATTAATTGCACGTGAGCATTATGAAGGTCAAGAGTCTACTATGCTCTCCTTTGAAAATATCATTAATCTTAAGTTTGATACAAAACTCACAAGATGTAAGGGCTGTACAAACCACTGCCGTCTTACAATCAACCGTTTTACAGGAGGACGTAATTATATCTCCGGTAACCGTTGTGAAAAGGGTATTGGCAAGGTTAAAAATGCAAATGGCGTACCAAACTTATTTGAATATAAAAACCAAAGAACCTTTGGCTATGAACCATTGCCAGAAGAAAAAGCCAGCCGTGGCCTAGTCGGTATCCCAAGAGTACTGAATATGTATGAAAACTATCCATTCTGGTTTACTTTCTTTACAAAATTAAACTATCGTGTCGTACTCTCACCAGAGTCCAATCGTGGTATTTATGAACTTGGTATTGAATCTATTCCAAGTGAAAGTGAATGTTATCCTGCAAAACTTGCACATGGTCATATTATGTGGCTGATCAAAGAAGGATTGCAGTACATCTTCTATCCTTGTATTCCTTACGAACGTGTAGAAGATCCAACAGCAAATGATCATTACAACTGCCCAATCGTTACAAGTTATGGTGAAAATATTAAAAATAATGTGGAAGAGCTACAAAACTCCTCTATCGTTTATCAAAATCCATTCCTATCCTTTGAGTCTGAAGAGATTATTACGAATCAGTTAATCAAAGTCATGGGAAAAGAAAATAATATTCCTGCAAACGAAGTTAAAGAAGCTGCTCATGCTGCTTTTGCAGAACTTACAAAAGTTCGTGACGATGTTCGCAAAAAAGGGGAAGAGACTCTTGAATACTTGAAAAAAACAGGCAAACGAGGCATTGTATTAGCCGGCCGTCCTTATCATATTGATAAAGAAATCAATCATGGTATTCCAGAATTAATTACTTCCTACGATATCGCCGTACTTACCGAAGACAGTATTGCACATCTTGGCAAGGTAGATCGTCCAACCATCGTTATGGATCAATGGATGTACCATTCCCGCCTTTATGCTGCCGCTTCTTTCGTACGTACTCAATCAAACTTGGAATTAATTCAATTAAATTCCTTCGGCTGCGGTCTGGATGCCGTTACAACCGATGAAGTAAATGACATTTTAACGAAGTCTGGCAAGATTTATACTGTATTAAAGATTGATGAAGTAAATAACTTAGGTGCTGCAAGAATTCGTATTCGAAGCTTAATCTCTGCAGTAAAAGATCGTGAGAAGAAACATATCGAGCCTAAAGTTGTCTCTGCAGCTCGTAAACGTGTGGAATTCACAAAAGAAATGAAAGATACGTATACGATTCTTTGTCCTCAGATGTCACCAATCCACTTTGACTTCGTTCAGGAAGCATTTACGGTCAGCGGCTATAATGCAGTTGTCCTAAATAGTGATAACCGCACAACGATTGATTACGGCCTGAAATATGTAAATAATGATGCCTGCTATCCTTCTCTTATCGTAGTTGGACAGATTATGGAAGCATTACTTTCCGGCAGATACGATACGGATAAAGTTGCTGTTATCATTACACAAACCGGTGGTGGATGCCGTGCTACAAACTATATTGGATTTATCCGACGTGCTCTTGAAAAAGCAAACCTGTCCCATGTACCTGTTATTTCTATCAGTGCACAGGGTATCGAGAAAAATTCAGGTATGCAATATACGCCTAAGATCTTAAATCGTGCGTTACAAGGCTTAATCTACGGAGATGCATTAATGCGCGTTCTCTACAAGACAAGACCTTATGAAGCAAAAGAAGGCTCTGCTAATGCCCTTTATGAAAAATGGAAAAAGAAATGTCTCACTTCTATCCATAATGGACGTCATGGAGAATTTAAAGCTAATATCAAAGGAATTGTGTCTGATTTCGATCAGTTAGAATTATTAGATATTAAGAAGCCTAGAGTTGGAGTTGTTGGAGAAATTCTTGTTAAATTCCTTCCAATCGCAAACAACTATATTGTTGAACAATTAGAAGCAGAAGGCGCTGAAGCCGTTGTTCCAGACTTACTTGACTTCTTCCTATACTGTGCTTATGACTCTAACTTCAAGCATGAGAATTTAGGAAAGAGCAAGAAGAGTGCTATTATCTGTAATACTGCCATCCGTTTTATCGAATGGTATCGTAAGCCATTAGTGAAGGCTTTAAATGAAAGTAAACGTTTTAGCGCACCAGTAAAGATCAACACTCTTGCCGACTATGCAAGTGACTTTGTATCCATTGGTAACCAAACAGGTGAAGGCTGGTTCTTAACCGGTGAAATGATTGAGTTAATCCATTCTGGAGTTAACAATATCGTATGTACTCAGCCTTTCGGCTGCTTACCAAACCACGTTGTTGGTAAAGGTGTTATCAAAGTGCTTCGTCAATCCTTTAAAGACACAAACATCGTAGCTATCGATTACGATCCAGGTGCCAGCGAAGTAAATCAGTTAAACCGAATCAAGCTAATGCTCTCTACTGCCGAAAAGAATATGTAAGGGCGCTGTCGCCTTAGGGTGTGATTAAGGTTTTTCATTAAAATAGATGTAGGTTTACGAAAAAGAAAATGGGAGAGGCCATAACAATACTACTGTTCTTCCGCCACCTCTACAGTTCAGGCCGAATATTCACTACTGACAGACACCTTTGGTGTTTGCCCTCAGTGGATATCCAACCTGAACAGTAACGGTAGAGGAAGTACATTGTAGTATTGTTAGGCCCTCCCATTTTCGTTTCTGTAGGCTAAGATTATTTTAATAAAAACCAAAATGCAGTCTGTGGTGCGACAGCCGCTGTGTATGATATTCTTTAAGAATATCATGCCAAAGGACTAGCTTCCTAAAAGATAAATTGTATTCTAAGTAAATATAAAGCAAATTTCATTTTTGCTCATCCAAAGGATTTGCGTTGACGCCCAACGAAAGGGTCCGGGGAATACTTCCCCGCATACTTTTGACCCTGAGGGAACTTATCTCACTTATAGGACGTGGCCTGGGGGAAAGTTTGAAAACCATAGGTGCTCATTTTAATCGATATCCGGAAACCGCGCTTTTCGGATATCGAATTAGTGCGAATAGATCCTGTATTTTAAGGACTTGCACGAATGAGCACTAATCGTTTCCTTCAGGGAATGGATGAAATCCTGATTTCATCCAAAGCAACCGTCCTCGGTTGCGCTTTCTCGGTTGCGCTACGCCCTTACACTGACTCCGCGTTCAGCAAGATATTCTTTTAGGTCGCTGATTTCTAGTTCTTTGTAGTGGAATAGGGAGGCTGCTAGGGCTGCATCGGCTTTACCTGTTGTCAAAGCATCGTAAAAGTGGGCTTTTGTGCCTGCTCCTCCGGATGCAATTACCGGGACTTTGACATTTTCTGAGATTGTTTTTGTTAACTCTAAGTCGTAGCCATCCTTTGTACCGTCTTTGTCCATGCTAGTCAAAAGAATTTCGCCTGCACCAAGCTCACATGCCTTCATTACCCATTCTACTGCGTCAATTCCCATATCAACTCTTCCGCCATTTTTATATATATTCCAGCCGCTTCCGTCTGGTCTTCTCTTGGCATCCACTGCTAACACCACACATTGGCTTCCGAATTTATCGGCAGCATCTGCAATTAAGGAAGGATTAAGAATTGCCGCAGTATTGACTGCTACTTTGTCCGCACCCTCACGTAAGATGAGCTTAAAATCATCTACGGTACGAATGCCACCACCTACTGTAAAGGGGATAAACACTGTTTCCGCTACTCTTCGAACCATATCAAGCTTGATCGTTCTTGCATCTGAAGATGCGGTAATATCAAGAAATACCAGTTCATCGGCTCCTGCCTTATTATATGCCTTGGCAACCTCTACCGGATCACCTGCATCTTTTAAATTCACAAAATTTATGCCCTTAACAACGCGGCCATTATGTACATCCAAACATGGAATAATTCTTTTCGTAAACATAAGTATCCTCCTTACATTTCTGCAAAATTCTTAAGTATCTTTAACCCGATATCACCGCTCTTTTCCGGATGGAACTGACAGGCAAATGTGGTACCTCGTTCTACTGCCGCATCAATTTTCACTCCGTACTCCGTTGTCGCAGCCACATCCTCCCTGTTCTTCGCTTTCAGATAATAAGAATGAACAAAATATACATAAGAACGCTGTTCTATACCTGCAAATAATTTCGACTTTGGATTAATTGTCAAGTCATTCCAACCAATATGAGGAATCTTAAGACCTTCGTGGTCCGGTATCCTTACAATCTCACCATCTAATATACCAAGGCCTTCCACACCTTCCGTTTCCTCACTTCGTTCAAACATTAGCTGAAGCCCTAAGCATATTCCTAAGAATGGCTTTTCACTCTTTCCAATTTCTTTTAGTATGTCTACCAGATCATACTTATGTAACTTTTCCATTGCCTCACCAAATGCACCAACACCCGGTAGAATGACTTTGTCCGCATGAAGGAGTTGTTCTTTATCTCTTGTAATGACTACATCTTGGTCAAGCGAAATAAGTGCCTTCTCAACACTTTTTAAATTTCCAGCATCATAATCTACAATCGCTATCATTAAAACACTTCCTTTGTTCTTTATTTTAATTACAGAAAAAGATATAAAAAATAGGAAATTCCTATTCTCTATATCTTACTTTACTAAAGAAATTTATGCAACTAATTCACAAAATTCTTATTTTTATTCATTTACACTGGCTAACGTTCCGTCTGTTGGGCTGTCTTGCTTAATACTGCTACAGATTTGCATTAGTGACTTTGTATAAGTCTCTTGATCCTTTTCATCAATCAGCTTTCTGGCATCGGATTCACTTAGATCAAATGCTTGCTTTAATTCAGCAATCATCTGTTTCTTCATAGAATCATAATTTGCAGCTACACCATGCTCTTTTGCCTGGCTGTAGTACTCGTCATAGCGTTCCAGCCCTTTTAATAAGGAATCTAACGCCTCAACATTCATATTAAGCTCTCTAAAGTTCTCATAAGAGTTCTGATGCTTATTCATCAGCATAATGGTCTGAAGCTTATCATACAATTCCTGATCGGATGCTTTTAGATTAATGCCGCTTAATTCTTCATAAGCAACCTCATATCGTCCAATCTGGCTATCAAAATTTGCATTGCTTGTCAGGATTTTATAAGCTCCTTTGTACGTTCCTCCGATCACAACAATTCCAAGTACTGCTGCTGAAGTAAATACAATGGAAGCTCCCACTTTATTGATCTTGCCTTCCGGAACATATGTCTTTGCAAGTTCTTCTTTTTCTTTTTGTTTCTGTGCTTTCAGTTCAGCTTTCTGCTTTGCCTTTGCATCTTTCGCGGCGGCTTTTGCAGCTTTCTTCTCTGCAGCTGCCTTTTTCTTTTCTTCTTTTTGCATTTCTTTAGCTTCTTCTTTTTGTTTCTTCTTTTGTTCTTTCTCTGCAATTCGTTGCTCTTCTTTTGCAATCTCTTCCTGAGGATTTTCAGGTTCGATATTTGCAAACATTTTTTCCACTAACGTCTTCTTTTTATTCGTTTCCGTTATCAGATTTTCATCAGGAAGCAAGTCATTAAATTGTTGTTCAAGCGCTGCATCATCTAAGGACGAAACAGCTCCTAAAGAATCAGAAAAGATGTCTGATGCATTTTTCGGTGCCTGGATTACATCCTCTTTTACCGTATCTCCAAGCAATGAATCAAATTCTTCTAAAGAAAATACGTCATTATCAGTTGTCGCTGCATCGGAATTAATGATTTGATCCAGTTCCTCGATAGAAATACCGTCTGAATCGTCCTCCAAACCCATTATCGGAGGAACTTCCTCTGTAGGTTCCTCCGATTTCACGCTTTCCTCAAAGTGTTGAGCAAAACTCTCTTCAATCGACTCACCCTCTGATATATCGAGTATTTCATCTAATGCCGCCAATTGTTCTAAATTTTCACTCATAAGCTCTTTATTCACTTCTTCTTCCGCTAGCTTAGCCTCTTCAAGCAATGCATCTTCTAAACTAAATTCTTTTTCCTTATTTGAATCCATGTCATTTTTCACCACCCAATTCCTATCGTTACTATTTTCTAAAAATCGTATAATAATATTTTCTAATGGATTGTTTTTTTGTAAACTTTAATAGGCATAAAAAAGTAATATCATAATATGCTTGATTTTTTTACCAATCTTTAACATTCAATCAAAGCTAATTTCGTTATTATTTTTTCACTGACTTTTTTATTCGCTTTTTTCTTTTTTCTTACATATTTGCAAATCCTCCCCAATTATACTATAGTATAATTATGAAAAACTTATAGAGGAGGGCATTATGAAGACAAATCTATACATTCAATACCAAGGTCATGAATTTCAAGAGAAACCATTTATAAATAAAGTCAAAGAAATCTGGTCGAATCAAGGAAATTTGATCAAAGATATTGAAACACTAAATCTTTACATAAAACCAGAGGAAAATGCCGTATACTTTGTAATCAATGAAACTACATCGGGAAGCATTCCTATAAACGAATGATATAATAAAATTACATAATTGCACAAGAAAACACGGATACTTCTGTTCCGTGTTTTCTTCTCGTTACCCTAGATAACGATCCAACATGATACAATCCTTAATCGTAAATTCCTCTTATATTAGAAAAGGAACTGATCAATTGTCTGAACTAAAATGCCGATCTCAGGTTTTGATATTTGAGCATCTGCACCAAGTAATTTCCCCTTAGCTCTCATTTCTTCATTCACTAAGGAAGAGAATAGAACAACAGGAACTTCTTTTAAGGCGTTGTCTGTCTTAATTAATTTTGTCAATCTATGTCCATCCATTTGAGGCATTTCAATATCTGTAATTACACATGCTACTTTATTTTCTATTGATCCACTTAGCTTATATCGCTCAAGTAAGTTCCAAGCTTCCTGTCCATTGGCAGTAATCGTAATGTTTGTATATCCTGCTTCTAAAAGACAGTCCTTGATTAATTGCTCAAGCATTGGAGAATCCTCTGCAATCAAGATTGGCTTACTATTTCTATCTCTTTGTCCAAGATTTTTCACATCATCTATTTTTAATGAAGTTGCTGGGCAAACATCTGCTACTATCTTTTCAAAATCTAATATAATGATTAATTTATTGCCTAACTTAACGATACCAGTTGCAACACCTGCACCATTGTTGTTAAGTGTAACATCCGGCTTTGTAATGTCTTTCCAAGAAACGCGGTGGATTCCTAAGACACTGCTTACATGAAATCCGATACTAAGCTGATTAAAGTTAGTAACTACCATCATTTCCTTTCCTGTTGCTCCATTATTGATTATATTTAAACTTTTAAATAAACTAACTACAGTGATAATTTCATTTCTAGGCATAAATATACCTTCGATCGATGGATGAGAATTAGGAACTGCTGTAGGCTGTTGATAAGGTAAAATTTCTTTTACTTTTGCAACATTAATACCATAATGTTGGTTTCCCACGCAAAATTCCAATATTTCTAATTCATTTGTACCACTTTCTAATAAAATATTAGTCTCCAAGTCATTTCCTCCTAGAATTTATTACTCTCTTTACATATATCGACTAATACTAGAAATAAATTTATAGTATTTCAAACAAAAAAGCTCATATTTTACAAAAATCATAAAATATGAGCTCTCTTCTATTCATTAAAATCAATATCATCCACTTCTGGATTCATTCCATGTGCAATGTCTACTGTATTAATGGTTCTTCTTTTAATTCTTGCTTCTTCGCTTGCCTTCATCAAGTATGCCTTGATTTCCGGCGCTCTTCTGATATGTTCCAACTTTAATTCTGGATGTGTCGTATCACCAGTATAGCAGATTACTGTTCCTATTCTAGATAATCGTTCTAAAAAGGATTGTACCAACCTTACATCTTGTACTTTATACATATAAGCATCGTCCTCGACAATACTTAAAAATCCACTTCGAATAGTAACCTTCTCATCATCGATCATATATTTTGTAAAAGTCCAAGGAAGTCCAAATAACTTAGTCCTTTTCTTTTCTACATAACTCATAGCAATACTCCTTTATTATTTAATTGCTACCTCATATGCTTTCATAGCATCGGTCAAAGCATAAAATGTAGCATCGGATAACTTTAATGAATCCTTTACTTCAAATAAAACTACAACATCTCTCGATTTTTTTGCCTTAATCTCGCCAACAAAATAGGTCATATCGTTATCCAGCAATGTATGAACTGCCGAAATCCATAAACCATCATTTGTCTTAAGCAAGAAACTTGCCTTTTTCTTCAACAGGTTTACCGTCACGTTTTTATCACTTTTATTCTTAACAGTAAATGTGACTGCATAAAACTTGCTATTTGCTCCAGCAGTAACCGCATTGGATGCATCATTCCTAGGATATACCTTGTATTCTTTTACATTCTTATATGTAAGTGATACATTATTCAATCCATACAAAGATTCAAGTGTAACTTTTTCACTCTTATCAACGTTTCCACTTATCTGAGTACTTGTTCCCTGATCTTTACTTGGTGCAGGCGTCTTCTTTAACTCAGTTATCTCTTTATTTTCTTCCGTTACTTGTGGTTCTGCTGATTGTGTAGGAACCGGTGTCGCCTCTTCCACACTCTCTAACTTCACCAGCTTTGTGCCGTTTTCATTCTGATCATATCTCAAAATAACGGATGATAGATAATCCGCTACTAATTCTGATTGTTGTTCCGTTAAATCCACTTTACTTGCACAGCCAGTCATAATGCTAGCCATCCCTACCACAAGCAAGATTGAAAATAACCGCTTTCTCATTTGCAATCCCCCTATTAAATTCTATCAAATCTATACTAATATTAACACTATTTTCATAATTCGGCAATGTATAATTGTAAATTTAAAAGTGCCTCCTTTCTAAAATAACAACTAAGAAAGAAAGCACCTAATTAAGTTTAATTCTTTGTATCTACATCAAACCAGAATTCTACACCGTTTTCTCTATTTATGACACCACACTCTTTATTGTGAGAATTCATAATAGCCTTTACAATAGATAGACCGATACCATTCCCGCCGTATTCTCTGGTTCTTGCCTTATCCACTTTATAGAACTTGGTCCAGATATTATTAATGTCCTCTTCAGGAATTTGTTCGCCTGTATTAAATACCGAAATTCTTGCTGTCTTTTCTCCACGCTCTACTGAAACCCTGATAATTCCTGGTTCTTTGACATGATTAAATGCATTACTGATATAATTGGTAATTACCTCTTCGATCATATACTCATCTGCCCATACATATAAAGGCTCGGAAGCATCAAAAATTAACTTTACATCCTTTTCATTTGCCTTAATTCCATACGAATTAATAACCGATTGGATTACCTGGCTTAAATCAAAATGGTCAAATTCTACTAAGTTATTACTGGATTCTAATTGATTTAACGTAAGAAGCTTCTTCACCATGGTATTCATTTTGGAAGCCTCATCAATAATAACCTCACAATAGAAGTCACGGCTCTCCTGATCATCTGAGATATTCTCTTTCAGTCCTTCTGCATAGCCCTGGATCAACGCAATTGGCGTCTTCAGCTCGTGAGTCACATTTGACAAGAATTCTTTACGCATCTCATCAATTTCAATCTTATTTGCAATATCACGCTGCAACTCATTATTTGCCCCCTTAAGATCCGATATGGTAGCCTCAAGCTGCAATGACATCTCATTGATACTCTTGCCTAATTGACCAATTTCATCTTTGCTTTTATCCTCATATTTTACCGAGAAGTCCAATTTACTCATTCGATACGCAATATCTGACAACTTATAAATTGGTCTTGTAAAGTTTCTAGATACAAAATACATAATAATCGTACCGATAAAAATAACGATAATCCCTACAATACCTAAGAATTGATTGGAAATCTCCGCACTTTCCTGAACACCGGCAAAATTAGTACGAATATATACCGTATATTTACCGTCTAATATTCCAAATAAGTCTAAATAGTAATTTTGAGATCCCTTATCATACACTTTAGCAATGGTATAGGTATCCGTGCCTTTTATCTTCTCAATATTCTTACGATTTTTATCTTTGATCTTTATGTCATCTTTCTCCGCCTTATCTTCCGGTTCACCTGTTGTTTCTCCATAAAGATAGTCATAGAACTGCATTGCACTCATAAAGATACGGCTGGACTGCATTACGTTATAATTTGGCCAGCTCATGGTTGGACCTGTGTTATACGTCCATTTCAAGATATAGATCGATACGCTGTTGTCTGCCTCAAGCTTTCTCATTTCCGAATCAAAATCATCTGAGAATGCACCATAGCTTCCTGTTGTCTCGTCATATACTGTATACTTGTCAAGTAAGGCTTCCACCTGTTCTTCGACCTGACCCGTGTTTTTTACTTTGTATTCTTTATAATATGATTCTAAAAACTGTTTATTTACGCCCCAGCAGATAAGAATGGAGGATAGCAATAAGACAGTTGTAATGCCAATCATTTTAAATTTGATGGAATGTCTCATAATAACCTCCGTTTCAACAATTACTCTGTTACTTCAAATTTGTAACCCATACCCCAAATTGTCTTAATATAATCGCCTTTTTCACCCATCTTGCTTCTTAACTTCTTAACATGGGTATCAATTGTTCTGGCATCTCCATAATAGTCATAATTCCATACATTGTTTAAAATACGTTCTCTGGATAATGCAACTCCTTGATTTACAATAAAATACGTAAGGAGCTCGAACTCTTTAAAACTTAGGTCAATGGATTTTCCATCAATCTTAACTAAATGAGCTGACTTATCAAGTACGATACCACCGATTTCAAAGGTATCTTCTTCCTTCGACGTACTTCTACGAAGCACTGCTTCTACTCTAGCCACTAAGATCTTAGGGCTAAATGGTTTAGAGATATATTCGTCAATCCCCAGTTCAAACCCCAATAATTCATCTCGTTCGTCACTCTTTGCCGTTAACATAATAATTGGCACTTTTGAATATTGACGGATTTCTCTACACACTTGATATCCATCCATCTTTGGCATCATTACATCTAATATAATTAACGCGATATCTTTTGTCTCAAAGAAGATATCAACGGCTTGTTCTCCATTTTCTGCTTCTAATACTTCGTAGTTGCTTCGAACTAAAAAGTCCTTCACTAACTTTCTCATTCTGCTTTCATCATCAACTACAAGAATTTTCATTCCACTCATACGTTCACCAGATCCTTTCCTGTCACATTTCATCATAGTCCTAATTTACCATAGCAATATGACCATTCTGTGAATTTATACCCTTAATTTATTTTAATTTTGCTTCACGCTCTTCTAATTCTTGTTCCTTCTCGTCTAACTGCTGCTTCCAGGAAGAATATTCATTCTGTATTTTCTCCCTTGCCGCATCCTCATTATTCTTCGGACTATAGTAGGTGATTGCGAACATTGCAGCCACAATCATAATCAGGAACACATTTAAATACAGGCTGATGGAACGTTTATGAGAGACCTTTTCGATTTTCTTTTCCAGATCATTCACTTTTTTACCAGACGTCGTATCCTGTTTGCCTCCATGTGCCCCTTGCATGGTAACAGGAACGGCCGGCACCATATGCTCAGGAACGATCTTCTGATTTACTACATGGCGTCTTAAGTTCTCCATAAAGGAATAACCAACCACCGTCGCAAATAAATCCTTTTCTATTAAATTCATATAGATCTTCAATGCGGACTTGGCATTGTTTAAATCTGAATTCGCCTTTATATAAGCAATTGACTCTTGTTCTTTTGCTGCTTTTTCGTACTCTTGTTTATTGCTGAAAGAAAACCCTTCCACAATCCATTGCTCATTTGACATGTTATCTCCCTCCTGGATATGTTAGCCCCCATTGTTCTCTGATGGCATCTAACATCCCCATTAACTCCCTTGTACTTTCTAATGGATGCAGCTTGCTTTCCATTCTGTTTTCTCTTATACAGGAAATTGCTTCTCTTATTTCGTATTCATAGCCATTTCCTTCAAATGGTTCCTCGATCTGATCCATCAAGTTTCCATTTAAATCATAAAGTAATGCTGTTTCCGCTTTGTAGAAGTCTGGTATTACAAGCTTTCCCTTTGTTCCCATAATAATCGCATCGGTACCGATTTCTGAGCAGATGGAAGATGCCAGGCTGGCAATTGCTCCATTCTTAAAAATTAGCTGTACCATATTTAGTTCATCTACTCCGGTTTCTGCCTTCTTTACAAAGGAAGAAATACCTTCTAATTGCTCCTTCACCAAATAAAGTGCATACATGATCGGATATATCCCCACATCAAGTAAAGCACCCCCACCCAAATTAGGATTATACAGTCTACTGCCTGGATCCATCTCTGCAACAAAACCGAATCTTGCATCGATAAAGTTAATATCGCCAATACGTCCTGCCTCAATCCAGTCTCTAATTTTCTTTGTTACAGGTAAGAACTTGGTCCACATTGCTTCCATAAGAAATACTTGCTCTTCTTTTGCAACTGCAAGCAAACGACTTGTCTCCTCTTCATTGATCGTCATCGGTTTCTCACACAATACATGCTTTTTATGTCTCATTGCTATTTCTGCATACTTTGCATGTTCCGAATGTGGTATTGCAATATATACTGCATCAATTGAGTCATCTTCCATCAACTCTTGATAGGACCCAAATGCCTTATTTACTTGATATTTTTCTTTAAATTCATTAGCCTTCTCCAAGCTTCTAGATGCAACCGCTGCAAGCTCTCCTTCTTCTACCACTTTCATAGCTTCTGCAAAGGCTGCTGCAATATAACCAGTGCCAATTATGCCCCATTTCATTTTCATAACATTTTACTCCTAATATTTCTTGACTATATTCTATCTTTTTTGCATTTAAATTGCAACGACTTCGCTTTCTAATTCTTACAAAATAAAAAGAAGATGCCGCTTCAGTACGACATCCTCTTTTTATTTTATTTCGCTAACTCATAGCTAAATTCAATTAGTTGGTCTTCTGTCTTCTTAACAATCTTAAGATTAGAATATGCTTTTGAAAGCTCTTCTGCATTTGCATTTGTTAAAAATGTTACTTGACCCTTTGTTTTGTTTGTTTTAAGTGTCCAGTTGTTATCCGCCACAACATCGATGGAACCTTTTTCTTTTACATAATCAGAAACGATTTGTCTTGTTTCATCACTAGAAATGTAAAGTACTGAATCTTCACGTTCGAAGAGTGGGAAGTTACCACCGCCACTTGCTCTATAGTTGTTTGTTACAACTAAGAATTCATCATTTTCTTTTACTTCTTTACCGTTATACTTTAAGTTCACGATTCTGCTTGCATTTTCATTTGCAATCGTACCATCTGTAGCATATTTTGCTTCTTGTGTTACATCGATTTCATAAGTTACTCCATCGATTGTATCGAAGTTAAATGATGGGAAGTTCTTGTTTAATAACTCTTGTTCTTTTGACTCGTTTACATCAATCGTATTGTAGATGCCAGCAGTCATTTCAAGCCAGTTTTTAATTTCTTTTCCGTTTAACTTCATGATTACAGCTGTATTTGGATATTTGTAAATGTTTGCAATATCTTTGATTGATAAATCGCCTTTTTGTACTTCTACATAATCATCTGCTTTTGTTCCATCTTTGGATAAACCTGCTTTAAATGGAGCTGCTGCAGATAAGATTGGAAGAGATGCATATTCTTTTAAAGAAGATTCTTCTTTTACTTTGTTTTTCGCGTATGCAAGCTGAGCATCTGAAACTAATTGAACTGCTTCATTGTCGCCTACTAATGCGAAATATGTGTTAATGTCATTTACTGATTTTCCAACAGGGGAACTTACATAAGATATGACATTTTTATGATCAGCATCTAATGCTGCCACAAGTTCTGAGTCGTTTTCAACACCTTCCGCACTGATAAACTTACCAGTTCCTTCAGTTACGGAGTATTTATTGTCTTTGGAAGAGATGGTAAGGTTAATGACACCAACGCCTTCCCCGTATTTTGCCGGTTGGATCGTTGCAACACCGTTCATCGTTCCTTTTAAAACGTCAACATTAGCAAGTCCTTTGTTTTCTTCTGCAAATGTTTCAGAAGGGAACGTATCATGGGAATGTCCTGCGATTACAGCGTCAATTCCTTCGATTGTAGTTAACTCGTAGGACTCATTTTCATTTCCAACTTTGTATTCACCATTTCCATATCCACTGTGTGATAAGGCAACAATTACATCAGCACCTGCTGCTTTCACTACAGGAACCATTTCTTTTGCACTTTCCACGATGTCTTTTACTTCCACCTTGCCTTCAAGGTTAATCTTATCCCATTCGAGGATTTGTGGAGGAACAAATCCTAGCACACCAATTTTGATTTCTTTTTCATCACCATTGGTATCCACTACTTTTTTTGTAATGATTTCATATTGTTTGAACTCTGGTTCTTTTGTCTTAGCGTTATAAACATTTGTATTGATCACAGGAACTTTAGAATCATCTACGATTTGATGTATATAATCAAGTCCATAATTAAATTCATGATTTCCTAATGTAGTCGCATCAAATCCTGCAACGTTTAATGCTTTGTATACAGGGTGTTCTGTACCCTTTTCTACCGGATTTACTCTGGCAAAGTAATCGCCTAATGGATTTCCTTGAATTAAATCCCCATTATCGAAGATAACAACGTTTTTGTTTTCTTCTTTTTGCTTTTTAATAATGCTGCTGATTTTTACAAGACCACTTTTTTCGCTTTCAGATACAGTGTAATAATCGTAGTTCATAAGGTAGTTATGAATATCCGTTGTTCCCATAATTGTTAACTGGATGTTACTTTCTTCCTTTTCCGCTGCTTTTGGTTCTTCACTGCTTTTTTTACCGCATCCGACAATACTTGTCATTACAAGCATTGCAGCGCATAATGATACGCAAATCTGTTTCACTTTTGTTCTTCTCATGTTAAAACCATTCCTCCAATATTGTAAATACGCTTGGCGTATAAAACAAAGAAACTAAGGCCTTATTCCATATTTGGTCGACTCTATGTAACCTACCGTGTCACATCAACTAACACAATCCTATATGGTGAAGATACCCATTTCTTGTATTTTTTTGACCAAACCTAGATCATTATATCATAATAGTAGGAATTAAAAAATATCTATAATTTTAGAAATTATTTACTGGATTTGGGTGTAAAATCACTTGAAATTTTATTAAAAATTAAAAGAGCCTCAAGCATCAATAGATACTGACCTTTTAGGCTCTTCTATTTTCTATATATGAAGTTTGAGGGAATCGCGACTCTAGCCCAACCCTTGGAATTTCCACTATTATATAGAATTCCAAATCCTTACATTTCGGAATTGATGGCAATATAATTACAATGTTAGACTATTTTATCTCATGTAAACTGATCTACAACACCATTGGAATAATATGCTATACCATTCAAACATCATAATTTAATACATCTAGAATATAGTCTACATCTATAAATTTGAATTTGTAGGTCTAACTCGTTTGTATATTATTCAGTAATCTTTTATCATATTGAATCTAATAACATGGCTTGAATTTCATCTGCACCCTCTTGCATCCCTTTATTCATCCATTCCAAAAGCCAGCCATATAATCCATATGCAAAGAATGCCTTTTTATATGCAAGCTTATTGGGGAGATTGCTTGACATTCCCACTCTTTCTTTAATCACTGTCAACATACAATCTGATAAACCATTGTCGACAAGGAGTTTGTAAAAATCCGCATGATCCTTATAATATTGAAATAAACTGCCAAACACATTATTGATACTTGAATTTGGATCTTCTACGAATTTTTCTGCCCATTGATTGATTAAAAATCGATCTTGTTGAATAAGTATATCCTCTATTTTTCCGTAGTTACGGTAAAAAGAGACCCTCCCTACTTTCGCCTCTCTTGTTAGCATACTAACAGATATATCACTTAATGGCATTTTCTTTAATAAAAATATCAACGCTTCTGTGAGTTGATTGCGCACATAAGAATTTCTTTCCTGATTATTCACGCTGAAACAAACCTCCCATCTTTGTATCATTTTTGCTGAAACAATTGACACATCAATACTATGATGATAAATTGTAGCTAGAAAAAAAGCAAGGAGAAATTCAAGTGAAAAAGATGCTAAAAATTTTATCCATTATATTAGTCGCAATCGTTGTAATTATTGTCGCTATTTTCATCGTATCCAAGATACGGGCAAAACTACCATTATACTCAGATAACTATTATACTAAAATTCAAGCTGGTGGAGAAATCGAGGAACAATACCTTCATATGGGTTCCTATGAAAACATAGAAGTAAAAAAAATTTCTGTTCAAGAAGACTTCAAAAACTATTATGTGGTTTATCCAGCGCAAATGCTTAACGGAACTGACAAATATCCAATCGTAATTTACTCAAACGGAACAGGGATGGGTGCATCCCGTTATTTGGCACAGCTAAAAAGATTAGCTTCTTGGGGATTCATCGTAATGGGAACAGATGAGCAAAACTCGTGGAGTGGCTTTTCCTCTGAAATGTGTCTTCGTCTCGCTATTAGGCTAAATAAAAATGAAACACCATTTGATTGGGAATCGAATCCTTATACTGGACATTTTGATTTAGAACGTATTGGTGTTGTGGGTGGTTCGCAAGGAGGTGTGGGAGCTATCAATGCCGCTACTGACAACAAACATAGCGATATGATTAAAACGATTGTTGCCCTTAGTCCTGCAAATCTTACTCTTGTTTCTCAGCATCTTGATTGGGAATATGATCCTAGTTTGATTCAAATTCCTACACTATTAATGTCAAGCACTGGTAAAATAGATGAAGAACTAATTATTTCTGGCGAGCAGCTAACGGAAATATATAATAAAATTCCGAATAATGTACCAAAGCTCAAAATGAGAAAACCTAACTTTGATCATATGGATATGCAGATACAGGCAGATGGATATGTTACTGCTTGGTTTATGTGGCAATTACAAGATGATAGTACAGCAGCAAAAGCATTCACGGGTGACAATCCTGAAATTTATAATAATAAAAAATATCAAGATATAAAAACCAACCTTCAATAATTCATATATGCCTATCATAAGAAATGCCAATGATTTAAAGAATCATTTCAATTACAAACTAGCTTTTCGTACAGTATTAATGGAACATATAGATATGTTTCCATAATTTTACCTGATATAATTAGTAATATCATAATAATTGGGATACTCGTTCTTGTGTAGTATAATTTATCACAGCATATAAGAGCTATCATACACTAAATATAATAGTTTTCATTTATTCAAAAGGAGTCTTAATGACTCCTTTTAGAATTTTTGGATTGCCTGTACATATAAAGAAGAACTACGCAGAAATAAGCTCTCTTTTGAATTCAGATACCTAGTCTGAATTGTTAATCTAACAAAGGCAAGGCAGTTAAACAGCCTTGCCTTTGTACTACTTTCCTTCTGTTATGATTTTTAATTCAACTTAGTCTGTAATTTTAATAATGATGCCTACGACAACACTGTATGATTGAATGAATCTTTTACATAAAAAAAGAGACTTCGAGCTATGATTACATTTATCGAAGAACAAATAAATTCAGATTTTTCATTAAAATAGGATCAAAAGACTTCTATCTCTTTGATCCTGCTTTTAGACAATTAAATTCGGATTTATTTAACTAAGCTTATATCATCATCAATCTATTATGATCTATCTCAATTGTTTAATTATTTCATTCAGCGTTTGTATTGAGTTACTGTACTTACGTTACATTCGTTTAGATTCAACCCAATATCAAGGTATATGTGTGCTTATACATTTACCTCTATCTATTCATTCTTACACTTTTCTAAACTCTACATCACTTAGTATCAAAAAACTGACAACGTAATTACATAAAAAGAGATAGCATTATTTTACTATCTCTTTAAACGATCAAATTATTTATTAACCAGTTTGACTATTTTTTTATTACATACCAGTCTATTAATGTATTTTAATCATTCCAATGCTTAAAACCCCTGTTTTATCCTATTTAACCGTACTTTTCCTTGATTACAATATGATTACAATTACTACGAACGATTGTGTCCAGTTGCGAACAAACCCGTACATTTTTAAAAAATATGCACAAATAGATTTACACTATCTGAATTTAATACATTCCTAATTGACAATAGTTAAGACTTTTTTTTACTTCTATAGAAAACACCGGCTGCTATCATTAATATACCTACAATTAGTAAATACTTTTTATCAGAAACATTTCCTTGTAGCATTGAAAACAAATAAAATTTTCCTAAATATTTTTTTCCCGCACCATAACATAAAATATAATACAAAATCGGAAGCATATATCCTACAGATACATTATCAACTATAGAGTATACTAAAATTCCTAAGCCTCCAAGAAAAATGCAAGTTGATATAGTTCCATAAAAATACTGTCCAAAGTCAAATATACACATTCCACTTTTAAGATATAGTAAATATCCACCTACTATTATCATCAAAAACATCACTGCTTCCACTATTCTAATCAAATAGTTTACAGCTATCGTTTCTTTTTTTGATTTTATTAAATCATTTATATCCTTATCCTGTTCTGGGATAAATATAGGTACTAATACTATAATTCCTAATAACGATATATAAACATCTAATATTTTAGCTGTATTTAATGCATCTAAATTTCTAACCCCCATAAAAAGTGGAGATATGAAACATAAACATACTGCAGCTATTATATGAGGAAACAAATTAAACTTTAAATTTACTTTAGCAATTTTTAAATATTTTTCCATTAAAATTTAATTTCCCCTTTCTTTTTACATCATAAACAAATATGGTCATAATTATTAAGATAATACCCGTTAAGCTGTAGAAACTTCTATTTATTACAAGTTCATTAAATATTCTATTATACACATCATAAGAACCTAATGTATTGAATCTAGGAATTAGATTCATGCCAACATTTCCAATTAAATTTAAACTACCCAAAGATATACTGATAAACCACCATATTCCTTGAACTAAAATCGCCACTGGCCCATTTGTTAGTTCTGTTAAAAAGAAGCCCATGGAAACTGTAACTAGTACAGTTGGAAGAAGCCATCCAAATATAACTTTTATAAACGCAAAACTATCTGCTGTTATTCCATTACTATTTGCAGAATATACCGATTGTAACGTTGGCGTAACACTTATTAAAAGTAACGGTAATAGAATCATAGCAATAATGGAGAAGTATCTTGTTAAAATAATAGTAGTTGAGGAACATCTCTTTGAAAAAATTACTTGCTCGCCCTTTGCTCTTTTATCTTTTAATGCTCTAGTTACAGCTAAAAATATAGGTAGTATTGCTAATACGATCCCCATATAATCGCTAAATAGTCTTGCATAAGCTCTTGAAATTTTATCATTACTTATAATACTCTCATAATCCTTAAGTGCATCTTCATAGGTTTTATCTACTTCTGCATTTACATATAGTCTTTTTGAACTATAGTAACTTCCACCGCCTAAAATATCATCTATCTTATCCATATCTTTTGAAAACTTATCAAAAGTAATAGTATCTTTCACTTTGACAAAATCAATAGCTAAGTCATGCTGAGTTTCATTATATTTTTCAAATTCCTTTATTAATTGTTCTTTATTTATTCCTGTTATCCCTTCAAAAATTTGAAATACCTGAGACATTTCCTGATCATTAAGTTTTACTTTTTTATAAAACCCTATAGGATAAGTTGTATATGAGTTGAAACATAAATCAAATGATAATTTATTCATTGTCGACTGCATTATTACATTTTCATCATCACTATATTTGACTCCATAATACTCTTGGCCTTGTGTTGGTTTTTGAACTCCTTCAAAACTCCCCATTTGAGTAATAAAAAATATAACAGTACAAGCTAAGAATATATAATAAGTAATACTTCTTACTATTTCCTTACACTCTTTAAAAAATAAAGTCATAAACATTATCTTGCACCTCCATTCCTATACATAAGATACATATATGCATCCTCAACATTTGGAAGTGTTACTTCTGCACCTTTAAATATATTTGCTTTATCCGTTTCTATGAATCTTATCGTAGCTTCTGTAGTCATCATTAATATATTTGTTACTATATATCTTTTCTTTACTTCTTCAAGCTCTGCCCTAGATATTTTAGCTTCATAAATAACTCCATTTGCCTGATCTAAAAGTTCTGTAACTGTCCCTTTAAATATTATTTTCCCTTCATTCATTACTGCAATATTTTCACAAGTTGATTCTATATCTCCAACAATATGAGTTGATAAAATAACGATTCTATCCTCTGCAATTTCTGAAAGTAAGTTACGGAATCGTACTCTTTCTTCAGGGTCTAATCCTGCTGTAGGTTCATCTACGATCAATACTTTAGGATTGTGGAGTATCGCTTGAGCAATTCCAAGTCTTCTTCTCATTCCACCTGACATAGCCTTAACTTTAGTTTTCATGTTATTATTCAAATTTACTTTAACTAATAGCTCAGGTATTCTTTGTTTTCTCGTTTTTTTATCTAAACCTGATAATACTCCTAAATAATCCATAACTTCATATGCTGACATGTTGTTATACATGGAAAAATCCTGTGGTAAGTAGCCTATCATTTCTCTTATTTTACTTGATTCTGATATGTCAACACCACATACTGTAATCGTTCCAGCGCTTAAGGAATTTAAAGTTGTAATAGATTTCATTAATGTTGTTTTACCTGCACCATTTCTTCCAAGTAATCCAAACATACCCTCTTCTATTTCTAAATTAATACTTTTTAAGGCTTGCTTTTTACCGTAAAACTTACTTACATCTTTTAAAATTATATCTGTTTTCATCAAATTACCTCTCTCTTTTGTTTGATATAAGTAAAGTTTAACTACTAATTCTCTATTTTTTATCTACAACAGTAAAAAAACTTGCACATATAATAGCGCCACCTCTTGTACTATTATTTAAAGTCAATTTACCTCCATGCTTTTCACACAATACTTTACATATATTTAGCCCAAGTCCAAAATGCCCATCTATACCAGATCTGCTACTATAATAAGGATTAAGTGCAGAATATAACTCTTTTTTAGAAAATCCTATTCCATCATCTCTCACGTAAACATATAAAAAATTATCTTCTAACTGTAGAATGATATCAATACTAGATTTTGCAAATGAAGTAGCATTAGATAATAAATTATCTACTACTTGTAAAACTATACTTTCATCAATATAGCCTTTATGGTCTTGTAAGTGATCAATTATACTAATTTGAAACTTACTTTCAACATTAATTCCACTAACGATGTCTATTATTTTTTTCTTCAATAAGGATAAATCAGTACTGTTTTGATTTATCCTTATTGAATTAATGTCTTGTATGTCTTTCATCTTTTCAGAGAAATCTTTTAATCTATTAAGTTGTACTTTTATCAGACTAAGGGTACCTAATAATTTTTCTTCTGTTATTTTGCCTTCTGGGTAATAGTTAATTAATAAATCAGTATAACCTTGCATAACAGTAAGAGGCGTTCTAATGTCATGAGCAAACATTGAATTCAATTGTCTTTGCCCCTCCATTAAACTCCAAATGTTTTCATTGCTTTTAATAAGTTGTATCCTCATATTATCAAATGCTTCACAGATTTCGCCTAGTTCATTGCCACTATTACAAATACAACAAAAACTTAAGTCATTGCGACTTATATGTTTGGCCTCTTCCTTTAGAATTTCTATGGGAATTCGAATTGTATTTTTATAAAACATATTAGAAGTAATTATTATTGCAACTATAGAATAAATAAGTATTGAATATAGTTTAATCGTATTTGCTCCATATAAAATAACTTTATCTATGAATTCTAATTCCACAAGTACTTCGATCGGTATATAACCATGTGTATCTATAGAATATTTGGTATAAACAAGATTGACCCACCCCTTACAAAAGACTACTGTTAAAATATATAAAATTAGTACTGTTATAATAGCAATAAATATATATATGCTTAGAGTTTTTCTTAAGGACTGCCTCTTTATTGTATTTTTTAATCTTAGTATCTGAGTATCTATCCAATCCATTTATACCCTACTCCCCAAACGGTTTCTATAAATCCCGCATCAGTATGCTTTGCAAATTTCATCCGTATTCTTCTTATATGCTCAGTAATGGTATTACTATCACCAAACTTATCAATCCCCCAAAGTTTTTCATAAATATTTTCCTTAGTAAAAATTTGACCATCATTCATACTTAAAACTTCTATTATATCAAATTCTGTTTTCGTAAAGTTTATTTCAATATCATTATAAAAAGCATTTCTATTTGAATAATCAATTACTATTTCATTTGTAAATTTCACTTTGTTCTTTATATTCTTACGACCTTCACGTCTTAAGTGTGCTTCCACTCTGGCACTTAATTCCTCTATACTAAACGGTTTAACAATATAATCATCGCCACCTACGCTAAGTCCTTGAATTCTCTCTCTTTCTTCAACTCTTGCCGTTAAAAATACAATCGGACAGCTAACAAAGTGTCTTATCTTAGTACATAATTCTAGTCCATCCATTTCAGGCATATTAATGTCTAATAATATAATATCTGGATTTATATCTATTTTATTTAGAGCCTCTTTTCCATCACAAGCTGTATACACCAAATAGTCTTTAAGTTCAAAAAAGTCTTTTAAAAGTGATACAATGCTACTCTCATCATCTATAACAAGTATTTTATATTTCATTATCTTACTCCTATCATTATATATGTATAGAAATTTAAATTCCCCTACATATATTACTATAAATTCAAACATGCATTCTTTAATTTAGCCAGATTCCCTATAAAACACCCCCTTATACTATGTGTTTGAGAAAATAAGCTTATATTTTATTGAATCACAAATATGTTGTCGTAATCACTATATTATCATAAAGAATTATCTAAGAATAGGTACTTTTAGGAACTACTGGTTATTATAGTAATAAATTAGCAAACCACCTCGTATAAGAAATACCCGTCATAAGTTACAACTAATAACGGGTACAAATGTATACTATTCAATTAAATTTAAACGACTAATACCATTAGAGCTAAAATCGTAACAGTAAATATTTAATTATAATTCCTATGATTCTTCTTTCCATATCTGTTTCCGTTTCATCACTAAATTTAGAATAATCCCATGGATAAAATAAATCTATACACATTTTTAAAGTATTTTCTATAGATATAATCAAAGTCAGTCAATTTCTCACTAGCCTTTCTATTTATATAACTACTCAAAATAGTATTCGTTACAAAAAATTACAACTTTTTTATTTTCTCATAATGAAAAAAAATCAAAAAACATTGTTATATTGAATTGTTTTCTCGTTTATATATAGCCAGAGAGACGAAATATGATGCAATAAATGCCGCCATACTAATAGCAACACATGCAACTCTGTAAATCATATCTGCATTGTTTAACTTATATAAAAATGGAGCTAAAATTCCGTTTCCACCAGCAAATAAACACATTATAATTACAACAGAAATCATTAGCAGAATTTCTGATTTATCTGCTCCAAATTTCAATACTAACGGATACAAAAGAGCAGGAACCAAAAGACTAAATACAATTCCGAAACTATATCCAAAACCTACGCTTTCCACGCTCACTGCTTGAGCTGAAACAACCCAAAATATGACTACTGTAATTGACGCAAGCAGCATTCCTATCAGCGAAAAAATCAGAAAAGAAATATATCTTGCCATCACCATATCACTTATTTTAACTGGTAAAGTCCTCTCATATTTGCTCCATTTTGAAGTATTATCTTTTTGGAGTGCGGTACCTGTCAACCCCACAAAAGCTCCCATTTGAGCAAGCATTAATATTGGTAAAAACACATTAATATTTGGAAAATGTATTACACCGATTAAGACAGCAATATTTAATATAATGCAAACAGCGATACTCCATTTTAAAGCACTATTAACGGAATAAAAATTATTTCTTATTAAACCTTTCATCTTGTTTCTTCTCCTTTTGTAATGAGTGGTAATATTTCATCAATGCTTGCTTCATCTAAAATAACGTCCGGATATTTTTTTGAAAACCTTTTTTTATCTGAAATTAAAACCTCAATCTGTAATCCTCTTTGTCTGTATGAAATATATTCTGATTTTTCAAGCTTATCAAAGTCATTTTGTTTCATGCGTGCAATGCCATACTCGTAAACCAGAGTATCTTTATTTTCTGTTAAAATGATTTTTCCATCATCGATCACTGTAATATAATCCGCAATTCTTTCAAGATCACTGGATATGTGAGATGACATTAAAATAGAGTTATCCTCATCTTCCACAAACTCCAAAAATGTATCTAACATCTCTTCTCTTACAACAGGGTCAAGTCCCGCGGTAGCTTCATCTAAAATCAAAAGTCTCGTTTTATGAGAGAGAGCAACACTGATTGATAACTTCATTGTCATACCACGTGAGAAAGTCTTTATCTTTTTATCAGTCGGAAGTTTAAATTTCTCAAGATAGGAAAAGAATAGTTCTTTGTCCCAGTTGGAATATATATCACCTAGCACCTTCTCAAGCTTCTTCGCAGTTAATTCCTCATGAAAATTAACAGTATCGAACACAACACCAATGTCTTCTCGAATAGAGGTTGTCTCATCTGTCATTTCTCGACCAAAAATCTTTATTTCACCACTGTCTTTATTGATGATATTTAAAATCGAGTTGATTGTTGTACTTTTTCCAGCACCGTTTTTACCCACAAATCCCATAATTGAGCCTTTTGGTATATTAAAAGTTACATGATCTAGTTTAAACTCTGTATTTTTATAAAACTTACTAAGGTTTTCAACTTGTAAAGCGTATTCCATCTATAAATTCTCCTCATAAAATATTGTAAGTAGTTCTGTTAATTTTTCCATGCGAATACCATTCGTTCTGGCAATATCAACAGCTATCATTAAATGTTCTTCAATTTGTTTTTGCTGTTCTTCTTGTATAAACTCTTTATTCCTTGCAGCTACAAAACTACCTCGTCCAACAGTTGTCTCAATAAATCCATCTCTTGTCAAGTCTTCATAAGCCTTTTGCACTGTGATTACACTAACATGAATTGTTTTAGCAAGCGAACGCATAGAAGGAATTGGATCCCCTGTCTTTAACTCTCCATTCATAATCATTGCTTTCATTTGTGATGTTATCTGTTCATAAATAGGCTTGCTAGTATTGCTACTAATTATAATTTCCACATAACTTCTCCTTTGACCGTTCTAAGTGTACTTATTGTACAAGTACATTATGTATTGTGCAGCTTGTTTTGTCAAAATGAAAAATATGTAAATTATACTCCTCGATATTCTGATAGCTATCTTTCTTTATAAAATAGCCTATAATAAAAAATTAGAAAAAAGCGATATCATGCTATTTTTTTTACATAGTACCGCTTTTATCATAATCAATATATGAACTTGATCTCTTTATCACTTATATTTCCCCACTTAACATTTGCTCAAACTACTTTCTTCCCCTTCTCCAGTTGCAAATCACCCACAACTTGTCCTCCACGATCTCACACTCAAGAGTCCCCCCCATATTTAACATAAGAGTCTTTGCAATGGTTAATCCTAATCCTGTATTTCCATTACTAGAGGAACGACTGTCATCCCCTGTATAAAAGCGTTCAAAGATCTTATCCTTATTTTCCTGTGTAAGAGCACCTGCATCATTTATCATTGTAAATTGCACCATCTCCTCTTGATGTTCTAGCCGAAGAGTTACCTCACCTGAAACATGTTTGAGTAAATTTCCCACAAGATTTAAAATCACTCTGTTGATTGCCGCTTTATCGCCAATTACCAAATATTCATTATTCTCTATTTCAAAGATTGGGTATATTCCTCTCTCCTCGAATTGATCATAAAACGAAGTAACAATCTCAATAATTAACTTCTTAACATTCAATGTTTCTAAAGTTAATGCATACTCTGGTGATTCAATCACTGATAATGTAAAGAAATTTTCCACAAGTTCATACAAATCTTTGGAGCGAGTATCGATTCGTTCTAAATACCATTCTCTTTTTTCACGTTCTATCTCCCCACGCTTTAAGATTTGTACATACCCACGAATTGATGTAAGTGGAGTTCTTAAATCATGTGAAATATTCGCGAATTGCTTTCTGAGTTCCTCTTGCATCGTCTTTTGTTCATTTTGCAAACGATTTGATAGTGAAATATAGTCATTAATGCTTTCTGCTAAGTCCTCCATCTCCTTACAAGAAAGAGAAAGATCAATCTTTTTGCGAGTAGAAAGCCTACTATATTGTTCTAACTGACTTGTGATGTTTTTTAAACCTTTTTTTAATGTACTGAGGCGAATAAGTAAAACAATAATTACGCCACATAATAGTATCATGATCCAAAACATTTTACTTACTGCCTCCCAATGTATTACTTTATTTCCTGTTTACTATAAATTATACATCCTAATATGGTTGTAATTGCAACGATACTGCCCGCATTCAGAAGAAATGGCATTACTTGACTCACTGCTGCCGGATCTCCACAAATCTCCAGTATCATATAAATCGGAATATGCTGCTTAGCGGACGCATCAATGAGATTAAATAGCAATGCCTGTCCAATTGTCATAAAGAGTGCGCCAATCGTTGTAACAACTGCTCCATTTTTTACAATGGCCGCAAGCATATGATATACACTAATCATTGCTGTCAAACTGATTAAGACTAACAGTATTACTTTTAATAATAATCGTATTTCCGCTACTGTAATCATTTGACCTGGTGTAAATATAATGCAGAGTACTCCCATGGATAGGACGATTGATGAAATAGCAAGAATTCCTCCGCCTACAATATTGGTGATTAACTGAGATAAATAAAGTTTTCTTTTACTTAGCCCATAGGCAAGCGTATTTTTTATCGTTCCATTTTGAAATGGTGAAATTACAGTATCTCCAATTAAAAATAAGATTCCAATGCAGATAAAGAACATAAATCCAAGACTTGCACGTAATAATTCCATATAACCAGACTGCTTACTTACATTTCCAATATAGAATCCATACTTTTTCACTCCATCGGTTGCCGATGTGATCATTAAAAATCCTTCTTCTTGAAAATATAGATTGGTAAACCCAAGAATTACTATAAGAATTCCAAATAACAGTATTTTGTAAGTTCTGCTCTTTCTTAATCGATAGAAATTAGCTCTTAATAAATTATACATTCTTCTCTCCCCCTACTAAATTCATAAAATAGGATTCAAGTTCTTCCCCTTTTATTGCAATCTGTTTTACCATAACCTGCTCCTTAGAAAGGGCAGTTGAGACAAGCTCTGGCTCTTCAATATAATCATATAGCTTTATAACTTCATCCGATAACACTGTATAGTTCGTTGTCTTAAGTATCGTTTCCAGTATCCATACCGCCTTTTTTACATCATCTACTTTCAGTTCAACTGCCTTTTTACAACGTTCGTCTAACACTTCCTTTTGTATCTCTTCAATTATTTGTCCATTATGAAGAATTCCAAAGCACGTTACCAATTGATATAATTCAGAAAGCATATGACTGGATACGAGTATCGTAACCCCTTCTTCTTTATTAATCTTTTTTAGGAGCTCTCTCATTTCAACAATACCCATTGGATCTAATCCATTGGTTGGCTCATCTAGGATGATAAACTCCGGATCCCCTAATAACGCCATTGCGATTCCAAGCTTTTGTTTCATTCCAAGAGAAAAATTCTTTACTTTCTTCTTTTTTACTTCAGAGAGTCCTACTAAATTCAGCTTCTCCTGAATGCACTTTTTTCCTGGAATTCCTTTTTGTAATCGGATAAACTCAAGATTCTCTTCTGCCGTCATATCTCCATACATTACGGGCATCTCAATTAAAGCACCCATTCGTTTTCTTTCTACTCTTAACTCCTTCTCTTTTGTCTTTCCAAAAAGCTCTATACTTCCATTTGTAGTTTTTACTAGTCCTGCAATTATTCGGATCAATGTTGTCTTACCAGCCCCATTTCTTCCGATTAATCCATAAATTTCTCCTTTGCCAATATTCAAATTCACATGGTCAAGTACGGTCGTTCTTCCATATTTCTTTGAAACTGACAATGTCCTTAAACAATATTCTTTCATACGATGTATTTCCTCTCTTCTATCTCATTTGGAGTTTACTACTTCGACTCTAAATAACTACAAAGAAAGTCTTAAAAAAGTCTTAAGTTTATAAAAAACGATAACCAATTCCCCAGATTGTTTTAATATACTCTTTTGTTGTTCCTGCCTTCACCAATTTACTTCTTAGATTACTAATATGCACCGTAATCGTATTATCATCACATATACTCTCGCTTCCCCAAACACTTTCATATAAATTATCTTTTGAAAATACCTTTGTTGGATAACGTAGAAATAACTCTAATATGCTAAATTCCTTTGCGGTTAAGTTAACTACTATATCTCCAATTAGAACTTCTCTAGCTTCCACATCTACTCTTATATTGTCATATACGAAAACGCTTTCCTTCTTCTTTTCAAAAGTAGTACTTTGATATCTTCTCAAATTCGCTTCGACTCTTGCTAACACTTCATCTACATCAAAGGGCTTTCGGATAAAATCATCGGCACCGATACGTAATAGCTTTGCTTGAATGCCAGGCTCCTCTTTTGCCGAGATAATGATTACTGGCATATTGTTTTCTTTTCGAATTGTTACAAGCAACTCTTCTCCCGATTTCCCTGGAATCATTAAGTCTAATAATACCAGACTCCACTCTTCCTGTTCTATATAAATGGAAGCCTCTGTTCCTGAATACGCAGATTTTACGTCATATCCCTCTACTACAAGCATATCGTATAAAATTTTATTAATATCCTCATCGTCTTCAACAATTAAGACTCTTGCTTTACTATCTTCCATTTAACTAAAAACTCCTTTATGCATTATAAAAGCAGTAGACTATATTGGTATATAATCTACTGCTTTTTCTCTTAATTTCTATAGTAACATACATTTAACGTTCAATCAATAATAGTACTCGTACAAGATTATTTCCCACTGACAATTTTATAATACATCCTAGCAGTCAAACTGTAGATGATCACATAAACCACTGCAAAGATCACAAAACAGGAACCAACACATACAATGTATAATTTTGTATTCATCATATTAAGAAGGGTGAGCAGCTTAGAAATCAATGGAAAGGCTGCCCATAGATGAATTCCCGCAACAACTAAAGGTAAAAAGAATACCGTCAAGACTTGAGACTGAATTGCCTTCTTCACCTCACTTTGACTTAATCCAACCTTCTGCATAATGGCAAAACGTTCTCTGTCTTCATAACCTTCTGAAATCTGTTTGTAATAGATGATCAATACCGTTGCCATGATAAATAGAGTTCCCATAAAAATCCCAAGGAAGAACAATCCTCCATAAATTCCAAGCATTCCTGCCTTATTCTGGATTTTGCTTTCATTGTAAGCATTATAGCCAAGTCCAGACAGATCCTTCTTCAACATCTTATTAAACATTAATTGTGTATCCTTATCTGCCGTGGTATTAAATCCGTAATAAAAATGAACTGACTTATCGCCAAGTCCTAAGTTCCCAGCTTGCGTTTCCGCACATTGATTGATTGAATTTAACTCTTCCAAATCTGAAAGCACAATATAATGGGTGCTTGCTATATTAGACGCTGCTTCTCCATTCTCATAGTACTTTTCAAGTACACCTGCAACCTTGTATTCCTTATTAAAGATATGAAGTGTATCCTCAGCATACTTTTCCCGATTAGAATAGATTAAAACTTCCCCTTTCGTAAGGCTTCTGCTTTCTCCCATACTCTTGTTATAGTCATCCAGTGTTGAAAATATCAATACGTTAATATTCTTCATATCCTTTAGCATATCCACTTCCTTAGGGTCTGTGATAAAGGTATTCCCTTTGCGGATTGCTGATACATCAAGATAGCTATAACGAATGACATTTTTCATCGTAATCTTTGCCTCTTCACTAACTTGCTCAACCATGGTTACAATTTTTTCATTATACTCTTCCTTCATCTCACTGGAATAGATGCCAAAATCATTTGGATCACGTGTATTTAAAATATCCTTAAATCCAACCATCATTGAAGAGGTTGCAGATACCATAACAAGTACCGTAGTAGAGAGGACACAAATATTTGCAAGACCTACTGCATTTTGCTTCATACGATAAATCATGCCTGATATACTGATAAAATGCGCTGTCTGATAATAATAGGTTTTATTTTTTCGAAGCAACTTTAAGACTGCTATACTTCCTGCGGTAAATAGTAGGTATGTTGAAATAATAACTAAAAGGACGGCGACGAAAAATGTATAGAGCGATGAAATCGGATTTTTAGTCGTGATTGCCAGATAGTATCCGGTCACCATACCCGCTATCCCAAGCAATGCCATGATCCATCTTGTCTTCGGCTCTTTTTCACCTACATTTCCACCATGAAGCAACTCTACCAGATTGGTCACACGAAGCATATTCATGGATTTTAGCAAGATTAGAAGAAATAAGATTACAAAGAATATAATCGTTGTACGAAGGACATTTCCTGAAATGAAGAATCCAAGTGGTATCTTTGCTCCAATCATTTTTATAATTAGTAAGAACATCACCTTATCTAAGGCGATACCAAACGTCAGCCCTACAACAAGGCTGATTCCCATGACGATGATCGTCTCAAGCAGAATCACTTTGGCAAGATGCCTCTTCTCCATTCCAAGAACAGTGAACACACCAAATTCCTTTCTGCGGTTCTTCATCAGAAAACTATTGGTATAGAATAAAAAAATAAATGAAAATAAACCAACAATACTGCTCCCCATATTTAAAACCATATATAATGTCTGATCTCCAATCACATCCTCAATCCCCGGATTCTCGGAAAGTGACCTCATAATATAGAACATCATCACAGTCATAATACAAGTGCAAATGTAGGGAACATATGTCTTACTGTTCTTTTTGAAATTGCTTAATGCAAGTTTTAAATAAAATCCTTTATTCATTTTGACCACCACCTGTTGCCAATAACGTTAACGTATCCGAAATCTTATGATACATCTGTTCATCGGTCTGATTACCACGATAAATCTGGTGAAATACCTCCCCATCCTTTATAAACAGAACTCGTCCGGCATGACTTGCTGCCTTGGTAGAATGGGTAACCATAAGAATCGTCTGACTCTCCCCATTGATTTTTGAAAATACCTTAAGCAGACTATCCGTTGATTTGGAATCAAGGGCTCCCGTAGGTTCATCAGCCAAAATTAATTTCGGATTCGTAATAAGTGCACGCGCTACTGCTGCACGCTGTTTCTGACCGCCAGATACCTCGTATGGATATTTTAGAAGCAACTCGTCTATCCCAAGTCTCTTTGCAATCGAAGCAAGCCTTGCTTCCATTTCTTTTACGTTTTTCTTAGCCAGAACAAGTGGAAGCAAAATATTATCTTTTAGATTAAACGTATCCAGTAAATTAAACTCCTGAAATACAAATCCAAGATTATCCCTACGAAACGCAGCAATCTCTTTTTCTTTTACTTTTCCAAGCTCTTTTCCTTGAACAAAGTGTGCTTTGCACACTTCAACTCCCCTGCCCCTCAATCTTGAGGGGAGGGACTTTCTTTTTCTCGCTTTTTCCTTCATAATGATTGTATGAATATACTACAAAAGATTTTTACCAACCATTATGAAGAAATGAAATACATACTTCACCCTCGACAATCCGTTCTTGAGAATGTCGAAAAAATGATCCACTGTGGCGATCCATCTTTCGGTGGCGCCATGTTTGGCTGTTCAGAATGCGGCGAACTCAAGTTTGTTCCCTTCCGTTGTAAAAGCCGTTTTTGTCCTTCTTGCGGAAACATGTATAATCAAAAACGCTCTTTTCGTATTTCCTCTAAACTTGTTCATTGTGATCACAGACATTGTGTTTTTACTATTCCTGAGGAACTACGCGACTTCTTTTTAAATGATCGCACACTTCTTTTTAAATGATCGCACACTTCTTGGCATCCTTTTTCATTCTGTCCGTGATTCCATACTATAAATCCAAAAAGAGATAGCGTAATACAACTATCTCGTAAAAAATAATCTAATTATTTATCAACCAGTTTTGGCTACTATTTCATTACGTACCAGTCTATTAATGTATTTTAATCATTCCAATGCTTGAACGCCCCTGTTTTAGCCTATTTTCTCCATTGTCATGGAGTTGAGGGGAATCGAACCTTGTTTCAATCCCTCCGAAATCCTTGATACCAGCGGGTTTCAAGGCCTCAATTTTAAAATTTGATTACAATGTCATATAATTTTCGACTGTCTTTTATAAATATCGACTTATAGTTTATCTAACTCTTTTATTGCTTTCACTCTCTGCTCTTGCAATATATGAACATAAGTATTATAAGTTATTTGAACATTGCTATGTCCCATTAATTCGCTTACAATCTTAATCTCTATGCCCATTCTAATTACTCTACTTGCAAAGGTATGTCTAATTGCATGTACACCTCTATAAGTTACATCTGCTCGATCACATAAACTTTTTAGTGTTCTTGCATGATTACGAGGTAGTAATAGATTACCTTTTAAATTACATACTACATATTCACTCTCAATATTAAGCACCTTATATCTTCGTTTCAACTCTACCAGTGCATCCATTGCCTTTTCATTTAAAGGTATCATTCTCCTACCACTTCTAGTTTTCGGAGTTGTAATTACAAGCTCTCGTTGCTTATCAGCATTTGCGTTTCTCTTCTTTGTATAGGTAACATTATTCTTTACGACAATGTAACGTTCTTCAAAGTTTACATTATCCCATGTTAATCCTAATACCTCTCCTAATCGTAATCCAGTACTAAACACCAAGATATAACTAGGTGAGTATGCATATAGCTTTATAACACTATTAAATGAACTATTAATCGTTTCTTGTAATTTAGCAATATCCTCATCTGAATAAATCTGAATTTCTTTCGTCTTCTTTTCGACTGCCTTCATATTCGGCATAACAATGCCCTCCATTGGATTCTGCTGCATATGTCCCAATCTTACTGCCTGAATACAGCAACCATTCAACAATTCTTTGATCTTCTTAATAGACGAGTAGGATATCGTTTTACATTTCTGATTAATAAACACCTGAATATCTTCTGTTCTCAAATCTCCCATCTTGATATAACCAATGTTATCTTGAATCTGATAGATAAATGTGTTCTCCATTCGATCATATGTACTTGCACTGACCGTATTGATTTTATAAAGAAGCATCCAGCGTGTTATATACTCTGCTACCGTCATAGCAGTAACCCCTTCTTGGTTTAATGCTAACTCTTTCTTATATTCCATAAGCCTAATACATACCTCTGTTTTTGACTTACCATATAAAGCTTTAATCTTTGATCTTCCGTCTGATTTTTTACCAATTTGGATTCTAGCTACCCATCTTCCATCCTTTTGAAGTGCGATGCAGCCTTCACCATTTTTATTCTTCTTTTCTGCCATTTGATTTCTCCTAATTAATTCATTTTTAATTAAGTAATCAAATTGCAAATCAAAGTTATATCCATAAAATTTAGCTTGTGCGCTGAAATATGTGATCAGTTTGTTATATCTACGATATTCTTAGCGCCTCATTTATTGTAACAGATTTCGTTAGTATTTCAATGTTTATCTTTTTATAACTGATTTCTAGTACAAGCAAAAACTATATGTATTTCTTTATTACGGTATCGAATTTGTATTCATTTAGGTACTGCATATTCTTACTTGAAATATTAATCCCATATTCCGGTTTACTCTTTTGATTTGGCTTATCATATGCTCGATATCTCAACAAATCATTTGTATTCTGCCAAGCAGATGCTGAAATTAGATACATATTTGGCAAACTACCTTGTTTAAAAATCAATAGACATACAAACAACTGTTCATCATTAATATCAAAATGAGCCTTTGGCATAAATACATATCCAGTTCCTTCTTGAATCGACTTTACCTGAATCTCTAAAAATATATCCTTCAACTTACATACAAAGTCAATTCCATGATCGTCCACCTCTGACGTATATACATCCCCTCCATAAGAGGCAAACTCCATTTTTGCATAATACTCTCCATATGCTCCAAATTTCTGCCTGCTCTTATCAGAAAGAGACTTCCAATCCATATTAGGCATTATCTCCACTCCTTTCATAACCAGTTACAAAGACTCATCCAAGAAAAATTAGACTAGCTACAAGCACAACATATAAACTAAACTATTCCAATTCCATCATTTTTCTTGTTAATGATCTAGCCTCTCCAATTTGTGTTTCAAACATTTGATTCCATATATCCAAGCATTCACTAGCAATTGTTTTATACCTTTCTAATGGATTATCACAAGTAGCATCATATAATGCGAGTGTAAGCTTTGATAACTCATCTTGAACATCCCAATAATCTTGTTTTTCTGTTTTATAGTCTTGTAATAGTTTATTACACGTCTTAATTATCATTTCATTATAGTCAATTAGCTCTCTATTATCTTCTTCCAAATAATTAACAAATGCATGAATAATTTTTCTTGAATGTTTAGATGTTAATAAATTGATTAAAAACATTTTATCCCTATCATATTCAATTCTTTTGTCATTAAATAATCTAGCCCATGATAATTCTAAATCAACATTTTTAACCATAAGACTACTTAGAATAATCTTTGCTTTCTCATTATACTTAGGTATACCAAGGTATAGAATCAACATTTCCAAAATACTTTCCTGCTGTTCCTTACTTTGACTTTCAGTAGATATAACTATATCTTGGAACTCATTATACTGCATATACATTTCAGCGATGGATAAGCCTGCTATTTTTATCAAGCGTTTATCGTCTGATTCAAAACACTCCATTATTAAATTTAGTATCACATCTTTATGCTCCTTATATAAAAAGAAAAACATAGTTTTACTATCACAGAACCCAGCCATTCTGTAATCCTTTTTATACAATAATAGTATTTTTTGAATTGCCCATTCCTTATCTATATTATAAACCGGCCACAACGAATACAAGCTTGCATACTGAACTATAGGATTAATATCATTAACTAATAATTCAATTGTATCTTTAAATATAGTGTATAGCTCTTTATTATCCCATAGCAGATGCCCAATAACACAAGCAGCTTCGCCTCGAGCAGAATTAATCGCATTACTTTCAATTGAATCAACATACTTAATTTCTTTATCTTCATTCGGAATAACATTCGGCTTTTCAATCATTGGATTTTCGTGATTTTTAGCAATATCCTTTATTATATCAAATGTACGTTGACTCCATCTAACATTCTTTTTCTTTTCAACTATTCTACAAATAGTGACTGCACGGTAACTTTTATAATCATAACTATACTTATTAAACATACTTTCTATCAAATCGTCTTCAACTTCATCCAAATGAGAACTATATGCAATTCCATCAAAAAGGCAATCTATATATATATCACTTATCTCTCTTTCTATTGAAAGCATATATTTTAATATTTCTTCAGGATTATCAGATACAAATTCTTTAAAACTACTAGAAAATTCTTCTTTTGTCGACTCTACAAAGCCACCTTCTACCTCTTTCCACTTTCCACTTTCATTACTCGGTATTTTATTATTTGTAATTATATTTATCCAATTCTTTATGCTAAGCTTCTTTCCTGATACTGGTGAAAATACGTTACCACTGTGTCCATCATTATAACGATATATTGATGTATCGTCTCCGATACTTCTATTAAGCATACATAGCATCTGTTTTGCTGTATCTGTCAATCTATACTCTGGTAAAACTCTCAAACATTCTAATTGAAAATCTCCCCAAAACCTCCAATAAGCATAGTAACCGTTCTTCTCATTATTATACGACATTCGTCTTTGTAAACGCTCTACCGCAGCTGTTGAAAAGTAGTGCATAATTTTGTTTTCTAATAACGAATATAATTCTTGACTACATACTTTTGATACTTTTGATATTACTTTTTTCCCAAGAAAGAGTCTATCTCCATTTCCACTTGTACTCTCAAATAAAGTTTTCTCAAAGTCATTACACAAATAAGCAACAATATCATCTGCATATTTATCTGAAAGATAACAAAGTCCATCTAGCAATATCTCATTATATAGCTCATTTCCCGTTAGTTGAAATTCTCTATATTTACATAAAAACTCCTCAGGTTCTAGCTTAGCATATTTTCTATTTGCTTTCTTAAGAATTTGAACACAAGCTCTTTCAATTCCAACATTATAACTATATCTTTCAGACCACTCACTATAAAAAAGGGCATCATCAACTTTAGGTAATAGCGGTAGAAATAAGCTAACAATTTCTTTATAATGCCTCACAATAATTTCAGATTCCTCAATAACAAAGTCTTCTTCATATTTTAATAAAGTTTTTCCATTTTTCTTATATTTTGCTTTCAACATTAATGCTAACACTCGTATAGTTCGCAACTCACACTCCATCATCATATCCTTTATATTAAGATATTGATTAAGTAATTCTGGATAATGGTCATAATATTGCATTCTGAGCTCAAACAACGTTTCTGAATCCTCATTAATTTTCCACCCAAAACAACGACTCCATTTTTTATCATCCTCTTCGGATATAAACGAATATCGTTTTATAAGCTCCACGCAATCTTCCGATAAATCATGTGATATACTGACAAGTAAATTTATTACACTGTCTTTTTTATAGTTTTGTTTTATCCAAGAATCTAAAATTCCTCTTCTTTGTAAAGCATTTACATATCCACAGTTCTCTTTAACAACACAATTCAAAAAATGACCGTACCATTCATTATCCTCCAACTTGTCAATGACATATTCAGCAATAAACTCTGATGGACATTCTATTAAGGATAACACCTCTAAAAAAACATATTTAACATTAAACCTAATATTTACTGAACAAAGCATCGATTCTCCAACGGTTATAAAATCCTCCTCTGAAGTTTCTAATAACTGCTGCATAAAAAGTTGTACCTGATAACGTCTCCCTGGTTTTTGTTTACTTCTATCACCGATAATTTCTTCTATACACTTTCCATCGTAAAACTCATCTAACATATAGTCTGACAAGAAACAATCTAAAATTGATTGGTGAACAAAAGATACAATCCTTTTGTCTATTATCATAAAACCATTTGATTGAAGAAAATCAATATAATTCGAAGATAAACCCATCGTATTTGCTGGTGCATTTATTCTTCCATGTCTATCACAGAATTCTACAAACCTATTTTTTATATTATTAAGTTCTAGAGCATTTAAGGTAACTTTATCAGCCCTTTTTTGTAACTGTCCCCACCACTTTTCAATCAAATGTCTAGTAGTATCAATATTGATATATTCATCCTGCAGCTCTAATTGTTGCCATATGTATAAATTACTAGGGGTTCTTAAAAGCTCTTTCATCTTCTTAGAAAATCTTTCGTAATTGCCTCCAACAATATCTTTCACGTTCTCTTCGCTTAAATTCTTTACTTGCACTTCTTGCCATTCTATTTTTTTATCTTCACTAGTGTTAAAAAGAGTTTTAATACCAATATCATTCTTTAAGTCGTAAGTTCTGGTAACCATAACTACTACAATCTTTTCATGTCTTTCATTATTAATACTCTGTATTTCTCTTATTATTTGCAAACATATCTCCAATGAAACTCCCGAATGTGCTTGTGTCCATCTCAAAGAATCTAACTGATCCATAATAAGAATTGCTTTTTTATCTTTCGATATAGCCTCTAAACAAAGCGCTGGCGACGTCGATAGACCCATTGATTTACCCCAAATTTCTGATGTGCCTGTTGGAATTCGTTTATCTAACTTTATTGCCAGATATGGAATCGTGTTTTGTTCGCAATAATGTATAATATTTTCTGTACATCCACTTTTCCCTACACCTGCTCCCCCATGAATAACAAGTGATTTTCCTTTACTAATAATATCTTTACATGTTGCAAATTCATTTCTTTCAAATACGCCATTTTTCAAAGGGATGAAATTTTCTTTGTACTCTTTATTCAACTCATGTATTCTAGGCAATATACGTCTATCTTTTGCTAGATTTCTATACTCAACTCCACTTTCTATTAAATACTTATATATATATGTTGAATCAATACGTTTTCCTAATATATCTTCTGTCAAAATAAAAGAAAGTAATTTATTATAAACTTCTTTTGAATCTCCGTAAAAAAGTATATTAATTCTTTCAATAACTATATTTTTTAGCTCAGAATCCGGTATCTGTCGATAGAAACTTCTTGATAAATAATCAATTTCCATATGTATTTGATTTTCATTAGTAGTATCTATCCCCATTACTTTACAATAATTTTTAAATAGATTACGCGTTTCTTGTCCTGATTTTTTTATTTGATATTCATAAAAATCATCCGGATTAATACTTGTATTTCTCGCTCTTACTGTTAAATCCTCAAATAATGTAAAGGCCAACGGCGAAACCAATGAAACATGATTTTTTATATCTCTTTCTAATTGATTTTTCCATTTTGTAAAAATACCTTTTGCATTAACCGTACCATAACTCCACGATTCTTCGCTACCTGATCGCCCTTTACATTGCTGACCTTCACAGCTTCCATCTTTATTTCCAACCCATAAATCTACACCTTCTTCATTTTCACCTATCGCTTCTAAAGTGATAAACTCTATTTTTTCTTGAACGACATCTAGTACTTTACTTATTGTCCAATTATATTCAAAACGATTTCCAAATTTATCAGCTCTTCCACCTAGTTCATATGCCATATATATACCTCCTCATTTCCGTACTTTCTTCTATATACATACAAATAATACTTACCAGATTAACACTCTAATTTTACAGCCATTTCACTCGATAGTTTATAAAACTTCTTCCTTCGTCAAAGTAATACTCATTCTCTTTAATTGTATCGTAAGCGTCCTCTCAAGCACGCCTACACCGGCCCTCTCATTTGCGTTATACTA
>JAUNRX010000016.1:7405-41907 GCA_030539495.1 bacterium | reverse complement strand
GGGTGCAAAACCTTCAAGTCGAAGAAACTTTGCCGCGCCGAAGGGGAATGTCGCTATTTTTTGCGACATCTTCCTTTCCCCTGAGTGCGCATCCTTAGCAGAGCGTTTTTTAATACATAGGAGGCTTCTTGAAGAGAAGTTTCCTATGTATTAAAAAACACCTGCAAAATCAGGTGATGTTAAAGAGCATTTGGGACGATACATATAATGATGATATGAATAGAATTATTGTTTACTTATCTAGAAAGGAGACTATATCATGACCGCTCAGCAACCAGACATATATATCTACAAAGGACAACACTATTCTTACATTACTGAAAAGGACAAACGCAAAGCAACTTCTTTTCATCCAAACAGCTATGGAATCACCCCCGCATCCATCTGCTCTAACTGTTCCTCCGGTTACTTTTGTGAATTCGAAGTAATCAATGACAAACTAGTATTACAGACATTACAAATAAATTCAAAAGATAATACGTATCCTGCAATCAACGGCGTGCTCCCTTTAGCTCCAAATGACGCTCCGGGATATACAGGATACCATGTATATAAAGACTTACAATTACCAGTTGCCTATACCAACTCCCTTATTATTGGCAATGGATTTCTTAGCAAATATTACATACATACAGGATTTCAACATGCATGGGCATACAGAAACGTACTTGAACTAACTTTTAAAGAAGGACAGCTAATGGGGCAATGTGATCATAGTAGCCTGATTGAACAGCTGCAACATGAAAAATGCCAAGAACTACTGACCTATACGGAAAACTGGATCAATACACGACATCCCTTTCGCATGGGACGTGGCCGCTCCTTCTTTGGCTTTATGAAAACACCATGGTGGATTAAGGCCTAATTTCTGTTTTTCCTATTGTTTCTATGATTAATTTAAATTTCTTCTAACTCCCATATTGTCTCCCAACAAATTTCTATGGGAGTTTTATCCCTAAAACCAATACGACATATGCCCGACTTCTATCCTATCTAATAGGATAGTTTTTTTATATGTACTCTCTATCTAATAAAAAATGGCTCTATGTCCATGTTGTCAATGAAGAAAACACTTCAGATAACAACTGACATAGAGCCTAACCATTTCTACTATTTCTTTTTACTTGCAAGTCGGCGTCCGATTTCATAAGCCGCAGCTAAATCCTTTGATGATCTCTTAAAAGAGACTTCTGCTGTTTTTGATCATAAAATGATAAAAACTATTACTTCCTACTTAGAATGTGCCACAGCAAATGGATTTATCATTTCAAATGGCAGAACTTCCAATGAAGTTGTAAATGACCTATGTACCATTATCAAAGGCGTATTCTTTGACTGGAGCAGTAAAGACGGTAATTACGATATAAATAAATATATGAACGAGCTGCTTAAGAGATGTATTAAAGGCACTCCAAAAATGAATTTACTCATTCTTGCAGTGCCTCTTTTTTATCTTACAACTACTTTTTTAACCTTACAATCACTGCTATAAACTCGTTTTCCACCAACATTGCTATATGCTCTTACTTTCACATAATAGCTTGTTTTCTTTTTGAGTTTCGTTACAGTAATCGTAGTCTTCTTTGCACTCTTCACTTCTACCTTCTTCACGTTCTTCTTAAATTTATTAGAAGTTGAGTAGTAAACAACATATCCATCTGCCTTACTATTTTTAGACCATTTTACTGTTGCTGTCTTAGTTTTTTTCGATTTCACACTTAAACCAGAAACTTTTTTCGGTACAACAACTACTTTTATTTTCTTAGAAGCTTCATTATATGTCGCAGTCTTTGCTGCCTTCACTACGATATATGCAGTTCCGCAACCAGTAATCGTTACCTTTCCAGAAGAAGAAACCTTAACTACCTTGTTATTGCTTGTTGTATAAGTAAGCTTTCCACCACCTGTTGTTTTTGCACCAAGTGTAAATTGCTTATCTCCATATACTTTGGAATAGCTAGCTTTGGAAGTTGTAATCTTCTGCGTCTTCTTGTCATTGACAGTAATAGTAATTGTCTTTTGTGCCTTTTCATAATTGTTCGTTGCTGCAGCTGTTACTGTTACTTTTGCAGTACCTTTTCCAACAACGGTAACTTTGCCTTTGCTATCTACCTTTACTACCTTTTCATTATTGGATGCATAAGCTAAGCTTCCCTCTCCAGTTCTCTTTACATTTAAAGAGAATGCTGCATCTCCAATTTTCTTTGTAAATGTAGCATTGCATGTAATGCTTTGTTTTGCTTTCTTAATTGTAAATGTCTTTGTAATGCTTCCTGTATACTTTCCACAGCCTACAATGCTTATAGTTGCTGTTCCAGCATTCTTGTTATTCTTGTAGCTTACCTTATAATCATTGCCTTCAGCTAAGATAGCTCCGTCTTTGATCACTGTAACTTTCTGTACTTGATTCTTTCCTGTATACACAGTATCTGTAATACCATTTACAGTTGCATCGGTAATTGAAATTGCTGGAACTACATTGGATGCATCTGAAGTCTTATATAAATAGAAATCATCCCATGACCCCCATGCACCAGCTGCTGCATCTACGCTTGCTCCAACTGTTATTTGTGTTTTGTTCTTTGCTACCGTGATTTTTGAAATCGTTGGATTAGACCAGTTCTGCCATCCGTTTACAGAGGTATCTACCGTATAGTTTTTCCCGTCAGCAGAAGCGTATAATGTAATCTTCGCATTCTCTCCTGCATCTCCACCTTGCACATATCCTTCAAATGCATATGTTCCTGCATCTAAAGTAATTGTCTGCTCTGCGGTAAAGGAAACTGCCTTATCACTATAGAACTTAAGACAGAAAGCACCGCTATGTTTATTATTATCCTCAAGTCGCTGCGCTGTCTTAGAATCAAGAGAGGAAATATTCCACATAGACATATCTTCCTCTTCAAATCCAGCATTTTGTAGTAGGTTTAATGGTTTGATTGTGAAAGCACAAGTTACCTTATAAGAAACTCCTTCCACTACGACTGTACCATTAATCTTGTATTTACCAATCCCAGCTTTCACTGCTGCGTTTACTTCATCCATACTCCATTCAACGGAAGCATCACTCTTATCACCGTTATTATAGACTACAGTTGCGGTCTTAGGAAGTGTAGCATCCTTTCCAACTTCTGCTTCCACAGCCTCTGCTTTTACAGAAGTAACGGCAAGCGGTGCATTTGTTCCTGTTACTACATAGTTGAAAATATTCAATGTTTCTAATGGATGTCCTTTAAAATCAAATAATGCCTGATTATCTACTGCAGAACCACCAAACCATTTTCCTGCATCTTCTGGATCATATGCTTTGGAATAAGAAGATGCCCAACCTGAACCATTCTTCTCCCAAAGTTTTTTATTTTCACTTAATACTTCACTTGCATTGGCTGCATCTTTATCATATACCTGTACCGGAATCCATGCTGGCTCCCAATAGAATACTCCAATTCCTGCATCGCCAACATTTTTTACTGCCTGTATTACGTCACGAAGTTCATTTGCCTGTCCCTGTACAGAAACATCATAATTGATATCTATTCCATCTTTGTCTTCATAAATGGAGTTAGTATGTCCATCACCATCTTCATAAGTAGTAACCCAAGAAGTCTCTGCTACCATAACTTTCTTTCCATAAGTCTTAGCAACATCGGATAATACATTGGTAAGATTCGTAACGCTTCCATGCCAATATGGATAATAAGAACTTGCAAATACATCGTAATCTACTTTATTCTCAGCTAATTGTTCTGCATAACCGGCATAACGTCCTACCCCTTCTGGGTTAGCAAAATGAAGCGCAACAAGAATATCTTTTTTGCTTTCTGCTGCAACTGTTCGAACTGCTTTACTTCCTGCATTAAAGATTTTACTTATATTTTCCCATTTATCTTCTCCGCATACTTTTGCATTGGTTTCATTACCAACCTGAACCATTCCTACGTCTACGCCTTCTTTTACTAAGGCATTTAAACTTTCAGTTGTAAACTGTTCCACTGCTTTTGTCTTTTCGTCAATCTCCATGCCTTCCCAAGCCTTTGGTGCCTTTTGCTTGGCTGGATCTGCCCAGAAATCAGAATAATGGAAGTCGATTAAGACCTTCATGCCTGCCTTAGTTGCCCACTTACCAATTTTAATTGCAGTATCTAAATCGTTATTTCCTCCACCATATCCATTTCCATCTTTATCATATGGATCATTCCATACACGGATACGGATGTAGTTCATTCCACAAGAAGATAATAAGTCAAAAAATCCTTGATCGTCTAACTCTTTTCCGTCAAAATCATAATACTTTACACCACTATTCTTTTGTGCTATGTACGAGGATACATCTGCGCCTTTAAAGAAGTCGTCAGACAATCCCTTTACTCTTTTTACATAAATTCCAGCATCCACGGGTTCAGGCTCTTGCTCTGCTTCAGATGCGTCTTTCATGGAAATAGAGTCAATATATCCATATCCATCTGCTGAAGCAGTAACTTTAATACCAACCGTTACATCTTTTGCATCTTCTGTAATGGTAAATTGGTCTGCTGCTTCACTCCATACATTCCAGCCACCCAAATCAACTGAACTGCCCTCTTTCTCTCCAAGAACAAGTTGTACCTTGGCTTTTTCTCCAGAGAAATCTGTAGAAATCTTATATGTACCTGCTTTTAAATCCACTTTTTGTGTTAAAAGAAAACTTCCTTCGTTCTCCATCCAGAACTTAAAACAACTGGTTCCCTGGTCATCTCCTGGTTTTAACCATTCATTAGATGCATAGGAATAAAACTCAAACGTTGACTTATCGTTTGTGCTAGATTCCACGTTCCAAATACCATCCTTAGATAAATCTCCTGTAAATTCGGAATCCTTCAGTATCTCTGCTGAACGTTCTGCCGCATTTACCGGTCTTACGTCTGCGGTCCCAATGATACTAAACATCATACATAATGACAGGATTGCTGCCATTACTCTTTGTAATTTCTTACTCAATCCGCATTTCCTCCTTTGGTTTTTTTGTATTTTTATGCGCAATCGCTTGCTCATTCTAAGAGTATCACCCCAATTCCCATGTATCAATTGACATACTCAATAATTTTTCTTCCTTTTTATGGTTAAATTGTACAGTTTCTAATACAAGAAGCGTACATTGCGAGTTTTTATCATTATCTGTATAGTCTAAAACCTAACGCAAACAGTACTTTAACTTGTTATTCGCATAAATAAAAAGTGCGCAACAATTAGTTAGTTGCACACTTTTTTATCTCTTTTCTAAACTCTCCACAATATATTCTCAATAAATCTATATAACCTCTTTTTCAACAAACTCCTTCACAATCTCCTTATACCGCTTTGGATCACTTGCGTAAGATGATGCATGTTCCGCATGTTCGAAATACTGGATCTCTTTTCGATTCTCAGCCACTGCATAAAGCATCTCAAAGTGTTTTGGCAAGATAAAGGAGTTTCTTATAAAAAAAGCAAAAAAAGAGTAATCACTGATTTTGATAGATCGAACAAAAGTGATAGGAATAACGATGTAATTAAACAGTTTAAAACCAAAGATGATTTTTTGTATAATTAAAATATAATTTTATAGTGTATCATTGGCTGCATCCGAGAAAGTTATTGAGACTGCTGCCTATTTTATGTTCCTTACTTATTCCATGCTAATAAAATAATTCAAACAAAAAACACCGGAAATCCTTATCTTTACTGGATTTCCGATGTTTATCTAATAAGCTACTAACGGGAATCGAACCCGTGACCTCCACATTACCAATGTGACGCTCTACCGACTGAGCTATAGCAGCAAATATTATGTAATTGTTATCGGCTTCTTACTTCTTCCATGATCGTATTTAACTTGGATTTCGTCCGTTGCAATGCATTGTCAATGGACTTTGCTTCCTTATTAAGTACCTCTGCGATCTCCGTATATTTCATACCGGAAACATAGAGTCTGAGCACCTTGCGCTCGAATAAACTAAGTCGCCTTTTCAGTTCATATTCTATCATATTAGCACTTTCTTTGTCAATAACCATCTCCTCAGGATTTGTACGCTCTGAGCCAATAAAATCCATGATTGAGGAAACCTGGTCATTATTGCTACTTATTTGTGCACTGACTGGTTCATAGAATGATATGTAGGTATTTAGTGGGTTGTTCTTTTTGCGGTTGGAAGTCTTAATGGCACTGTAAATCTGTCTCGAAATACAAAGCTCAGCAAACGTTGCAAAGCTGCTATTCTTGTCTTCTCTAAAATCACGGACTGCTTTATAAAGGCCAATCATGCCTTCCTGAATCAAGTCATCGCGGTCAGCACCAATAATAAATAAGGCCTTTGCCTTCTTTCTTACCAAATGCTTATATCGTTCTAACAGGCATTCCATGGCAAGCTTATCTTCTTCTCGGATTAACATAAGTATTTCTTCATCGGAACAGTCCGCGTATCTTTCATATGGCATCAAACTTCACCTCCCACATCAATAATTATAGTAATGACATAAATAGGAATAGTAAATACATGCTGTCGTAAGTTATATGTACAGTTTCCAGGGAAAGGACCGCTTATATGGACATGCTAGCTGCCCATATAAAAAGCTCCGCCCCTTAGAAACTTAAGAATTTATTCTAAATAAAATTATTTTGCCGTCATTCTTTGACGAACGATTTCGTAAGATAAGATACCCATTGCTACGGAAGCGTTTAAAGAATCGATATCACCCTTCATAGGGATTTTAGTGATGTAATCACATTTTTCTTTCACAAGACGACCTACGCCTTCACCTTCACTACCGATTACTAAACCGATAGAACCAGTTAAGTTACAGTTGTACATTACTTCGCCATCCATGTCTGCACATGCGAACCACATACCACGTTCTTTTAACTCTTCGATTGTGTTAGCAAGGTTTGTTACTTTTGCTACTGGAACGTAGTTGATTGCACCAGCACTTACTTTAGCAACAGTTGCTGTTAAACCTACTGCACGACGTTTAGGGATGATGATACCATGAGCACCAGCTTGGTTAGCTGTACGGATCATTGCTCCTAAGTTGTGTGGATCTTCGATATTATCAAGTAAGATGATGAAAGGTGCTTCGCCTTTTTCTTCTGCTAACTTGAACATATCCTCGATTTCAGCATATTCGTATGCTGCTGCGTAAGCCATAACACCTTGGTGTTTGCCTGTTTCAGACATTTGATCTAAACGTTCTTTTTTTACAAAAGTAATGATTGTATCAGTCTTTTTTGCCTCTCTTAAAATGGATTTTACTGGTCCATCTTGGCATCCGTCTAAAACGAATAAACGGTCGATTGGTTTTTTTGCACGAAATGCTTCAAGTACCGCATTACGTCCTTCAATTGTAAATTCTTCGTATCTCATGTTCTACTCCTATTTATCATTACTATTTGTACTACATTTTAAAGTCTAATTTTTCAAAGCCATGCTTGATTAATTCAAGAATTCGGTCGAAACGGTCCATTAGGTAAAGGTAACCTAATAATGCTTCAAAGCCTGTTGCAGAACGATATTCTGTGATTGTCGCATTTTTAGCGGAAGTATAAGACTTCGCATTACGTCCTCTTTTATAAACTCCAATCTCTTCTTCTGTCAATAATTCTTCAATTGCATGGAACATATTCATTTGCGCCTGCGCCTTAACGAAACTGCTTGAAATCTTGTGCAGCTTGTTTACCGGTGCATTGCCATGGGATAAGACAATTGTTCGGATGACGATATCATAAATTCCATCTCCAATATACGCAAGTGTTAATGGTGAATATTGACGTGGATCATGTTTTTGTAAATTCATTGTTTCCAATAAATATTCATGAAAATGATTGCCATCTAAAGTTAAATTGTTTTCGTTGTTATCCGTGTTATTTGTCATTCTTACGCTCTTTTCCATCTAACGCCTTCTCTAGAATCTTCAAGGATAATACCCTTTTCTAATAATTCATCACGAATTTCATCAGCGCGTGCAAAGTCTCTGTTCTTTCTTGCCGCTTGACGTTCTTCGATTAAGCGTTCGATATCTTCATCAAGTAATTCTTCTACGTGTTTTACTTCTACACCAAGTATATCACATAATACTACAATTTTCTTTAATAAAATTTGGATAAGTTCTTTTGCACTGTCTTGGCTTGCATTTGTATTTGCAAGTTTAACGATTTCGAAGATGGCACTGATTGCATCTGCAGTGTTAAAATCATCTTCCATAGCTGCATTGAACTTATTGTTTAAGCTTTCAGCATCTGCTAATACTTGTTTTTCTTGTTCATTTAATTCACGTTCGGAAGCTAATGCTTCTAATTGTTCTAAATGGTATGCTGCAGTCTTAATACGATCTAAACCACTCTTAGCTGCGTCCATTAAATCTTTTGAGAAGTTAAGTGGACTTCTGTAGTGAGAGCTTAACATGAAGAAACGAAGTACTTGAAGATCGAATTTTTCACCGATTTCACGAACTGTGAAGAAGTTTCCTTCGGATTTTGACATCTTCTTGTTATCGATATTTAAGAATGCATTGTGCATCCAGTATTTCGAGAATTCTTTACCATTTGCCGCTTCGGATTGAGCAATTTCATTTTCGTGGTGAGGGAATACTAAATCTTCTCCGCCTGCATGGATATCGATTTGATCTCCAAGGTATTTCTTACTCATTTCAGAACATTCGATATGCCAGCCTGGTCTACCGTCGCTCCATGGTGATGGCCATGATGGTTCCCCTTCTTTTTTCGGTTTCCATAATACGAAGTCCATTGGATCATTTTTCTCATCTGCAACTGCAACACGGCTACCTGCTTCAAGATCGTCTAAGTTTTTCTTAGATAATTTACCGTAACCTTCGAATTTACGAGTGCTGAAGTAAACAGTACCATTCTTTTCGTATGCATATCCTTTTTCGATTAAGTTCTCAATCATTGCAACCATTCCTTCGATTTCCTCTGTTGCCTTAGGATTGCAAGTTGCTGGCTTAATGTTCATGGAAGCCATATCTTTCTTACACTCTTCGATGTAACGTTCTGAAATTTCTTCTGTAGAAACACCCTCTTCGTTTGCCTTTTTAATGATTTTATCATCAACGTCAGTGAAGTTGGAAACATAGTTTACTTCAAAACCTTTATATTCAAAATAACGGCGTACTGTATCGAATACGATCATTGGTCTTGCATTTCCGATATGGATGTAGTTATAAACGGTTGGTCCGCACACGTACATACGAACTTTGCCTGGTTCAATTGGTACAAATTCTTCTTTACTTTTTGATAACGTATTATAAATTTTCATTTTCTTTCCTCCTGGTATACTTACTATTTTTCACAAAAACAGATATATCTATACTGTGTTAAGTTTACTTGTTCTCTAACTCTGAAATGCGGTCTAAGATACGACCCATTTCCTCTTTTAAAACTTCATTTTCTCTCTGAAGTCTTAAAAGGTCCGTACGGACTGGATCTGGTAAATGTACTTGATCCAAATCTTCACTTGGCACCTTTTTATTATCTCGTTTCACCACACGTCCTGGCACGCCAACTACAGTAGAGTTTGGTGGTACTTCGGATAAAACAACGCTTCCTGCACCGATTTTTGAATTTGCTCCGACTGTAAAGGAACCTAATACTTTGGCTCCAGCACTAATCATGACATTGTCTCCAACCGTCGGATGTCGTTTTCCTTTTTCCTTACCAGTACCTCCAAGGGTAACCCCTTGATAAAGTGTAATATTATCGCCTAAGATAGCGGTTTCTCCAATGATTACGCCATGGCCATGATCAATAAATAATCCTTTTCCAATAGTTGCTCCTGGATGAATCTCTATTCCCGTCTTTCTTGCAGCTCTCTGCGAAATCCATCTTGCTAAGAAATAATGTTTTCTAAGATATAACTTATGAGCAATTCTATATTTCATAATTGCCTTAAAGCTAGGATATAAAAATACCTCTTTTGCAGATTTGATTGCCGGATCTCGTTCCTTAATAAGCGCAATTTCCTCTTTTACAAATCTTATATATCCCATGATAATCCTCGCTTTCTATTACTTACGACTTTTTTACCGTTGTCATGCCTAGGATAACTAAAAAAACCCCGTCTCTACATTCATAGAGACGAGGTATTCGCGGTTCCACTCTAATTTATATTATTATTCCAAGACTATTGCTGGAATATACAGTATAATACAATCTTATTACAATAACGGCTGCTACCGTACTCGCCTAACAGATTCTGCTTCAGCCAGTCAGCTCCTAGATGCACTTCGTTTATCGGTCCATTAGGAATGTTTTCAGCCGGTGACACTCCCTCTCTGTAACTTCGTCGATCAACTACTTTTCTATTCATCGCTTTTCTAATATGATATTTGTTGTTAATCTAACACTATTTTATTCTATGCATCTAGGTGTTATTTGTCAATAGAACTATCTGCACTTTTTTCAGTGCTCTCATGTTCAAGCAGTCTCCTCTGCATGCTGCGCTTCCTTAAAAAGTATAGGCTATAGACCAGTAGGAGCAAGATAATAATGCCCAGAAAAATACTGTACATAATTCCATTATTATGCTTCTTCTGACCATCTACAGGACTCATTGCCGCAATACTCTGATCCGTAGCTGTTGGCGATGGAACTATACTTGCTACCGGAGTTTCTGTTACTGCTTGGGTAGCATCCTGCGTCGGAACCTTCGTCACTACCGGTGATGGAAGTGCCGTTGTTTTCTTATAATTTACTTCTTGTATCACATCTTTAGAACGCTTAATCGTATAAGTCTTTACCTCACCACTTGCAAAATGAAATACAAGTATGGTCTGTTCTTCCTTTAAAGTTGATAGAAATGCTTTCTTCAGCTCGATGGCTCCATTTTCATAGTCCGGCTCAAAAGAATTGCCATACTCCTGAAAGGTGCTGTATGTAATTGGCCCTCTTGTCTGGTGAGAGGTATTAAAGGATTCCATTGTAATTAGCCTGTCCCCATTAAATGAAGTAGGAATCGTAAATCCATTCACCGTGCCTGCATTGGTTGATAAAATCGCACTATTATATCCATAAATATGTACACCAAATGGCGCTCCCTTGGTAAATTGAAACAGCATTGTCTGGTACTGACCAAGATCTGCTGCATGCTGATCTACCACTTTCTTTAGGTACTCTGCCTTTATGGTAACTTTATTTCCTTTTACCTCATAATCCTGATTCAGGACAAGTGCTTTTCCATCTACTTGAATACTTTTAAGGTTTCCCTCATGCAAGGTTAGCATAAGGCTCTTGTCTTTCATCTGGCTTCCTTTTTTTAGATAAATAGAATCTGTATTTACATAAGAAGATCTAGACTTCTTTGCTGCTACAAATAGTTTTCTAAGTGCTGGATTGGTCCACATTCCTTGTTCCCTATTATACAGCTTTCCATTATCCCACAAAAGCACCGGAAGCTTTGCCTTCTTCACCTGATACAGAAACTCCTCATAGTACTTTTGCTGCTCTCCAACATTAATCGACTGATTTTCTGTCTCCTGTCCATAGAGGCCATATTCCGTACATACGACAGGAATTTTCTTGGAAATAAACTTCTTCTTTACCAGTGCTACAAAGGTGGAAATATCCTTTTTTACCATCTGATCAAAGGTCGTCTTTCCGCAGGCATTTACACTAAATGACCAAAGCCCATAGTAATGCACGCTGACCGCAACATTATCATCCTTCAGCTTTTTATAGGCTGCTGCCATGCTATTACAAGCCTCTTCTGTTACGGCACCATTTAACGTGGAAATAAATAATGTCCGCTTGCTATTTTTTCCGCCAGTCTTTCGAACGGTCTTAACAAACTCTTGATTCATCTTATTTAAAATCATCAACTGTTCACTTTGATTTTTTTTGTTATAGTAAGGCGCATTCGCCCCCTCAAAACTCAAATAATCGGAATAAGACTTATAATGCAATGCAATCTGCTTCCAAACCTTCTTGTACAGGTCAATGGTTGCCTTCTGATTGCTCATATCATTTAACCACTGGTAGGAGTCACCGTACATCGTAAGGATAACCTGAAGCTTGCCATCAATGGCAGCCTTAAGCATGACTTCAATCTCCTTATAATAACTATCCTCAACCACACCGGTCTTTTTATCAAAATGCTTATTTAACGTAATTGGAAGCCTAATCGTACTATATCCTTGCTTCTTTAAATTATCGACTATTTTTTTAGCGACTGCAGGATCCTTAATCTTCGTTTCTTCTACTCCAGTCTCATATGTATTTCCTAAATTGATGCCATCCTTTAATGATTTCATATAGGTTGCTGTTGATGCATGCACTTTCCTTTCTGAAGTTCCCAAAAAGAAAATTGCTATCATACCAAGTGCGAAGCCTAGTAGCATTCGTCTCACTTTTTTTGACATTGCTCATCCCCCGATTCTGCTAGATAACTCCATAACGCAAGTACCTATTTTACATGGTATGATAGCATATTTTACATATTATTACAATCGTCTTTCTTATACAATCTCATTAATATAACTACTTCGACATCCAGACAATTTATTTAAACGAGCCACTGCTTCTGCTCTGTTAAGTCCTTTAGTTTCAAAGCATAATGTATCTGTCGGTACACTTTCAAAGAAGAATTCAGTCAGACTTGCAATATCCATGCAGACCTCATACTCTTCTTCTGTCTGTTCAATTACCGTTTGATTTGCAGAAACCATAATCTTGTACGTCTTCTCATTTTCAGAAAGTAATTCATCTCTTACGGCAAGCTTTATTGTGGCAGCCTCTGTTTCACCTTCCTTTAATTCAAGAAGAGAAAGTGCCTGTTTCACATCTAATACTCTTGCCATAATAATTGGCTGTTTCTTATATTCACTGTCTTTTACAGACTGTTGAAGTACATTTACATCTAAGAAATGTGTCTCAAGCCATGCTACCTGTAAGGATTGATCCTTTCCTTGGCTAAATACATAGGAGAATAAGGCATTTACCATCTGCTTTGTCTCTTCAGGGCTTGTAATTGTCTCTACAATCTCCATATGCCCATTCTCCAACATAAAGCTAGAGATTCCTTTTAACGCATTGCCTTTATAGATTGTTACCACGTCTCCGCCTGCTGCCTGCATTTCTAAGCTAAGTCGGTCATAATACGCCTGGTCACGAATTGTATATAGTTCAAATATTCCTTCTAAATGGTCCATTGCAAACGATACGACATCCTGTTTTTCCTGATTAGAAAGTTCAGCATATGGTCGAACTTCTAGTTCTGTCTGTGTTGCTACATCCTCGCTTAATACGCCGCTCACTCTATCCTGGGTATATATATAGCGGAAATCATAAGGAAGATAGATTTCTTTGGCTGCCGGCATAAGGTACGTAAAGATTTCCCCTGCTTCCCTTTGCTCTCTAAGCGCCTTGGTAAGGACATTACGCATGCATCCCTTGCCACGTTTCTCCTCTTGTGTTGCTACACCAACGATATAGTGATATACATTTTCCTTGCCCTTTAATGACATACGAAATGGATTTAGATGCAGCATAGAAATTACCTGTTCCTCTTCCTCAATGACATACACCTGATTATCCTTCAGCTTATTTTTAAAATAGTACTCCATATACTCATTGGAATCGCCAAAACAGTCTTTCCAAAGGCTATAACATTGAAGCACTTGCTCCTCGTCCGTCTGATTATTTATTTTTTGAAGATTAATTTGTTTTTGTAACTTCATTTCTTATTCCTTTGCTCTTCCTTTTTAGCTTTTCTTAGAGCATCCGCTACAGCCACTACAGCCGCCACATCCAGTTTGCTCTGCCATAATATCATCATATGCATAATTCGTAATGGTATTGAGCATACAGATTGCCTGTGAGCTGATTCCTGCGCCTTCTCCTGTAAATCCAAGGCCTTCTTCCGTCGTTGCCTTTACATTGATGCGGTTATGCTCAAGACCAAGCGCCCCTGCAATATTCTCAATCATCTGAGGGATATGTGGAGCCATCTTTGGGCGTTGCGCAATGATCGTTGCATCAATATTCTCTATAATAAATAAATTATCATCCAATAATTCTTTTACATGCTTTAATAATTCAATACTGTCTGCGCCTTTAAAACGTTCGTCTGTATCCGGGAAATGTTTTCCGATATCGCCAAGTGCTGCTGCACCTAATAATGCATCCATGATGGCATGTACTAATACATCTGCATCTGAATGGCCCAGTAATCCTTTCTCATATGGAATTTTTACTCCACCTAAAATTAAATCACGATTTTCAACTAATTTATGAACATCATAGCCCATTCCAACTCTCATTTGCACTACCTCGCTTTTCCTTGGTTATTCCTATGTCCTATTATTTCTTATTTTTTCAGTATTATCAAGTTTTTTCTTCTTTATGAGAAATCTTGAACACCAATGATAAAATACATATTTATATATAACGAAAAAAGCCACTACAGTAAACTGTAATGACTTTTAGTTAATAGCGGAAACTGGATTCGAACCAGCGACACCACGGGTATGAACCGTGTGCTCTAGCCAACTGAGCTATTCCGCCATAATAATAAATTATTAAATTGTCAAGATTTCTCTTGAATGGGACCAACAGGGCTCGAACCTGTGACCCCCTGCTTGTAAGGCAGGTGCTCTCCCAGCTGAGCTATGATCCCTGGGATGTTTCTCGCAACTCGCGAGTACATTAGTAATTATATACGACACAAAAACAAATGTCAACACTTTTTCTTATATTTTTTTATTTTTTTCAAAAAATATCTACAATTCGTTACATTTCCCCCCTAAAAACCGCTAAAATAGGCGCTTTCTAGACAATTGAACTTCCTACTTTTTTTATTAGTATTCCATATTTTCAAGAATTAATTCAAAAAATTCTTCAAAATCTTTTATATTTAGACCAAAGTGTGCTTTGCATACTTTGCCATGTCCAACTAGGGGCGCAGGTCTTTGGGCATATATAAAATTTGTTCGCTGTTTTTGCCCAATTTCCTGACTATTTCAAAAGAATTTGTGAGGTTTTGGGCATATATAGAATTTTCCACTTTTATATGCCCGGGCTTCGACAAATTACGTGGGCATTTTCAACTACTAATTCTTGTATATGCCAAAACTGCCTTATTCCTTTACTTTTTACTTATGATTTTGGGTATTTTGAAGCTAGTAATTTGATATATGCCCAAACGTTCACAAACAAATAGCCTTTTGATCCCCCAATTCTATACAGACTAAAGTGTCTTCGACACTCTTAGGCTCCCCCTCATTCATGAGAGGTTCAAGCGCTTCAAGTCAAAGACACTTTGCTCGTGCCGAAGCTGGTCGTATTAACTACATACTCTTTGCAGCTGAGTGCGCATTCTACGCCCTTCTTTTTAGGGTGTTTTTTAATTAATAGGAGATTTCGAGAGAGATTGCCTATTAATTTAAAAAGAGACCACTAAAATGTAGTCTCTTTTTCTATTAATATTTACGATATTCATTTAAATCTGTTACTAAAGTCCGGATATCACGAATCCAACTATCAAATGCACCTGCACGATAAAGACTGATTAAGATCATTCCAATTGGAATTGCAACAATAATACCTACGATTCCTGCAAACTTATATCCAATATATAAAACAAACAATGTCGTCAATGGACTCATTCCTATACTATCACCAACCATTTTTGGCTGTAACAATTGTTTTACCACTTGGCAGACTACATAAAGCAATAATAAGACACCTGCCTGAATATAGTTTCCATTGATTACATCAAATACTGCCCAAGGCCAGATTACGGTTCCTGTCCCAAACACAGGAAGGAAATCTAAAAAGGCAATGATAAACGCCAATAGAATTGCATAATCCACATGAACAAATAAAAATCCAACATAAAGGATTACTACTATAATTAACATAATCTTAAACTGTGCCTTAAAATAACCACCGATTGCACGTTTAAAATTACTTGTAATCAGATTATAGTTCTTTAATGCTGATTTCGGTATTCTCGCTTTAAACCGTTCCACGATAATATCCTTGTCCGCAATAAAGAAATAGGAAGACAATAAGGCTATGATAAACATAAAGAAACCATTTCCTACTGCTTTCACCACATCTCCTGCGCCACTAAGGCTTGGAAGCTTTGTATTGGTAATTAACTCTTTTACATAATCATCTAAATGAAGTAAAAAGTTCTGAATTCCAGTTGTAATCTTTTCCGGGAACAGCTGATATCTCTCACCTAGCCTGTCCGCTGTATTTTGAAGTGTACGATCAAAATTCGCATACATCACATCGATGTTCTTAACAAAAGCAACTCCTTGCTCGATTAACTTATAACCAACTAGATAAATCACAAGTACCACTGCAGCCAATACGGCAATTATGATAATTGCAGAACTAAACTTACGCATGAACTTCAACTTATCTTCTAATAATTTTACAAGTGGATTACAAATCAATGCGATTAACCATCCAATTACAAATGGAAAGAAAAATCCGATTAATCTTGGTACTAAGAAGATACATCCCATGATTAAAAGGACAGCAAATAACAAATTCACTGCTATTTTCCCATATAACGTTCTTTTACTCATTCTACTACCTCTCAACTTATGTATTTTTAACAAGCCGTTATATATTCTCTCCAATTTCGTGGAATATATAACGGCTCTAAAAACATAAATGCATTATAGCAAATGACTCTATTAAAAACCAGTATTTCTCTAATTATTCTATATTTTATAAGAAACTCTTAATTATTTCTTAAAGATTGGACGACAAATTAATGTCGCAAAGAAAATAATAGAAGAAATAATTACAATGGTTGGGCCGGTTGCCGTACTGTTATAGTAGGATAATACCAATCCCAATACCCCTGAAAATATAGCTATGAGAATAGAATATAGATGATATTCTCTCATATCATCAGAAATATTACGGCTTGCTGCTGCCGGTAAAATCAATAACGCATTAATAATCAGGATACCAACCCATTTAATAGATAGCATAACGATTAATGCGATTAATACAACAAATAGATTATCAATCAATACCACTCTGATACCACGGCTCTTTGCTAAGGACTGATTTACGCTTAATGCATGAAGCTTATTAAATGCAAATAACCAAAATAGGATGGTTACTACAAAAATGCCAAGCAGCATTAAGATTTCCTTCGTTGTAATACTTAAAATATCTCCTACTAAGAGATTGGAGTATTTGGAGAAGTTCCCGCCCTTACTTAAGATTACAAGACCAATGGAAGTCGCCAAGGATGCAAATACAGATATAATCGTATCGGTAGAAACTGTATTTAAACGCTTAATTCGATTTAAGAATAATGCAAATACGATTGCAAAAATCACCATGGAAAGCGTCGTGTTTGTTAGTCCGAATAAGACTCCCACTGCAATTCCTGTAAATGCACTATGCCCTAATGCTTCAGAGAAAAATGCCATTCGATTATTCACGATCATGGTACCTAAGATTCCAAATAACGGAGTGATGATTAGAATTGCAATAAATGCATTCTTCATAAAGTCGTACTGCATCCACTCAAATGGCAGCACGGTTTCTAATATATGATAAATAACGCTCATGATTTCACCTATCTCCCTAAATATGATATATTGCCAAAGACTTCTTTGAACTCATCACTGGCAAAGACTTCTTCGGCCGTACCCTCTTTAATAATCTTCTTATCTAGTAACACCACATGATCTGCATATTTTGCAACATACTCTAAATCATGGGAAACAAGGATTGCCGCCAAATCATAATTCTCTTTTAATTCAATGATATTTTTAAAGAATAAGTCCATACCATTTTTATCGATACCGGATACCGGTTCATCAAGCAATAATAGATTTGGAATTGGGAATGTAGCAATCGATAATAGAACACGCTGAAGCTCTCCACCTGACAAATCGCAAACTGCTTTATCAATCAAAGACTCTGCTTCAAAAAATTTCAACTGATCTAAGATTACATTATATACTTTCTTACTCTTAAATAAGAATACCGGACGACGGCTGATATAGCTTGCGAATAAATCATATACGCTGGTTGGCGTATTCTTAGGAATATTCAAGGACTGAGGCACATAACCAATCTTTAGCTTTGGTGTTTCCTTCTCATTTGCTCCACAAACATGATTATGATTATACGTAAATTTTACGCTGCCTTCATGTGGAATTTCACCTAAAATCGCTTTCATCAATGTGGACTTACCAGCACCGTTTCTTCCGATAATAGCTGTCAGCTTTCCACAATGAATGTGAAGATTTACGTTTTCCAAAATAACATCTTCGCCATATTTGACACCGATATTATTTACCTTGATACAATGCGCCCCACAAGCTTTTCTCTTCTTCTCATGACCTTTTGCCAATTCAGAAGCAAGCTCTGCTGCCTTTAACTCTTCGCTCATATGCCCTTCTCCTTTATACTCTATTATTTATATAATGCAGTCTTTAATAATTCCATATTCTTTCTCATTCCATCAAGATATGCATTTTTATCGTTTTCTCCTGTTACAAGGCTGTCAAATACATATACCTTTGCACCAGTTTCTGATGCAATACGGTCTGCAATAGATGCCTCATATTGTTTTTCAGAGAATAATACTTTCACATCGTTTTCTTTCACTTCTTCAATTACAGTCGCAACATCTCCTGCACTTAACGAAGCATCGCCATCTACATTTAAGGAATATGCAACATTGATTCCTAATGCTTTGCATAAGTATTCCATAGAATTGTGGAAGATGATTACATTATTATAGTCAAATTCCTTTATTTCGGCTTTCATTTCTTCTTCTAATGCAGCTACTTTTGTAATATAGTCTTTGGCATTATTTTTATAAGTTTCACTATGCTCTGGATCTAACTTTGCTAATCCATCTGCAATATTTTGAATTTGTTTTTCATAACGTGCTGGGTCTAACCAAAGGTGAGCATTGTAGTCGCCATGATCATGATCATGTTCTTCTTCATGGTCGTGGTCAGCTTCTTCTTCATGATCATGGTCATGTTCTTCACCGGTAATCGTTAATAGACTAATATCTTCACTGGAATCAATAATATCCAAGGATTTATAATTTGTCTTAATATCGTCAAGAAATGCTTCCATTCCCGCACCATTAATGATTAATGCATCTGCCCCCTCTAAGGTACGCATATTTTCCGTTGTTAACTGATAATCATGTAAACAGCCTTGTTGGTTTTGCATAAGGTTTTCTACCTTAACATTCTCCATTCCTGCCGTTACATTTAGTGCAGCTATATAAATTGGATAAAAACTTGTAGCAATCGTAATTGTATCGTCCTTTTCAGACGTTTTATCGTTGTTTAACATTGCAGTAAGCCCATAACTTGCTACAGAGATTACAATTATTATTACTGCAAGTAGTGATAACTTTTTCATTTTTTGATTTTTCATAAAATCTTCCTCTCCCACTTGCTAAATTTATAAGTATTTTACTTATTGCAATTCATTTGCATTAAGAATTATAGTATAGTTCTTTATGTATTGTCAACTAAAGATAATAAAAAAACACAGGTGTTTCGGAACTTTTCTTCCGTTTCACCTGTGTCTATAGTTATTTTTATTCTCTTCCCAAGAAGAATGCGATTACAAAACCAACGATAAATGTAACAACACTTACAGAAATAGTACCAAAGCTGAATACTAAGTTTTCTGCTGCCATAAAGATTGCAAATGGAGATGCAATAATCAAACCAAGGATTGCTGCAAATGTAATTACTTCGAATTTATTTAATAAGAACTCAATCATCTTAGCAATTGCAAAGATACCGATTACAACACCAAGGCCAAATGGTACTAAGAATTTTGCTCCGTCCATCATCCCTGCCATATCAAATGCTTTTAATGCTCTAAAGAAGTCAGTAACTTCACCAAGTACTGGATCATAGTATCCTAAGATCATAAGAATCATGGAACCACTTACACCTGGAACAACCATTGTTGCGGATGCAATTACTCCTACGAAGAATAATCCTACAATGCCAAATACATCTGCTTTCAGTGCGACATCTCCGCCACCACTTCCAACTAATTGTAATCCGATAATTGCTGCAAATGCAATTACAAATGCAATACCTGCTCCAGCTCCAATTTTCTTACCTTTAAATCTTCCTAAGATTACTGGTAAACCGCCTAAGATTAAGCCGACAAATAAAACATTGGTCTGTAAACTGTGATTTGTCAAACAGTACTTAATAATAAATGATAATCCTACTAAGCTTGCTCCCATACCAATAAAGTATGGTAATAACGTTAATGCACTTTTCTTAAACTGCTTAAATAGATTATTAATAGAACTAATAATCTCATCGTAGATACCCATAGATACTGCCAAGGTTCCACCACTTACACCAGGAATGATATTGGCTGCACCCATTACCATACCTTTCAGTATGCTCATAATAAATTTCATTGGTAATCTCCTTTAAATATAGTATTCAATTGAATCTTCTTTTTCGTTTCTTTCACTTTCAATCACGATCTGCTCTAATGTCACATCGTCCATGACCTGCTTCATTTCAAGCCAAAGTTTGCCCCACATACCTCGTGTAGCACATTTCTCACAATTTATACCACACTCTGTCTTTGTTTGCAAGCATTCTAGTGGAATTAAATTGCGCTCGGTTGCATCTAAAATATCATAAATCTTAATCTCACCTGCTGGCTTTGCCAAACGATATCCACCAGTTGCCCCTCTTGTACTCTCAATCAGGTGTGCCTTTTTTAATGCACTTACAATCTGTTCTAAATATTTTTCAGAAAGATTACGTCTTCCCGCTATATTTTTTATACTCTCTACGCTATCAACAGAATGAATTGCGAGGTCTGTCATCATCTCAATAGCATAGATACCTTTTGTCGATATTTTCATCTATTAGACTCCTATCTTTTAACTGCTCACTGTTATCACAATAGCGTTACAATCCTATTGCATATTATTTTCATTATAATACGTAATAAAGGAAAATGCTAGATTGTTTCTATATTTTATTTATTCAAATAACGCATTAAAGTAGCCTTTTCGCCACACTGGACTGGTCAAAAACATTCAAACTGGCACTATTCAAATGGTCAGTTTGAACTTATGATAAATACAATGTACATAATCTATAAAAGGGAGTGTTAATATGAAATCAGAAAAACTACAAAAACTTGTAATCGGTGCCATGTTTGCGGCCTTATGCTTTCTAGGTACCTTTATTGTAAAAATACCTACATTTAATGGCTATATCCATCTTGGCGACTGTATGGTCATACTAACAGGTATTATCCTAGGCCCAATCTATGGAGCCTTAGCAGCCGGAGTCGGCTCTATGCTTTCGGATCTTCTTGGTGGATATGTTGCCTTTGTTCCTGGAACCTTTGTGATTAAAGCGCTTGCTGCAGCCACTGCTGCACTGCTCTTCCGTTCCCTCTGTCGCTATTTTAAATCAACTTCTTCGCATATGGTGATTACCATATTTTGCGGAATTTGTAGTGGAATAATCGTTGTTTTCGGTTACCTTGTTTACGAATCCTATTTTCTTCATCTAGGTGCCGGTGCCCTCTCCTCTATTCCCGGAAACATCATCCAAGGAATCTCCGGAGTAATTCTAAGCACCATCCTCTACCCAGTCCTAACAAAGATCCCCGACCTAAAACACCTCACCCAACAAAAAATCTAATAACATACAGCCTACATTAATAAAAAAGGAGTCCCTAACAATAGATTGTTACGGGAACTCCTCTTTTTATTGCTCAAAACCCTACAGCTATTTTGATATGAAACCTTTTGCCCCCTCCAATTGCGGCAGCCCTACAAAAGGTCCAATTTCTTAAGCTCATTTTCAAACTTCTCTTTATCGATTGGTTTTCCGGCATAGGCTACACACCCCAGATTAAATGCCTTCATTACATTTCTTCCATCATTTAAAGCAGTCGTCATAATGATTTTTGCCTGTTTCTGACTTGGAATATTCTCCTCTGCCTCAATCTGTCTCATTTGCTTTAGCGCCTCATATCCATCCACGCCCGGCATCATAATATCAAGACAGACTAAGTCATAAGGCTCCTCGTCCTCTAATGCCATCTTAAATGCTTCTATGGCCTCATCCCCATCTACTGTTACATCGCACTCCCCATACTGCTGTAATAGACGCAGCATAAATTTACGGCTTGCAAAATCATCTTCAGCAATTAATACTTTCATTTGTTTTCCTCCCCTTAAGAGTCTCTACTGCACACTGACAGCCTGTTGCGACATTTGTACAAACTGTCTCGTCTCATCTAAGAATGCCTTCATCTCATTTTCCGTTCCAATCGAAACACGTAAGTAATTGCTAATTCGCTCAGTATCCCAATGACGCACAAAAATATGTTTTGTACGAAGATATTCAAACAATTGCTTACAATCCAGATGCTTATGTGTTACAAATAAGAAATTCGTCTTAGAATCCATAACATCAAAGCCTAGCTCACGAAGAGCATTAGCTGTTGTCTGTCTAGTCCTCATAATTTTCACAAGGCCTTCTTTAAAGTACACATCATCTTTTACTGCTTCTACTCCAATCTGTAATGCCCATTGATTCATTGTATAAGAGTTAATGGAGTATTTCACCTCATTCATTGCCTGAATTAAGCGCTTATTTCCCATGCAGTAACCAATTCTTGCCCCTGCCATGGAACGGGATTTGGAAAATGTCTGAGTAATCAAGAGATTATCATATTTCCTAAGCAATGGTCTGGCACTTACCCCACCAAAATCAACATACGCTTCATCTACAATTACAATTACATCCTGATTATGTATCAATATATCCTCAATAAATTCAAGACCTTCACAAATAGAAGTTGGTGCATTTGGATTAGCGATTACGACTCCACCATTCTCTTTATAATAATCTTCTCTCCTAATTCTAAAATTCTCATCTAGAGCAGGGCGTTCATATGGAATATGATAAAGCTTTGCCCATACATCATAAAATGCATAGGTGATATCCGGAAATAAGATTGGTTTCTTGGAATTGAAAAATGTAAGAAAGGCCGTTGCCAATACATCATCGGATCCCACGCCTACAAATACCTGATCCTTCTCTAACTGATAATATGCTGATAGTACATTTACAAGCGAGCTGCAGTTGGCATCTGGATATAGGCGTATGTCTTTTACACTCATCTGCTCTATGATTTCCTTTACCCCTGGTGCCGGTGGATATGGATTTTCATTTGTATTTAGTTTGATCATATCATCAAGAACTGGCTGCTCTCCTGGAACATAAGGATCTACCGTCCTAATATTTTTCTCCCAAGCTTTCATTCAATCCTTCCCTTCTTCTTCGTAATGGTCTACGGCTTATTTGTTATAATCGTTTGCTAATTTTTCAAATGCAGGTAATGAACGTTCAATCATGGCATAATCTACACAATATGCAATACGCACATATCCTGGGCATCCAAATGCAGAACCTGGAACAATTAATAAATTATATTTTTTCGCTGCTTGTGCAAATGCCTTATCATCTTCCTCTAAGGATTTTACAAATAAATAAAATGCGCCTTCCGGTTTTACACAACTATAGCCATATTTAATTAAGCTATTGTATAAAAGCTCACGGTTGCGGTTATAGACATCAATATCTACCTCGGCATCAATACACTTTGCAACTACCTTCTGGATCAAAGAAGGCGCATTTACAAAGCCTAGGATACGATTTGCCACACATGCTGCCTGAAATACATCATCATAGTCGTCTACTTCATTTGGAATAACTAAGTAGCCAATACGTTCTCCTGGCAAGCTTAGAGACTTGCTGTAAGAATAGCCTACAATCGTATTGTTGTAGTATTTTGTTAAGTATGGAACTTCTACTCCATCATAAGCCAGCTCACGATATGGTTCATCTGCAATCAAATAAATACTAGTATTATATTCATTTTGCTTCTTCTCTAACACGGCTGCGATCTTTTTAATGGTTTCTTCGGAATAAACAACGCCGGTAGGATTATTTGGAGTATTGATGATTACTGCTTTCGTCTTTGCTGTAATCTTTGTTTCAAATTCTTCTATATTTGGCTGGAAGTCTACCGTATTGGGAGTCACTGCAAGTAATTTTCCATCAAAATTAGCTACGTAATTATTGTATTCTCCAAAGTATGGAGCAAACGTCAAGACCTCTTCTCCAGGATTTAACAAAGTCTTTAGGATTACGTTCAATCCACCTGCTGCTCCTACTGTCATTAATATATTATTTTCATTAAAATATGTACCAAACTTTTTATTTAAGGAATCTGCAATGGTCTTTCTTACCGACTCGAATCCTGCATTACTCATATATCCGTGGACTTCCATGGAATTCTCTTCATTTAAAATCTCAATGATCGATTCTTTTACATGCTTTGGTGGCTCTACGCTTGGATTACCCAAACTAAAATCATATACATTCTCAGCTCCGATTTTTGCTGCTAAATTCTTTCCTTCTTCAAACATTGCACGGATAATACTGCTGTTTGCAACATATCCCTTCATCTTTTCTGCGATCATGTTCTTCATCCTTTCTCACTTTAATTCGTTAAATCATTATTGTTATCAGTATACACATGCCTGCCTTAAAATGCAAGCATGGATACTGTATTCCGCCTTAATGCCTGTTTAAAACCTTCCACACATATACAATAATTCCGATCTCGCCTAACAAAGCAAAAAATGCAAACATACCTTTTATTACAAGAACACCACCATCCAGCACGCTCCACAATAAGAAAAGTAAAAAGATCAAGGTCATTAACAATATCTGTGGCATGCCGACGCCCGCTGCCCATCTCACCTTATACTCTCTTTGTGTTGTAAAACCATGCTCAACTTCCTTTATTCTTCCGTACTCAACTGCAAATGGCTTCTCATTCCAGATGGGATTTGTATACATGCCAATACTCTGATTTGCCCTACATGTAAATTCCAATACTGCATTATATGGCTTGCCGAACCTTTGAAATACAGAATCCCTTGACGTATGGGAGAACCAATCACTGTCACTTAGCAGTATGTGAACTAGGCTTCCAATCCAATACAAAATAATATATCCAATTCCATGTGGTTTGGAAATCCTCTCATTGATCAGCTCAATCCTTACCTGGACCTCACCTTCTGAGGCTTCATGGCTAATAAAAATATCATACTCTTTAATCTCTGCTTCTACCGGTTCTCCATTTACCCATGCATTGCAAGTGTATACATTGTTATCGAGTTCATAATTATGTATCTTTAGTTGCATCTTGTCATTTCCTATTCTTGTCACTGTTATTTTGTCTATTTAACTATTTTATGTCTTTTTGGAAATTTTTTCAACATGAAAGAACAGGCTGAGAGAACTGCCGCGTATTCATGAGGGCTTTCCTATCAATTAAAAAAGCATGCTTACATTTTCTATGTAAACATGCTCAGACTGAATGGATGAAATCCGGATCTCATCCAAGCTTAATCTTCATAAATGCCTTGATCATTTCTACGCCCTGTTCAAAACTCATGGTACTTGTGTTAACACATAAATCATAGTTCATAGCATTATTCCAATCCTGCCCTGTGTAATACTTATAGTAAACAGCACGTTTCTTATCAATGGATAAGATCTTCTTCTCAAGATCCTTACGGTCTTCCCCGTACATCTCCTCTAAACGGTCTACACAGGAGAGAAGAGGTGCATGGACAAATACCCGGATTACATTTTCTACATCCTGCAATACATAGTCTGCACAGCGTCCGACAATGACACATGGCTCCGTCGCTGCTAATTCCTTGATAATCTTAGCCTGGTAGTTAAATAAGTTATCATTGCTGATAAAATCTTCCTGATCCGGTGGAATCAACTCTCCTTTATATGCCTTTCTTGCTACTTTGTATAATAGGCTGGATTTCACTGTCTCATCTGCCTTAGCAAACAACTCTTCATTAATTCCGCTATCATCAGATGCCAAGCGTAGTAGTTCGCGGTCATAAAAACTAATTCCTAATTCCTTGGCAAGCATCTTTCCAATGGTCCGTCCGCCGCTGCCGTATCCCCTTGAGATTGTAATTACATAGTTTTTCAAACCAAACGCCCCCCTATTCTCCTAAATATGCTTTCTTTACAGAGTCATCATTCATTAAGTCGCTTGCATCACCTGACAATGACACTCTTCCCGTTTCTAATACATAGGCTCTGTCTGCTATCTCTAATGCTTTCTTTGCATTCTGTTCTACAAGTAAAACAGTCGTTCCTTGTGCACTGATTTCCTTAATAATATCAAAGATTTCAGATACAAAGATTGGGCTAAGTCCCATGGATGGCTCATCCATTAAAATAATCTTAGGTTTGCTCATTAATGCACGACCCATGGCAAGCATCTGCTGTTCGCCACCACTTAAGGTACCACCAACCTGATTCTTTCTTTCCTTTAATCTTGGAAAACGTTCGTAAACCATTTCCAAGGTCTCTGCGATCTCTGCCTTATTGCTTCTTGTATAGGCTCCTAGCTTTAGATTTTCATATACGGTAAGCTCTTGAAAGATACGTCTTCCCTCTGGAACATGGGCCATTCCAAGCCCTACAATTTTATGTGCAGGCGTCTTTAACAGATTCGTTCCTTCAAATTCAATGGAACCACTCTTTGCACCAATTAATCCGGTAATGGTATGAAGAGTCGTTGTCTTTCCTGCACCATTTGCACCGATCAAGGCAATGACTTCTCCTTCCTCTACATCAAAAGAAACATCCTTTAATGCATGGATTACACCATAATATACATTTAAATCTTTTACTGATAGTAAACTCATAAGGCTTCCTCCTATTCTCCAAGATATGCGGTAACTACCTTAGGATCGTTTAATACTACCTCCGGTTTACCTTGTGCCAATACGGTACCAAAGTTTAATACGGTAAGTTCTTCACAGATACCAGATACTAGCTTCATATCGTGTTCAATTAGAAGAATGGTAACGTTAAACTGGTCTCTTACAAGACGAATCGTATCCATAAGCTCCAATGTCTCATTTGGATTCATACCTGCTGCCGGCTCATCCAATAACAGAAGCTTTGGATTGGTTGCCAAGGCACGTGCAATTTCAAGCTTTCTTTGCTGTCCATAAGGAAGATTGCTTGCAAGTAACTTAGCATCCTCTTCCAAGCCAAATACTTTGAGAATTTCCATTGCTCTCTCATTCATCTCGGCTTCTTTCTTAATCGTTGGATACTGCAAAATACTTGCTAAAAGAGAATATTTGTATTCGTTATGTAAGCCTACCTTAACATTTTCCAGTACTGTCATTTTTCCGAATAAACGGATATTCTGAAATGTTCTTGCAATGCCTTCCTGACTGATCTTATGAATAGACTGTCCAACAATGCTTTTTCCATCCAATAAAATGGAGCCATCTGTTGGTCGGTAAACACCAGTCAATAAGTTAAATATTGTAGTCTTACCAGCACCATTTGGCCCAATCAATCCATATAACTGGCCTTGTTTAATGCTAATATTAAAGTTATCTACGGCTCTAAGTCCACCAAAGGAGATCCCTAAGTTTTTTACTTCTAATAATGCCATAACCTACGCCTCCTTTTTCTTTCTGGTAAATAGCTTCTTTAATGCTCCATCATCCACTAGATGCTTACGAAGCTTGGAGTTGTTAAATAACATTGCGGCAATTAATAATACAGCATACATTAACATACGATAATCCTGAATATCACGTAACATTTCAGGAAGTACTGTGAGGATAATTGCTGCAATAATCGAACCTCTAATACTTCCCATACCGCCAAGTACAACGATTACCAAGATGTTAATCGACATATTGAAATCGAATTTATTTGGCTTGATAATACCAACGTTATGGGCAAATATAAATCCTGCAATGCCTGCAAAAAAGGCACCTACAACAAAAGCAAAAATCTTATAGTTACGAATGCTGACGCCGGTTGCTTCTGCTGCAATATAGTTATCTCGAACTGCTGTAATTGCACGTCCATATCGGGATTTCATTATGTTGCTTATTATGACTACTGATAAAATAACAAGCGTAATAACAAGGATATAATGCTTACTTGTGGTATACTCTGGAATATTACTAAGACCACTCGCTCCCCCTGTAATACTCTTTGCATAATTTAAGATAGAAGCGATAATCTGGCCAAATGCCAAGGTAACGATTGCTAGATAATCTCCGTGAAGACGAAGTACGGGGATACCAATAATTAAGCCAAAGATTGCTGCCATCACACCTGCTCCTGCAAGTCCCGCAATAATTTCGAGCCACATTGGAAGTTCTAAATGCAAAGTAATTAAAGATCCCGTATAGGCACCAATTGCCATAAAGCCTGCATGTCCTAAGGAAAGCTCCCCTAGAAACCCGGTAACAAGGTTTAATGATACTGCCATAATGATATTTACAGAAACCGAAACTAAAAGATTACGATATTGGTAACCTAAGATCCCTGAATTCACTAATACGATTACACCAACATAGACAAGTGCAATTACAATTAATTTCTTAATGCTGGCTTTTTTAACCTCTCCACTCTTTTTCTTTACAAATTCATTTGCCATTGTACTTCACCTACACTTTCTCTATTCTCTTACGGCCAAGAATTCCGGTTGGCTTAAAGATTAATACGATAATAAGAAGACCAAATACAAAGGCATCCACTAATTCTCCACTGATATACGCTTTTGTAAAACTTTCTACGATACCAAGTGCAATACCGCCAATCATTGCTCCAGGTACACTTCCGATACCACCGATAACGGCTGCAACAAATGCTTTGATACCAGGAATGGCGCCAAGTGTCGGATAGGCTTTGTCATACATACTTACCCAAAGAATACCTGCAACACCGGCAAGTGCAGAACCAATTGCAAATGTCATAGAAATCATGCGATTAGCGTTAATTCCCATCAGACTGGCTGCACCTTTATCCTCAGATACCGCACGTAAGGCAGATCCTAGTTTTGTCTTATTGATAAAATAAGTAAGCGCAATCATTACAATAATGGTAACCACTAAGATTACGATCATATTGCCGGATACGGTTACTCCGCCGACTGTAAAATCGCTTACATGAATAAATTTTGGAACACTCTTTCCTTGGGATGAAAAAATAACTAGAAATAAATTTTGCAAGAAATAAGAAACACCAATGGCTGTAATGAGTACTGCCAGACTTGGAGCATTACGTAATGGCTTATAGGCTACTTTTTCAATTACCACACCTAAAATACCACATCCAACTATAGATAATAAAATCGCAAGCCATGTTGGAACTCCAGCGGCATTTAATCCTAGTAACAATATGTACGCACCTACCATGATAATATCACCGTGTGCAAAGTTGATCATTTTGGCAATCCCGTATACCATCGTATATCCTAGTGCAATTAAAGCATAGATACTACCCGGGATTAGCCCATTTAGAAACTGTTCAATGAATCCATTCATAATCCAACACCTCTTATGCTTTCTTATAATGTGCATCCTTAGCGGAGCGTTTTTATCTTTATAACAAGCCGTTCCGTAAGACTACATACCTTTTAGATAGAGTTTTACTTGTAAAACTCCTTGTGCCGAACCTGGTCGCACCAGCGACATCTTCCTTTCAGGTGAGTGCACTTCCTTAGTGGAGCGTTTTTATCTGATAGTCTCAACTATCAGATAAAAAGCAAACCGTAAGACTGCTATTTCACTATGGTCCTACGGCTGCTCTTATCATTTATACTATTCTACTGATTATTTTACTGTGATTGCTGTATACTTTCCATCTTTAATCTGAATTAATTTAGTAGATTTTGTAGCATCTCCGCCTTTATCAAATGTCATATCGCCAGTAACGCCTTCTACCTTGATTTGAGTCATAGCTTCTTGTAATTTATCAATGTCAGTGCTGCCTGCTTTTTCTAAAGCTGCTTTGATTGTATAAACAGTGTCATAACCATCTGCTGCGAATTGGTCTGGATTAGCATCACCATTTGCTGCTTTATATGCTTTTGTAAATTCCTGAACTTTTTGGTCTGTATCAGTACTTAAGAATGGGCTTAAGAAAGTAGCACCTTCTACAACCTTCTTATCACTTACCTGGTCAATGATACCATCCCATCCGTCAGAACCAAAGAATGGAATCGTAATTCCTTTTTCACTTGCTTGTTTTACTATGTAAGATACTTCTTGATAATATGCCGGAACAAAGATTGCTTCTGCATCAGATGCTTTTACTTTTGATAATTGTGTATTGTAATCAACATCCTTTTCTGCAAATGCTTCTTCTACAACTACTGTTCCGCCTAATTCTTTCACTTTTGCATCAAATGCATCTTTGACACCTTCACTGTAGCTGCTTGAATTAGCATATAATACGGCAACTTTTTTCTTTCCTAACTTGTTTACAATATAGTCTGCCATTGCATCACCTTGTTGAGGATCTGTAAAACAAACTCTGAAACAGTTGTCATACTGTGCACATTCCTTTTGAGAACCAGATGGTGTAATCTGAAGAATTTTAGCATCCTTTGATAAAGAGGTTACTGCAATACATGGCGTAGAAGTTACACATCCAACCAATGCACCCATCTTATCATCCATTAACTTATTAAATGCATTTTTTGCTGTTTCTGCATCATTGGCATCATCCTGGAAATTAAGTTTTAATTTCTTTGTTTCATCGCCAATCTTAACTCCGCCTGCTTTATTAATTTCATCTACTGCAATCTGTGCACCATTTTTTACACTGGTACCATAACTTGCTGCATCACCTGTTGTTGGTCCAATACCACCAATTACAAACTCATCACTACTACTCTTTGCGCCACATCCTGCAAATGAAACTGCAGTCATAGCTGCGATCATTGCAACACTTAATACTTTCTTGAATTTCATACTAACTCCTCCTTTTTCATTCCTTTTTCTTCATATCCTCTTGCTATGTACGGTAATATAGTTTAATTAGTAAGATTATTTACTTTCCGATAAGTTTCTGTTGTAAAACTGTTGCCTGTTACTTTCAAAAATTAACTAAGCTCGGCCATAAACTATATATATGAAATTATGTGTACAATAATAACATATCCAAAGTTAATATATCAATATTTTACCAATTTATTTTGTTTTCAGTAATATTTGGTTCAGTACACTTAACTTTACTAAGTTAATTTCTGTATATTCTGTGGTATTTTAACACTTTAACTTAATAAACTGCACTTATCCATAATAATCGTCAGCATTTTTCAAAATAATCCATATATATTCCTCCTTTATACGGCATTTTTAGTATATAAAAAGCAAAATAATATTAAAAACGACAAGGGAGTCAAGCAGCCCTATTGGACTTCTCCGACTCCCTTGTCGTTTTGTTATGCCTATTTATAGTGTTTTTAAGCGTTATGTATCATTTTCCTTTAACTCGCCACCACACTTATCACAATAATCTAAGCCTTCTAATGTGATGCCCCCGCAATCCGGACAAATAATCTTTGCAGGTCTTATCTCACATTCTACTACTTCATATTTCACATCGTCAACTGTTTCTTTGCTTTTCTCATCCGGATCCACAAATACAGTTGCCTGCTTCTCAATATCTTCAAGTGTGATCTTTTTAAATTCGAACGGTACTTTTTTATGTAGACTTCTTTTCATAACCTTCACCTGCTAACTACTCTATACTATCAAATATGATCAAAAACTTGCTAAGCAAGTTTTTGATCATAGAATATGTTTGGAACTACGATACTCAGTCATAATTTCACCAAAAATATCTGCTGTAGTTGGTGGAGTAAATGTAATTGCATTTGCTCCTGCTTCAATTGTCTTTAGAATCGATTCATCTGTTGGTCCACCCGTTGCAATAATCGGAATGTTTGGATGATTCTGTCTGATGTGTCGTACAATTTCTGCTGTATTGGCTCCACCTGAAACATTGATGATAGATGCTCCAGCTGCTAATCTTGCATCAATATCAGTGTCCTTAGATACTACCGTAACTACAATCGGAATATCTATCTTCTGATTTAAATATTCTATTGTTTCATTTGGCGTTGGTGCATTTACCACAACCCCCATAGCGCCTTGATACTCTGCATCTTCTGCCAAGTTGCTGACACGCTTACCTGTTGTTCTTCCACCGCCGACTCCACAAAAAATTGGAATATCAGCGCAGTGAATTAAGGAATGGGTAATAATAGGCTGTGGTGTGAAAGGATATACTGCAATTACTGCGTTAGCATTACAGTTACGAATAATCGCTACATCTGTTGTAAATACTAAAGACTTAATGAGCTTTCCAAAAATGCGTATCCCACTTACCTGATCAATTACCTTCGGTACTCGGATCATATGCCTACGAAGATTACCTTGAATCTCCGGCACAAATTTTTCTCCCATCTTTTCACTCACTTTCTACTTATCGTTCAAGTACGTTCATAACTTACTCTTTTTCATTATATCCAAATTATTAATTTAAAACAAGTTTTAAGTAATTTATATTGATTTTCTTGCACCTTCAAATGCATTATAGGCATTCAATGCACCATATCCCCATTCTTGATTTGGATATTCTCTCGCCCTTCGGTCTGCTCCACTAATAAGAAGAGACTTGATTTCACTGGTATTCATGACTGGTCGCTTCTTCTCAACGATTCCCCATTGTAAAAATAGTGATCCTATCCCAGCTGCATTGGCTGCTGCAATACTAGAACCTGATTTTTCTCCAAATGCAATTTTTGACACCGGACCAAAGATATTTACCCCCGGTGCAGCTAAATCCGGCTTAATCTGATTGGATAACGTATATCCTCTACTGGACGCAATATAAATACTGTTTCCTTTGTTATCATATGCACCCACACTGAGTACTCTGGCAGTCGTCCCCGTCTCCACTAACGTGGTAAATGGATCTGGTTCCAAGAAGAAGGTATCCGTATCTACAAACTGAGAAATCGGAAGCCACATATCATAACGGGTACCAATATTACTGTCATTATACACACGGATCTTCCAAATCCCAGGCGATAGGTTATCAAACTGAATAAAAATCAGCTCATTGCCAGTGGCAGTATCACTAAGAGCATATGTAACATGGATTGTGGTAGGCTCTAATACAAAGGTTACCTCTGCATCAATCCCCTGCCTTGCAGGCACCCTCTCTGCGATCTCTCCACTAGGTGATATTAGTGCAACCGAGAAAAATGTAGGCGTTATGGACCAAAGTTCCAGCGTCAGCCCCTTCTGTTTATCGCCTGCCTTTAGCTCGATATCCTTATATGCTCCAATATCTACATTGCCACTGTTATGGTGTCCTGTATTCCCCTCATTTCCAGCAGCCGTAGAAATACAGACTCCTGTCTGATTGCTAATGGAATTTAAGTAGTTGGATATATTGGAATCTCCATCATGATCACCGGAACTAGTGCCTAAGCCGAGACAAATGGAAATTGGACGTCCTAATTCCAGTGCCTTTCTACGTAGATACTCCACTCCTAACATAATATCATTATCCTGATAAGCAATCGGACCATCCGATACTTTATAAAACTCACGTAAATACTGTTTTGCAGGCTTTAATTTTACAACTACGAATTCTGCTCTTGGTGCAACACCCGAAAAATCATTTTTCTCATCAATGTTTCCACCAATAATAGCAGAAATGTAGGTACCATGCCCATCTTCATCAATCGATGGTACTACTTCCAATGGAGTCTCGCTTGCCAATGCGCGATTTAAATCAGCCTTTAGATATTCCGTGCCATAGGAAAGGTCTGAAGGCGCCGGCCCTTCTCGAACGGTCTGATCCCAAATTGCTGCGATTCTTGAAGTGTTATCCGTATTTATAAATAATGGATTAGTATAATCAATTCCTGTATCAATTACGCCAATCAATGTTCCCGTCCCATAAAGCTCTAAATATGGTAAACGACGCAGTCGGTATACCCCCATATCTTCAAGACTGGCAGTATCCATAAGGCCATATAGCTTTGGCAGATTACGATATGCATTGGTAATGATTTGAGTTGTAATGGGCTCGGTAATTGGTATATATACCATGTCAAACTTTCCTGTAATCCCTTGTGTACAAATAAAATTCTGACTATTTTCCAAATTCGATATATTCGCTAGATTCTCAACGATGTAGTCTGCCACCTCCTCAGAATAGATTGCATCCCTACATCTGTTTGTATCATTTACATCTGCCATATATTCACACCTAAAATGTCTTAATAATTACCACATTATATGCAAAGACTAGAAATTCAATGCTATTTGCCTGGGAATAGAACTCCAAGAGAAACTTAATTGAAACGAGAAGAAACACGCTCTGCGAGTTGTTCGCGTAAACGAGAAGAAACACGCTCTGCAAGTTTCTCTCGCTATCGCGGCAGTCGCCAAGGTAATGGTAGCATCACTTTGGCTCGTTGTTCGCGTAAATCAAAAAAGCCATCCAAACAGTTACTCCCTAATAACTGTTTGGATGGCTTACTACTACCTAAATTATGCAGTTGG
>JAUNRX010000016.1:0-7305 GCA_030539495.1 bacterium | reverse complement strand
GTTACTCCCTAATAACTGTTTGGATGGCTTACTACTACCTAAATTATGCAGTTGGCTCTTCTTGTTCTTGCTTATCTAATAATAAGACTGGCTTTTTATCAAAGCCACGCATCTCAATAAGAGGAGCACCTTTATTCTCAATATAGTCTCTTGTGATAACAACTCTTCCGATATTGTCATCCTTTGGAATTTCATACATGATATCAAGCATGAAACGTTCGATAATCGCACGTAATGCTCTGGCTCCTGTCTTCTTCTTAATTGCTTCCTCTGCAATTGCTTCAAGAGCATCATCATCAAATTCTAAGTCTACTTCATCAAGAGCTAATAATTTTTGATATTGTTTTAAAATTGCATTCTTAGGCTCTTTTAGAATCTTAATCAACATGTCTTTTGTTAATCCTTGTAACGTGAATAGGATTGGAAGTCTTCCTAAGAATTCCGGAATCATACCGAATTCTCTTAAATCCTCTGTCGTTACCTTAGATAACAAGTCAGGATCATTGTCATATTGGTCTTTCAAGTTTGCTTGGAAACCAATGGATGTCTGCTTGTTTAAGCGGCTCTTAATTACTTTATCAAGCTCTGGGAACGCCCCACCACAAATGAATAAGATATTACGTGTATTCATTGTTGTAAGAGGAACCATAGCATTCTTGCTGGTTGCACCAACCGGTACTTCCACATCGCTTCCTTCTAATAATTTTAAAAGTCCTTGTTGTACACTTTCACCACTAACATCACGGTTTGTTGTACTCTTCTTTTTCGCAATCTTATCAATTTCATCAATAAAGATAATTCCGTGTTCTGCCTTTTCCACATCGTTGTCAGCTGCAGCTAATAATTTGCTTAGTACACTTTCAACATCATCACCAATATAACCGGCTTCTGTTAAGGAAGTCGCATCTGTGATTGCTAATGGTACCTGCAGTAATCTTGCTAATGTCTTTACAAGATATGTCTTACCACTACCTGTTGGTCCAATCATTAACATATTGGATTTTTCAATCTGGATTTCATCCATCGTGTTAGTTGCAACACGTTTGTAGTGGTTATAAACAGCTACAGAAATTACCTTTTTTGCATATTCCTGACCAATTACAAAGTCATCTAACTGTCCTTTGATAATGTGCGGTGCAGGAATATTCTTTATGTCAAGAGTTGCTTCTTGTTTTTCTTTGTTTTCTTTCTTCTTTTTTAACTTTTGGCTTTTAGGCACTTCGTTTTTCATAGAAGAGAATTGCATCATGGATGGATCAAGCTTCATGATATCCATGTATGGCATATTGCCATTGTTCATAGTATCAAATGTCTTTTGCATGCAGTCATTGCAAATGCAAATGTTATTTGGTATATGAATCATTTTACCGGCCTTGCTTTCAGGTCTACGACAAATATAACATATGTCTTCGTAGTGATCGTCTTTGTCCGGATCTTTTAAGTCCTTATCATCTACCATGCCTCTACTCCTTATTTAACTTATCTCAAATTTGTTCTTATTTTTATCATTAACACTTTTAATCATTATATCCTAACAAGAACTGTTACACAAGTTAAAATACGGATTTCATTAGTTACCAAAAGGGATGGCATTGCTACCATCTTGTCCGCCAAAATAGTAGTAGTAGAAATCGTCATCACCTTGGCTTCCGCCAGATTGTCCATTGGATTGTCCGTTGCTTGAACTTCCATTCTGAGATTGACTGGACTGATTTGCTGCAGTTCCTTTTTGAAGAGTAACCTTAACAGAAATCTGTTTGTACGTACCATCTGTTTGTCTTTGAACAGTCAATGTTACTTCTGTACCATATTTAAATCCATTTACACGTTCTTTTAACGCTGTAATGCTAGTTACTTCAATACCGTTTACTGCTGTAATGATATCTTTTTCTTTGATGCCGCCTTTCGCTGCTGCGCCATTTGCTTCTACGCTTGCTACACGAACACCTAATGGTACGTTATAGTAAGCATGAGCTGTCTCATCAACATCAGAACCTGAAATTCCTAAATACCCTTTATCCTCATCTTTTAATGTCTCTTTTGTCATTAAATCATTGATGATTGGAATTGCTTTGGAGATTGGAATTGCATAACAAACACCTTCTACGTCTGTGGAAGAATATTTTGCAGAGTTAATACCGATTACCTTACCATTGATATCTAATAATGCACCACCACTGTTACCAGGATTAATTGCTGCATCTGTCTGTAATAGCACTCTTGTTGCACTGTCAATCGTTACTGCGCGGTCAAGAGCACTTACATAACCGACTGTTACCGATTGTCCATATCCTAATGCGTTACCGATTGCGATTGCCATTGCACCAACTTTTAACTTATCAGAGCTTCCTAATGTAGCTACCTTGATTGATTTCTTTGTAGCATCCTTGATTTTTGATAAAGAAATCTTAAGGATTGCTAAGTCGTTTGTGCTGTCATATGCCTTTAATGTTGCATCTACGCTTGCTTCATCTGAAAATACAACTGAAATCTTTTGTGCATCTGAAACAACATGATAGTTTGTTACAATATATAAATTATCTTTATCTTCTTTAATAATGATACCTGAACCACTTGCAACACCTTGAGCAGATTGTCCATATTGTGTTGTCTGTACATTACAGTTGATCATTACGATCGATGGCAATGCGCTTTCTACTACTTTGGACACGCCATTGTCCTTTGACTCTGTCACTACATCTGTCGATCCAATTGGCACATTGCTGCTGGATCCTTCTTCTTTGTTGGAATTATCTCCTTCTGTAATTGTAGCATCACTATTATTACTATTATTATTGGAGCTTGTATTATTCTTATTTGCTTCAGAAGTAATTGCTGTATTGTTCTGGCTAAAACGACTTACCACTCGTAATGTACCGATGGATCCAAGTCCTACTACGACTCCTAATGCAACCAATCCACAAATTTTAAAAACTTTATGTTTGTTATCCTTCTTTGGTGGCTTGTTTCCACCTGGTTGGTTCATATTATTTTGAGGAGCTTCATTTTGGAACTGATCATTGTTTTGATATCCATTTCCATTTTGGTATCCGTTATTATATTGATTATAATAGTTTTGATTTGGCTCATAATCCTGAGTATTTTGCGTATTCTGAGTATTATAGAAACCATACTCGTTTCTCTGATTATTTACATTATCTTCTTGACTAAATGTTTGTGGATCCTTGTTTTGTTGCGTAACGCTTTCATTCCCCTTAGCTTCTTGATCCATTTGATTAAAATCCTTATCCATTATCTCACGCTTCTTTCTTTTTACTTTTACTTTATTGTTTATGCCTTATTAGCTTTAATTGTATCATTTTTTATTATAATAGCAACGAAATGTGACTATTAAGTGAAGTTTATATTAATTTCCTACATACATTCTTAAGAGTTTTTCTATTGAACCCTCTTGGAAACTAATGTATGATAGACGGGAAGAAACCTGATCTTTTGGTTTCTAACTTTTATCTAAACACATGTTATCTTTGCACATAACCGAAAGGATGGAGAATATGGCAAAAGTGAACAAAAAGAAAAAGCACCGTAAAGGTCTAATCGCTCTTTTAGTCGTTCTTGTTTTATTACTTGCTCTGGCAATTGGTGCTCTTTACCTAATCAATCGTATCAACACAGTCAAACTGAATATGGACAATGTTGCAATCAATACCTTTAATGACAAAAACATAGATAATTATACAAACATTGCAATTTTTGGCGTTGACTCAAGAGAAAGTGATCTAACTAGTGCAACCCGAAGCGATACTATTATTATATGCAGTATTAACAAGAAAACAAAAGAGGTAAAACTTTCTTCTGTTTATCGTGATACCCTTGTTAAGATCAATGATAACTATAACAAGATTAATGCCGCATATGCAAAAGGCAGCTATGAGCTTGCCCTTACTACTTTGAACACACATTTTGACTTGAATTTAAAGGACTTCGTTACTGTTAACTTTAGTGCAGTTGCCAATATGGTAGATAAAGTGGATGGCGTTGAGATTAAGATTGAGTCTGATGAAATCAAGGCTCTGAACAAAAATATTAAGGACTGCAATAAATTAATGAAGACTAAGTCGCCTGAGATAAAGAAAGCCGGAACCTATACTCTTGATGGTACACAGGCTCTTGCTTATGCACGTATCCGTAAGACTGCCGGAAATGACTTCCGTCGTACGGAGCGTCAGCGTACGGTAATCAAAGCTATCTTAACAAAAGCCAAAGAGACATCTGTAGTTTCTTTAATCGGCATTGTAAATGACATGCTGCCTCAGGTTGCTACAAGCTATAACTTAGCGGATCTTCTTGTACTTGCGAAAGATATCAATAGTTATAAGATTGTAGATCAGGCCGGCTTCCCTTCCAAATACCGTGATGCTTATGTAAATAAGGCTGCTGTATTAATCCCTAATACGCTGTCCTCTAATGTTACGGAACTTCATAAGTTCTTATTTGAAACGAAGGATTATGAGCCATCTGAAACCGTACAGTCCCTAAGTAAAAAGCTTAAACAGTTTTAATTGGTCTGTCGCATTATTCCTATGCAAATGAATCGTTTTTTATTTAAATATCTGTAGTTTTACAAAATAAAAATGAGAGCTTCCGTAGCAATACTTGTTTGGAACTCTCATTTTTTAGTCTATGATGCGACAGCCACTAGGTAAGGTCTTCTGGATGTGTTCTTTTGTCCCAGAAGTCTTTTACGGTTTGGGCTATGGTGTGCTGATTGGCTATAGCGTAGGGGAACCATTCTCTTGGAAAGAGTTCTTGGTAGGAGTCAGTTAGAAACCTTTGATCTAACAGGACAATTACTCCTTGATCTTCCTCGGTACGGATTACCCTGCCGCCGGACTGCAATACCTTGTTCATTCCATTATAGAGATAGGAATAGGCAAATCCTTGTCCATTTCGCTCCTCATAGTAATTTCTAAAGATTTCTTTTTCTGTACATACCATAGGAAGGCCGGTTCCTACAATAATGGAACCAATCAAACGGTCTGCCTTAAGATCGATTCCTTCACTAAAGATTCCACCCATTACGCAAAATCCAAGACAGCTGATATCCGGCTCATGGGCAAAACGATTTAGGAACTCTTCCTTTTCTAGCTCTGTCATTGCAGTACTCTGAGCAAATATGGAGTCTATTAACTTGGACTCACCTGCCGTCTTACGCTCTTCAAATACCTCTAGTATTTGATTCATATATTGATAGGACGGAAAGAATACAAGATAATTACCTAACTTCTGTAATGCTACCTGCTCAATATAGGTTGCAATCTTCTCATACTCACTTTTCGTCCGTCTCGTATATTTGGTTGAAACATCATTTCCAATAACTAATAAGCGCTTCTCTGACTGAAAAATAGAGTCTGCATAAATTGCATAATCATCTTTTCGTCCTGCCAGCTGTTCTTTATAATAGTTAATCGGCAGCAGCGTTGCTGAAAAGAAGATGGCGCTTCGCCCCTTCTCCAAACAGGCATTTAAGTTCGTGGACGGGTCCATACACTGCAAACGTATGATAAATTCACGCTGGCTGGTAAAATCCGTATAGGCTAAATATTTATCATTAAACAAGTCATGCATATTTAGAAACTGCTGCAGTTCAAAATAAAAATTAAGGACGATTTCCCGTTGGTCAAAGGACTGATACTCTCTTAAGAACTCATAATACTCACTGCTTAACCTTAATAAATGCAGTATGAAATTATCAATGTCCTTACGAATCATATACTCTTCTGACTCCCGTTTCATAGTAAGCAGATCTCTATTACAGGATTCTAAATACCTGCTTAGTTTATTGCTTCTCTCGCCAATAATATTTTTCACTAGGAGAAAATCCTCTTTCTTCAATGTGGCACTGTACATTTCTCTTGCACGATCTACCAAATTATGCGCTTCATCAATTAGGAATACATAATCCTGCTTCTTTTCATTTTGAAAGAAACGCTTTAACGATGCGGACGGATCAAAGGCATAGTTATAATCGCAGACGATGGCATCCACCCATAATGATACATCTAGTCCCATTTCAAATGGACAGACATTGTAATCTGCTGCATACTGCTCAATTACTTCACGGCTTATTGTCATTTCGTGGGTAATCAAATCATATACCGCATCATTTACACGATCAAAATGGCCTAATGCCCTTTCACAACTTTCTGGACTACAATTCACACTATCTAGGCAGCAAATTTTTTCCTTCGCCGTCAGGGTTACTGTCTTAAGCTTTGTGCCTGCTTCCTTTAGAATTGCAAATGTATCAAGGGCAACAGTTCGTGTAATGGTCTTTGCTGTTAAATAAAATATTTTAGAAACTAACCCTTCTCCCATTGCCTTTACGGTTGGAAATACTGTTGATATGGTCTTTCCTACTCCGGTTGGTGCCTCTATATATAGACGTTTTTCTCTTAAAATTGTCTGATATACTCCTGTTACAAGCTTTTTCTGTCCTTCTCGATAGGTAAATGGAAACTCCATCTCTTTTATTGACCGATTTCGCTCTTCTTGCCATTGTATTTGAAAATTGGCCCATTTTGCATATTCATTAATTAAATGGTCGAACCAAGCGGTCAATTCTTGTAACTCATACGTCTGTTCAAAAAACTTGGTTACTTCTGATTCCAGATTGGCATATGTCATACGCACGCCCATTCGCTTTTCCTTCTTTAACGTTGCATACATATAGGCATAACATTTTGCCTGCGCCAGATGAACGGCAATTGGTTCTTCTAACTTTGTTACATCCAAATAAACCCCTTTGATTTCATCAATATAGACTCCCGGCGTATGCTCATCCTCTTGCTTTAATAGGACGCCATCGGCACGTCCTTCAACCTTTATGATAAAAGAATTATTTTCATAAGTAACGGGAACTTCCAGGGCTAAAGGATATTCGGCAGTATACTCGGAACCCATGCGTCTTTGAAGCTTTCGATGCAGCTTGCTTCCCTTTAACATTGCTTCCTTGTCTGCGACTCCAACGGAAGAACTATCTATATTACCTGAACGAAGTATAAACTCCACCAGGTTCCTTACGGAGATTTTAATCATATGTTGTTGCTTCTCTTCCATGCCTGTTCCTTTCCCTTTCCTTCTATGGTCTCTATTGTTAAGTTTGCCCTAAACTTTGATTACTATAAGAAAGTGACATCTTCCTTTTTGGGCAAATACGCATCCCTAGCGGAGTGCTTTTAGTACAATAGGACATTATCCTATTGTACTAAAAAAGGTGGTCCCGTAAACGGTACCACCCTTATTTATCTTATAAATATGATGAATAATCGTCATCATCGTCAT
>JAUNRX010000245.1 GCA_030539495.1 bacterium | reverse complement strand
TTTGTTCTGCCATAATAGAATCCATTGATCTTGTAGTATACGAAATATTTCAGAAAGCGCTCAATCATAACTGTATAAACCGGGTGGAAAAGCAACAGTTAAAAAATTTGCAGAACGATATAAGATACTGATTAATCCGTGTTACCGTAATTACTGGTCAGTTGTTATCATTCGGCCGATTATTATGCTAAACTATTAGCATAATAAAAAAGCAGGAATGGAGATATAAAAATGGAGATTAAGCAGATAAAGAAAGAGTACGTAGATGAAGCATTAAAACTAGCACTATGGGAATATGACAAAGAGTGTAACGCCTGCCCAGAACTAGTACGAGCTGATTTTACAGGAAATCTAAGGGAGTGTTTGCAAGCATTATTTTCCAAAGGCTATGGCAAGATCGCAATGGATGAAGGAAAGCTTATTGGATATCTAGCATTCTGGAAGCCTTGTGATGGATTTTTCGGCAATGTGAAAGGTGCATTTTCGCCACTTGGAGGAAGTGGATTTATAGGAAAGAATCGTTCCAAAACGGCCTCTAAACTATTTGCAGCTACAGCAGAAGAGCTAATAAAAGAGGAAATTTGTAGTTATGCAGTAAGTAGATATGCCCATGATGAAGAAGTCGGGAAGTCCTTTGTATTAAATGGATTTGGAATTCGATGTAGTGATGCCATCTTAAACTTACATAACAGAAAGAAATGCAATACAAATAATACGAAGATTACATATCGGGAATTGGAAAAGGAAGAGAAGGAAGCAGTTGCAGAACTGAGAATGGGCTTAATAAGACATATATTTGCAGCGCCTACGTTTCTCCCAAGTGATACAAGTAACTTTTATAATTGGTTTAAACGAGATGACATCCGAATAGTTGCAGCATTTGATGGGGAAAAAGCCGTTGGATTTATGTCCATCACAGATACAGCGGAGACCTTTATTACAGAGTATAAAAATATGCCAAATATATGTGGAGCATTTGTAGAACAAGAATACAGAGAAACTGGAATTGCAGACGAGCTATTAGAATATGTTTGTTCCATATGTGAGCAGGAGGGAAATACCTATCTTGGCGTAGACTGTGAGACACTTAATCCGACAGCACTTCATTTCTGGGGAAAACATTTTGAAAATTACACCTATAGTTATCATAGAAGAATTGATGAACGCTGCATAAAAAAAGCACTAGACGAAAGCGTTATGCTTATGCCTAGTGCAGAAAAAGACGTTATTAAGCGAATATAGTAATAAGAATGCCAATAAGTAAGGAGATCGTACCGAGGATCGTAATCGCAATAAAGAGTGGTAAAATACTACTATGCTGATTTTTTGATATTATATGCCCAGGATTTTCAGGGTTACAGAATACTTCAATCTTCTTATTTTGCGGATATAAATCCAAGGAGTGTGCAATAAAACTTGAGGTAAATGGTACACCATTCATAATATATCTTACGGTGATTTCAAAGAAATTCTCTGCTTCTTCCAAATGCGACAATTGTTTCACTCGTATGATTTCAGCAAGTGCCCGAATGTTACTGTTTTGCGAACCAACGGTTGCGCAAGTAATTAATACATAGCCAAATAAACTAACAAAGGCTCCAAAGATAATGAACCCAATTCCAGCCATTCTACCCCTCCTTTAATACCTAGATGACTTGAATTTACAGTACGTGCTACTATTAATAATATATGTGAGAAGCCTTGTTTCATTACGGAAGTTTTGCTACTATTAGAATAATAAATTAAAATAATTAAAGCTTTTACATAGCAAATGATAATGGGAAAGGGAACAAGTTAGGAGGGAGAAGCACGTTTTCAGGACAGTTTCCAAGGTGAGGTAAATGGAATCCTATATCATCTTGTTTCTTCTGATTTCCTTAAGTTTAAGCCACAGATGGTTTTAAAATAGCCCCGTCCAAACTGTAACTACAGTAAGGAAGGAGCTATTCTTTAATTGATAGGAAAGTTCTCTTCGAGCCCTCTCCTATTAATTAAAAAACGCTCCGCTAAGGATGCGCACTCAGGGGAAAGGAAGATGTCG
>JAUNRX010000244.1 GCA_030539495.1 bacterium | reverse complement strand
TTATCGATCCATTTCTGCTTGTTTACCAATTGTATTATGATCTTTGATAATACGATTGATTTCACGAAGATCAGATGAAGGCATATCGCCTGGGATTGTATTTTTTGTAGAACTAGTTGCATTACCATATTCTAATGCCATTTGACAATCACCATCATGTGCTAATAATCCGTATAATACACCAGAAATATACGCATCACCACTACCAATTCTATCTACAACATCGATATTTTCATAAGGAGCTTCCTCATAGTAAACATCTTCTTTTGCATTGTAAATAACAGATCCAAAGCTATGTACTTTTGGACTGTGAACCGTACGTTGTGTTGCAGCAACGATAGAAATTGGGTACTCTTCTGTAAAGCTCTTCATGATTTCACGAACATTTCCCTCTTTTAAGAATGTTAAACGAGCAGTATCTTCAGAACAGAAGAATACATCAACGTATGGAAGGATTTCTTCGATACAAGCTTTTGCTTCTGCACCTGTCCATAAGTTTCCTCTAAAGTTAACATCGAAGGAGATTAACACGCCATGTTCCTTAAAGCGTTTCATCATTTCGATTGTCGTCTTTCTCGCTTGTTCGCTTAATGCTAATGTAATTCCTGTTGTATGGAAACATCTTGTAGAGGAGTAGATTTCTTCTGGGAAATCATCTACGCTGATTTTGTTGATTGAAGTGTACATACGGTCATATACGATACCTGGCTTTCTTGGGTATGCACCATTTTCATAGTAATACACGCCAAGTCTTGCATCTTTTTCATTATCATATACTAAATAATCATCACTAACGCCGGCATAACGAATTTTATTCTTTGCAAATGTTCCAACAGCATTGGCTGGAAGTTTGGAAATCATACCTGTTCTAAGTCCAAGTAAAGAAACACCAGATACTACGTTAAGTTCCGCACCACCTACTTGCTTTTCAAACATATCTCCACGTACAATTCTTTCATTGTTTGGTGGTGACAATCTTAATAAAACTTCTCCTAGTGATAATAGGTCAAACTGCTTATTCATGCTAATCCTCCTAAAACTTCTCATCATTTGCATACTCATTACTCACCCATATATTTATTGTTGAATACGCTATTTTCTACTGTTCAAAGCCTAATTACTTGAGACATAAGGTCTTCTCTCTTTATTCCTTCGGTATACGCATCCTGTTCATTTCCAGCCCCGTCCTGGAAACCTGTTCTATTCAAAATAAAACGTAACAATTTTCAATTACTATGTAGATTGGTCTACTTAAAATAAAGTGTTCCTCTAGCTGTCTCATTTTTAATCTAGCTTCTCATATTATAGTCCAGTAAATCAAAAGAATGCAAGTGTTTTACCTCGAAAATGGTCGCTTTTCCTTTAAAGAAATGCTTTTTTGTTATTTATGCATAAAACTATGTCGAAACATTCAGTAATTATTTTGCCTACTGCTTCTACCATAATTTTCATTTTGTAGTTTTCTTTGGAATATGGTACAATCCATTAGTATTTTTGTCGAACTTACGTTCGCAAGAAAGTAGAGGAATTTATATGAACTTAGATATACTTAATTCAGCCGAATTTCAAAAGGATTTAATCGAAGCAATTCAAAAAATAAACAAACAACATAACCTAGCCATTAAATGCGGTCAGATTTGTTGTGATAAAGAGCTATTCACTATTTATATTGAGGATTCTGAGAGTTCCAAGTAAACATAAAAACGGCCCATTTTCAATTCCCTTGAAAATGAGCCGTTTTTTTATGAAATCAAACTATTGAGAGATTTTTTTCGTTCTTTCGAAGTCAGCTTTGATGTTTTTATGTCTTTGTTGCACTTTACCAACACCAATTTTCTTTTCTCCGTGGAAGAAGCTTCCTTTTTTCTTCTCATCAACAATTTGTTTTAATCTTTCTAAATCTTTTGCATCCATTTATATGCCTCCATCTATTGTTCCAATAAATTACTTTATTTCTATTGTACCATCAAATTACTTATCTGTCATTCGACAATTTTCTTTTTTCATTTTAAACAACCCTTGTCATTATTCAAGGATTGTCTTTTTTCATAATTTTATACATTT
>JAUNRX010000117.1 GCA_030539495.1 bacterium | reverse complement strand
TGTTACAGTATCGTTTACGCAAAGCATACCTTTTGTTACTGTACCAACGTGACCAATTTTACCACCTTGTAATTTAATTGTATCTGTTACAACAAATTCAGCGTTTTCAGTTGTGATAACACCTGTATCAGCAAGCTGACCACCGCTTGTTGCATAGAAAGGAGTTTCTGTTACAAATACTGTACCAGTTTGTCCTTCGCTAAGTGCATCTACGATATCAGTATCTGTAGTTAATGCAATAACGTTAGAGTTATGAGTTTCTCTATCGTATCCTACGAATTCACTTGTTAAAGCTGGATCTAAGGATTGGTAGATTGTTACATCAGCACCCATGTAGTTAGTTGTCTTACGTGCACTTCTAGCTGCTTGTCTTTGAACTTGCATTGCTTCATTGAAGCCTGCTTCGTCCACAGTGAAACCTTTTTCTTCAAGAATTTCTCTTGTAAGATCAAGAGGGAAACCGTAAGTATCATAAAGCTTGAATGCTTCTTCTCCGGCTAATTCTTTAACATTGTTTTTCACCATTTCTTGTTCAAGGTCGCTTAAGATGCTAAGGCCTTGATCGATTGTTTTATTGAAGTTATCTTCTTCGATAGTAAGAACTTTAAGAATGTATTCTTTCTTAGCTTCAAGTTCTGGATAACCATCTTTGTGTTCTTCAATAACAGTCTTGCTTAATGTAGCAAGGAATTTATCAGTAATTCCAAGTAAACGACCATGACGAGCTGCACGACGAAGTAATCTTCTAAGTACATAACCTCTTCCTTCGTTAGATGGAATGATACCGTCGGAAATCATAAATGTTACGGAACGGATATGATCTGTGATAAGACGAACGGATTCATCTTTCTTAGCGTCTTCATTATAAGTAACTCCCGCCACTTCACATACTTTGCTACGTAATGCTTTCATTGTATCGATATCGAAGATAGAGTCAACGTCTTGTACTACTACTGCAAGTCTCTCAAGACCCATACCTGTATCGATGTTTTTGTTTTCTAATTCTTCATAATGACCTTTGCCATCACTTTCGAATTGTGTAAATACGTTGTTCCAAACTTCCATGTAACGATCGCAATCGCAACCTACTGTACATGTTGGAGAATCACATCCGTATTTTTCACCGCGATCATAGTAAATTTCTGAACAAGGACCACAAGGACCAGCGCCATGTTCCCAGAAGTTATCTTCTTTACCTAAACGGAAGATTCTGTCTTTGGCAATGCCCATTTTTTGATTCCATATATCAAACGCTTCATCATCTTCTTCATATACTGAAGGATAAAGACGGTTTTTGTCTAATCCGATTACTTCAGTTAAGAATTCCCAAGACCATTCGATTGCTTCTTCTTTGAAGTAGTCACCAAATGAGAAGTTACCTAACATTTCAAAGAATGTAGCATGACGAGCTGTCTTACCTACATTTTCAATATCACCAGTACGGATACATTTTTGACATGTTGTCACTCTATTTCTAGGTGGAATCTCCTGACCTGTAAAATATGGCTTAAGAGGTGCCATACCTGCATTTATTAATAATAAACTTTTATCGTTTTGTGGAACTAATGAAAAGCTGTCAAGTTTTAAATGTCCTTTGCTTTCAAAGAATTCCAGATACATTTTACGAAGTTCATTTACTCCATATACTTTCACTTTTGTTGCCTCCTGTGCAAATTATATACTATTTTCCTATTATAGTTAGAAACCTTCGCTTTGTCAATGAAGTACATAATAAGAGCATACATAACTATTATTGACACAAAATTGGAACTTTCAACCAATAATAATCAGTATGCTCTTTTTTATCGTATTCGTCGGAAAGGAAGATGACTGCTTAGGCAGCCCTATCTCGGCGAAAGGTTTTTCAAACAAAACCCAATTCTTTTATTATACTGCTTTGCTGTCTTTTTTCTTTCTAATTGTACAACCTAAGAAAGAACCGCCAACGATTAATCCTAGCATAATTGCAAATCTAATTGCGTATACAATAAAATTATTAATTAAATAGATCATTGTTTTCACTCCTATCTTCTATGTGCCAGCTCCTTAATTATATCATTCCAGTCTAAATTACATTCTGCCATAAGAACCATCATATGATATAGGAAATCCGAGATTTCGTATTTTAACTCTTCAGCATCAGGATTTTTTGCTGCAATTACAATTTCAGTTGCTTCTTCGCCACATTTTTTAAGTATCTTATCAATACCTTTATCAAATAAGTAATTCGTGTAGGAACCTTCCTTTGGATGCTGCTTGCGATCCATGATGATACCATACACATCCTCTAACACCGTTAATGGATTCATCTCGTCATACTCTTTCTTTACTAAATCCGTAAAAAAGCAAGTTTTATTGCCTGTATGACATGCTGGTCCTAGAGGTTCCACTTTCGCTAATATTGTATCATTGTCGCAGTCGATTGTCAAAGCCTTCACGTACTGGTAATTTCCTGAAGTTTTTCCCTTGACCCATAATTCATTTCTGCTGCGGCTGTAATACGTCATCACACCTTCTAATACAGTTTGTTCGAATGCTTCCTTGTTCATATAAGCAAGCATAAGCACTTCGCCTGTTTTATAATGTTGTGCAATGACAGGAATCATTCCATCACTATTTAATTTAAAGTCTTCCCATTTCAAGGAAGAATCAAACGTGTTTACATAAATGCCATTATTTTTCAGCTGTTGTTTTACTTTTAAAATGTTTTTTTCTAAATAATGATTTGTGGAGACTCCTAATACGCTAGGAATGGATAATAAGTCTGCCATATCATTTCTAGTCAGGCTGTCACGAATGTAGACTGGGAACTTAAGTCCGCTGATTTGTTTTTCTAAACGTTCTGTCAGCGTTAAATGTTTTAATAACACGCCATAGATGCCCATATCTTCCATCCAGCCTATAAACGATGGTTCCAATGCTTCATGGAAATCTTCCACTTCAATGATCACCTTGTCTGCACCAAAACGCTTGGTTCCCTCTTTTACTTCCATTTCATCTGGAATGATCTTTCTCTTTACGACTACTTGTTTTGCACCGGTATAAAGTGCCTTCTTGATATCTTCAAAACGTGCAACGTACAGCCCGATGATTACCGGGATGTCAATGGTTGCAACCACCTGTTTTACTAATTTGATAAACTGTTCATGACACGCCTCTTCCTTACTGTAATTATAAAGAAATAGTTCATCTGCACCGTGACGTGCATAATATGTTGCCTTTTCTAACACGCTTTCGTCCATTTCCGCTTCGGCGTTTATAAAAGGGATAATCTTTTTATAGTCCATGTATGTATCTCCTTATTCAATTGTTTGTTATGTTATACTGCCGTTTCGCGATTCATCCTACTAAAATGCTTTACGATAACATCCAAATCAAGATGGTTTTCATACAATAGCTTTCCAAGCAATACACCACTGGCCCCTGCTTCATATAGAAGCTCCAAGTCTTTCAGCGACGACACGCCACCGGAAATGATCACATCAAGATCCGTGGATTGTAGCAGCTGCTTTGCGTAATCAATGTTGACTCCCTGAATCATGCCTTCCCGCTCTACATCTGTATATATGATCGTCTTAATTCCTGCATCCTTCATCATCTTAGTCAATTCGTGAGCACTGTATGTGCTGGCTTTTTCCCATGCGTCCATCATAACCGCATTGTTCTTAATATCAATCGAGACAACTAAGCGTTCCGGCCCGAATATATTTACTGCTTCTTTTACAAATGCCGGATTTTGAGCTGCCTTGGTTCCAATGACCACTCGTGCTGCCCCATAACTTAGCTTTTGATCAATATCTTTGATTGTTCTAATACCGCCGCCTACCTGTACCGGTATGGTAACGCTCTGAATAATTTCAGCGATATACTCCTCATTAATGGAGTGACCAAACATCGCTCCATCTACATCTATCACTTGAAGATAAGTAGCCCCCTGCTCCTGTAAACTTTTCGCCACTTTTGCAGGATGATGTGAATATACATCTGTGTCATAATACATACCCTGCCTCGTACGTACACACTTTCCACCTTTAATATCTATTACTGGATAGACTTTCATACTTTCCCTCCTAAATCTCTTTACAAGGAACCTTTTGTAGATAACACATCCACGATCCTCTCATCCTGTTTCGTCGCAATGTCCAAAGCCTTTGCAAATGCCTTGAAGATAGCTTCGATAATATGATGATTGTTGCTTCCTTCTAACATCTTTATGTGAAGATTCATGCCAGCCGAATAGCTGATGGCATAGAAGAATTCTTTAACCATCTCTGTATCCATCGCACCAACATGATCTGTTGTTAATTCTACGTCGTATACAAAATAAGGTCTTCCTGATAAATCAATGGCACAAAGGATAAGCGCTTCATCCATTGGCAAAAGAAATGAACCATAACGATTAATTCCCTTCTTATCACCAACTGCCTCTTTAATTGCCTGACCTAATACAATGCCGACATCCTCAATTGTATGATGGCAATCCACATGCAGATCACCCTTTACCTGACATGTCAGATCAAAAAATCCATGCCTTGCAAAGCTGTTTAGCATATGATCAAAGAATCCAATTCCTGTTGCAATGGAACCAGTTCCCTTTCCATCCACATTTAATTGTAAGTTGATCTCTGTTTCATTCGTCTTTCTATGTATTGCAGAAGTACGCTCCATTTCGACTCATCCTCTCAATCTATCCCTATTATATCGAACCGCAATCCAAAACAAAAGTGATAATTTATTATAGTTTTATAAACATTTTGTAAATTCATGTCGAAAAATGTTTATTTTTCAAAACGAACCTTAATGGAATTTGCATGTGCCGTTAGCTGCTCATTTTCTGCAAATGCAATAATATCTTGAGAAATTGGCTCTAATGCTTCTCTAGAGTAAGAAATGATACTTGATTTTTTAATAAAGTCATCCACACTAAGTGGAGAGAAGAATTTTGCCGTTCCATTGGTAGGAAGTACATGGTTTGGACCTGCGAAATAATCCCCAAGAGGTTCTGAGCTATATTCCCCTAAGAAGATTGCACCTGCATTCTTAATCCTTGTCATAATGTCAAATGGATTCTTTGTTACGATTTCAAGATGCTCGCTTGCAATCTCATTGGTTACATCAATGGCTTCCTGCATTGTATCCACTACTAAGATATATCCATAGTTTTCAAGAGACTTCTCAATAATGTCTTTTCTAGAAAGGCGTGCTACAAATCCCTCAACTTCCTTACTTACCTGTTTAGCAAGCTCATTGGATGTCGTAACAAGGATTGCGCTAGCCATTTCATCATGCTCTGCCTGGCTAAGTAAATCTGCTGCTACAAATCGAGGATTCGCCGTCTCATCTGCAAGCACTAGGATTTCACTAGGTCCGGCAATCGAGTCAATGCTAACATGACCATATACTGCCTTCTTTGCAAGGGCAACGAAGATATTTCCTGGTCCCACGATCTTATCCACCTTAGGAATGCTTTCGGTTCCATACGCAAGTGCTGCAATTGCCTGAGCACCACCCACTTTATAAATACGATCTACGCCTGCTTCATTTGCAGCAACAATGGTTGCTGGGAATACCTTTCCATTCTTATCCGGAGGCGTTGTCATAATGATTTCTTCTACTCCTGCTACTTTTGCCGGTACCACATTCATCAACACACTGGAAGGATACACTGCCTTGCCGCCAGGTACGTAAACACCTACACGTTGAAGCGCTGTCACCTTCTGTCCAAGCATTGTGCCGTCCGGCTTAGAATCGAACCAGCTGTATTGTTTTTGTTTCTGGTGGAAGTCACGAATATTTACCAATGCCTTACGGATAATTTCTACTAGCTTCTGATCAACTAATTCATATGCTTCTTTAATTTCTTCTTCTGTTACAACAAGGTTGGATGCATTGATTTCTACATGATCAAATTTCTTTGTATACTCAAATACTGCCTTGTCTTTATGTACTTTGACTTCACCTAAAATATCTGCTACTGTCTGTTCAAACTGTCCATAATTGTTTGGACTTCTTTTTAATAAATCTTCTAACAAATTCTGTTTCGTCTCTTCAGTTAATTTGATCGTTCTCATTTTGCTTCCTCCCTGTTGATTAATTCTTTTAACTCCTTGATCAGCTTGGTAATACGCTCATGCTCCATCTTCATGCTAACCTGGTTTACAACAACCCTTGCAGATAATGGACAAATCTCCTCTAAGACCACAAGGCCATTTTCCCTTAAGGTAGATCCTGTCTCCACAATATCCACGATTACTTCAGAAAGCCCTACAATTGGAGCCAGCTCGATGGAACCATTTAATTTAATGATCTCTACCGTCTGATGTTTCTTATTATAGAAATAGTCCTTCGCAATATTCGGATACTTTGTTGCAACACGTATTAATTCGCCATGATTTAATAATTCTCTCGCTTTTTCCGGTCCTGCCACACACATACGGCATTTTCCAAGCCCAAGGTCAAGCACCTCATACATCTTACGACCTTCCTCTAAAATCGTATCTTTCCCAACGACACCGATATCTGCAGCCCCGTATTCAACATAAGTCGGAACATCGGTTGCCTTCGCTAAAAAGAATTTCAGCTTCAATTCCTCATTGACAAAAATCAGCTTTCTAGAATTTGGATCCTTAATTTCCTCACATGTGATACCGATCTGTTCTAAAATGGACATTGTTTTCTTGGCAAGACGTCCTTTTGCCAATGCAAATGTAATATATTTCATTTTCCGCACCCCTGTCTTTCTTAGTTATTTTGTAACTGCTCGTGGGTTACCTTCGCTGTGTTTCCAGTCAGAAGATTTACTTCCTCGATTTTCTCTGCTGCCGATACATAATAAAGCTTATCGCATTGATTACGTTTGGCATAGGCAAGATACGTCTCCAGTTCCAAATTTACTTCTTTTCGCATCAACTCTACACATCTTCCACTGCTTCTTAACTGATGTACCAAGTCGATTGCCGTCTTTCTGGCACTAGGTTCATAAGCCACCAACCACCCTCTGCTGCCTGTAGTAATCTCAACCTTCTGGCAAGAAAGTGCAAGCATCAATTGGTCGATTAAAATGATAAATCCCATCGCAGGAGCTTCTTTTCCAAACTGGCGAAGTAAATTGTCATAACGGCCACCCGATACGATGACATCCCCAGTTCCATATGTATATCCCTTTAAAATGATCCCTGTATAGTAATTGTATTTGCTAAGCATACCGAGATCAAAGCTGATATAGTCTTCGACTCCATATACCCTTAATATGTTCTGTAATTGTTCCAAACGCTCGATTGCCTGAATGGAACGCGTATTATGTACTCTTGTCTTTGCATAAGACAAATCATCTTCGTTGCCAAATAAGGATGGCAGCTTTAAGATTAATTCTTCTAATTCTTTATTCAAATGCTTGCTTGCAATGATATCTTCTATTCCAAATAAATTCTTTGCTTCAATCAGGCTCTTGAATTCCATTGCTTCCTCTTCATCAAGCTTTGCTTCTTCAAGGATTCCATTCATAAAATCAGCATGCCCGATCTCAATCTGAAATTCTTCCAAGCCTGCATTTTTCAATGACTCAATGACCAAGGCAATCATTTCGGCATCTGCATCTACCGAATCATCATTGATCAATTCCGCACCAACCTGTGCAATTTCCTTTAACTTTCCTTGATATCTGCTATTATTCATAAACGTATTGCCATTATAACATAAGCGGATGGGAAGCTCTTCTTCCTTATAATATTTTGCAGCGCATCTTGCTATGGATGGAGTGAAGTCAGGACGAAGAACTAAAGTATTCCCCTCTTTGTCAAAAAACTTATACATCTCTTTACTGGCAATGGTTCCACGTTCTTTGTTGAAGATGTCAAAATACTCAAATGTCGGCGTCTCAATATCTTTAAACCCATAAAGGCCTAGCATCTTATGAATACTTGCCTCGACTTGCAATTTCTTGGCACATTCGGAATTATAGATGTCCCTTACCCCTTCAGGAGTATGTAATAAGCCGTGTGCATCACTACGTTCTGATAATTTGTATTCTCCTAGACTCATGTTTCCCTCATTTCCGATAGTTTAGTACATTAAAGCGTTAACTCTCTACTATGCTACCATTGTAAATTTTCTAATATTATAATGGATGGAAATGGGAAAGTCAATATTTTTTGCCCTATCGTATATAATAGCAATAGTATAAAGGATTTACTTATATTTCACAAGCCTCATCTAATAAGGCCTTCCTTATAGTACTACCTCTTCGATTTGTTTCTTAGCAATCTTTAATTCTCTATTACAATACTTCAAAATGCTCCTTCTATGAGTAATTATTAAACAAGTTGGACGAGGTACTAGATTCTGTAAGCCTTGTAATACCGATAATTCTGTTTGCTCGTCTAATGACGAAGTTGCCTCGTCTAGAATTAGAAAAGGCGCATTCCTTACAATAGCACGGGCAATAGCGATCCTTTGTGCCTGACCTTCCGATAGTCCATGTCCACGTTCCCCAATTACAGCATCTAATTGTTCTGGCAGCTTCATTACAAAATCATAGGCCGAAGCCATTTTTAATGCATCCACAATATCTTTTTCTGTAGCGTTGATGTTTCCCATACATATATTGTCTCGTATCGTACCACTAAACAAAGTATTTCCTTGAGGAACATAAGAAATATACTCTCTGCTTCTGGCATTTGCAATTTCTTTATTCCCATTTTCATCTTTAAAGGTAATCGTTCCTGTATATTTTTCCATAAAAGACATAATGAGACGAATAAGAGTTGTCTTACCAATACCCGATTCTCCAACTATTGCAACACTCTCTCCAGGATTAATTTCTAATGATGCATGTTCTAATACTGTTACGTCTGAATATCCGAACGTCAAATCGTTTATACATACTCCCACTTCATTTACATGCATTGACTCCATCGATTTATTCTCTAAGGACAGCTCCTGCAATTCCATCACCCTTCCTGCCGATGCTACAACTGATGCAACTTTTGGTACCTGTTGTGCTAATCCTAATACAGGTGCCTGTACTCTATTTACTAATGTTAAAAACAATGACATTGTACCATAACTAATGGCTTTCTCAGCTATCTGCATAGCTCCATAAGCAAATGCTGCAATATATCCTAATTGAAACGAAAAAGACATAGCAGTGGATGATATCACACCAAATTTAGACCGCTTAAATACCCAATAAAATCGTTCACGTCTTAGCTTTGTTAGTTTATCAACCGCATAGTCTTCGTTTGTAAATGATTTTACGATTAAAAGATTTGCCAAACTTTCTTGTAAGAAAGATCTATATGCCGCTTCTGACTCTTGGACCTTTACTTGTAACTTTTTTAATCTTCTTGCAAACCACCAAGCTACAAGGGCGGCAATAGGTCCAATCACTAGACCCAAAACAGCCAACATTGGAGAATAATAAAACAACGTAAAGAACACCAATATTAATTCAATAAATAATCGGATTACTTCGGGAACGATTACAATAATACCATCTGAGATATTGCCTATGTCACTTGTTAATCTGGTCATTAAGTCTCCTGTATGATAACTTGTTACATCCATCCAATGAGAATTGATTATTTTCTGATATAGCTGTTTCCGAATACCAAATGAAAACTTTTCATTTAGTACAGCTGAAAGAAGCGTTACAACTGCTGTTACCACTTGTATTAGCATAATTAATGCAAAGTAAAGCCCTACAAAAACCAATGCCTTGTTTTTTGCTCCTTTTATCGCCTCATCTATAATTTGTTTTGATAGTACGGCCATGTAAATGGTCACTACTGTAAGTAGAAGATTCAAACCCATCATAGCTAGAATCTTCCATGCATATGGTTTCGAATATTGAAATAACCATTTTATGTATGATTTTTGATTTTTTCTATCTTTCCAAAGTCTTTTTATTTTATTCATTGCAACCTCCAACTATTTTTTCTATCGAATACGCCATCTATTATACAACATTTTTTTCCATCTTTATACAGTTATTATGATAATATATCATATTGTTTCTAGTATCATTTCTATGTCGAACAAAAAAACTATATTTTTATGTAAAATTATGGTATTATAAATAATGTCCAATGACTTCCATAATAGGAGGAATTATTATGTCTAGAATTTTACTCGTTGATGACGATATCGATGTTCTAACAATCAACAGAAGGTATCTTCAACGGAATGGGTATGAGGTCATTACTGCTACCACAGCCAAAGAAGGGATAGATTTATTAAAGCATAAAGAAGTTGATTGCATTGTGTTGGATGTCATGCTACCTGACTTGAATGGATTTGACGCTTCTGTACAAATAAATTCCATTACAAATGCTCCTTTCATCTTCTTAACGGGAAAAAATAATGAGACAGACAAGCTCCATGGTTTAGAATTAGGAGCGAATGACTATATTGTAAAACCTTATAGTCTAAAAGAATTATCTGCCCGTATCAAGGTACAGCTTAGACTCAGACATTCTCAAGAAACACCAGCAAACATTTTGTCTTATCCCCCACTCTCGCTTAATACTACTCTTCAAAAAGCCTATTATTATGAAGAGGAAATTTCATTGTCAAAGCGGGAATATGAGTTACTTTTTTTACTAGTATCTAATATAAATCAAATCGTAACGTTTGAACATATTGGAGACAGCATGTGGGGAGTATATAACGAGTCTGATCGAAGAACCATTATGGTGACTGCAAGCAGACTTAGAAAAAAATTGGAACAGCATCTGGAACTAGAATCTAGAATTGAGACCATCTGGTCAAAGGGATACAAATATACATATCAAATGAGGTGAGCATAATGGAACAAACAACAAAAGGCACATTTGTCACGCCTGAATTAACTGTTGATGAATTAAGCAAAGCATTATACAATGTGACACAATCCTTACAGCAATCTAATGAATTATTACTGAAATCCCAAGAGCAGCAAGAAGAGTTTTTTTCTAATATCTCACATGACCTACGCTCTCCTATTGCTGCACTAAGAAGCAGTGTTGAATACTTGCAAACGTATAAGGATCTTGATTTCAACGAATGTATGCAGATTTATGCCATTATGATGAAAAAGATCACCTATATGGAACAGATGATTAATGATATCTTTCTTCTCTCCACATTGGAGACAAAACAGCGGAAATTACACTTGGTAGATCTTCCTATTGGAGACTTTCTTGAAGATTATTTTTTCACCTGTAAACAAGATCCTACTTATAATGATTGCGACCTGCATTTCACACCACCAAAAGATCTTCCATTTCTAGTACGTATAGATACCGCATTATTGGTTCGAGTATTAAATAATCTTTTTACAAATGCAATTAAGTATTCAGAGGGTATCCCTTATATTGAACTTAGTGCTATCCTTTATCAATCTGACAAGGTATTAGTAACCGTTGAAGATCATGGTATTGGAATTGCTACTGAAAATTTAAATAGGATATTTGATCGAAGCTATATGGTATCGACTGCACGCAGCCCTTCTGCTGCTGGAAACGGATTAGGCTTATCAATTGCCAAATCAATCGTCCAATTACATGATGGTTCTATTTGGTGTAAAAGCAAACAAGGGAAAGGCAGTTCATTCTGCTTTACCTTACCAATAAATAAATTAAAAGGAGTAGAAAATCATGAATAACACATCCATCGTAAACCAATTAACAATGACAAGTAAAATCACTTTAATCAAGGAATTAGATGTTACCGACTTAGCTGGTGAAAAGGTAATGATTGATTTTTCAACCGGAAAATACTTTTTATTAAAAGGCGTCGCAAACGATATTTGGGATTATATACAGTCTCCAATTACTGTCGGAGAAATTGTAGATAAACTTTTATCCCAATATGAAGTTGATAAA
>JAUNRX010000116.1 GCA_030539495.1 bacterium | reverse complement strand
CTTCAAATACACGGATGAATTCTTCACCGATGATCTTACGTTTTTCTTCTGGTTCCGTTACGCCTGCAAGCTTGTTGTAGAAACGTTCCTGCGCATTTACACGAATGAAGTTTAAGTCATAATGGCCTTCTGGACCAAATACAGCTTCTACTTCATCGCCTTCATTTTTGCGAAGTAAGCCGTGATCAACAAACACACAAGTTAATTGTTTTCCGACTGCTTTGGAAAGCATTACTGCTGCTACGGAAGAGTCAACGCCACCGGAAAGAGCACAAAGAACTTTACCGTCGCCAACCTTTTCACGAATTGCTTTGATGGACTCTTCTACGAAGGAATCCATTTTCCAGTCTCCTGCACATCCACATACTTCAAATAAGAAGTTCGAAAGCATTTTTGTACCTTCTACTGTATGTTCAACTTCTGGATGGAATTGTACTGCATATAAGTTCTTATCTGCATTTTCCATTGCTGCAAATGGACAAGACTCTGTATGCGCACTTGTTGTAAATCCTTCAGGTAACTTAGAAATATAAAGTGAATGGCTCATCCAGCATACAGTAGACGCTGCAACACCTTTAAATAATTTGGATTCGCTGTTTGTATTCACTTCTGTTTTTCCATATTCTCTAAGAGTTGCTTTTTCTACCGTACCACCCAATAAGTGACTCATAAGCTGTGCACCGTAACAAATTCCTAATACAGGAATACCAAGGTTAAAGATTTCTGGATCGCACATTGGAGCGCCTTCCTCTGTTAAACTGGATGGACCCCCTGTAAAAATGATACCTTTTGGGTTGATTTCTTTGATCTTCTCAATGCTTGTATTGTATGCCATAACCTCACAGTATACATTACATTCTCTGACACGTCTTGCAATCAATTGATTGTATTGACCACCAAAGTCTAGAACAATAACCATTTCCTTCTTCACGTGAACTTCCTCCTAATTGAACATCTGTTGCATTTATAAGTATGAATTTATAATTTACACTATTTTACCCTAATTTTAATAAATAGACTAGTCTTAAATTAATTTTTGGTATTATGTCGATTTCTATCACATTGAACTAATGGTTTTTTGTACTATTTTAATGGAAAAGGAGACTGCTCTGCAGTCTCCTCGTCATTTACTGTAATCTATTTACAATGCATTTAATTCATCTAATGTTAATTCATAGGCTGGCATAAACTCTTGAAAGAAGATTTTAACTTCCTTTAACTCCATTTCCTCGATCGAGTCACGAAGTGTCTTTTCTGCATTGATGAACTCATGGTTTCCTGCCTTCTTCTCCTCTAAACACTTAATTAAGGCGCTAATCTTGTCTGCTGCCTTCATTAACTTCCAAAGGTAGGCATCTTCCTCATTCTCTTCAAATACAGGCTCATACTCCTCACGTAAGTCTTCTGGAAGCATGGATAACAGACGATTTGCTGCTACACGCTCTACTTCCTTAAATGCCACTTTCATTTCCTCGTTATAGTACTTCACAGGCGTTGGCATATCTCCTGTAATAATCTCTGTGGAGTCATGATACATGGCCATCACTGCCAAACGATTGGCATCGATTTCATTTCCTAATCGTTTGTTGCTGATTATCCCAAGTGCATGGGCAATCATAGCAACCTCTAACGAATGCTCACATATATTCTCTGTCCTTGAATTTCGCATAAGAGCCCATCGCTCAATGTACTTCATTCGAGACATCATAGCAAAAAACTCATTTCCCATACTTAATTCTCCTCAGCTAAACGCTTTGCGTTCTCTATATCTTTCTCAATGCATTTCTTAACATATATACCAGTATAAGAGTCTGGGTTCTTGGCAACCTGTTCCGGAGTACCTTTTGCAACCACGGTACCACCTTTATCGCCACCTTCTGGACCAATATCAATAATATAATCAGCAGTCTTGATCACTTCTAAGTTATGCTCGATTACAAGTACCGTATTTCCTCCATCGGATAAACGACGTAAGATCTGAATCAGCTTATCTACATCGGCAAAATGAAGTCCCGTCGTTGGCTCATCTAAGATATAGATTGTCTTGCCAGTACTACGTTTGCTAAGCTCTGTTGCAAGCTTGATACGCTGTGCCTCACCACCGGATAACTGTGTAGATGGCTGGCCTAGACGAACATAGCCAAGTCCTACATCATAAAGAGTCTCAATCTTACGACGGATGTTTGGCATATTTTCAAAGAAGTGCATTGCTTCTTCTACTGTCATATCAAGAACATCATAAATACTCTTACCTTTATATTTTACTTCCAATGTCTCATGGTTATAACGCTTCCCATGGCAGACCTCACAAGGAACATATACATCCGGAAGGAAGTTCATTTCAATCTTAAGGATACCATCACCGGAGCAAGCCTCACAACGGCCACCCTTAATATTAAAGCTGAAACGTCCTTTCTTATATCCCTTCGCTTTTGCATCTGGTGTTGCCGCGAATAAATCACGAATTTGATCAAATACACCCGTATACGTTGCAGGATTAGAACGTGGAGTACGTCCAATTGGAGACTGGTCGATTGCAATAACCTTATCTAACTGGTCAATGCCAATCATGTCTTTATGAAGGCCTGGAATACAACGTGCACGATTTAATTCCTTTGCTAAACGCTTGTAAATAATCTCATTTACTAAAGAACTCTTACCGGAACCGGATACTCCTGTAACACAAGTCATAATTCCTAGTGGAATATCTACATTAATATTTTTTAAGTTGTTGTGTTTTGCGCCTTTTACCTTTAACCAGCCTGTCGGTTTACGACGTTCTTTCGGCATATCAATCGTAATACGTCCACTAAGGTAAGCTCCTGTAATAGAGTGCGGGTTTTCCATAATCTCCTGGGCATTTCCTGTCGCAATGATATTTCCACCATGCTCGCCTGCACCAGGACCGATATCCACAATATAATCCGCTGCAAACATGGTATCTTCATCATGCTCTACAACGATCAATGTATTTCCTAAGTCTTTTAATCTCTTTAAGGTAGCAAGAAGCTTGTCATTATCACGCTGGTGAAGACCGATACTCGGCTCATCCAGAATATAAAGCACACCTACTAATCCGGAACCAATCTGAGTTGCCAGACGGATACGCTGTGCTTCTCCACCGGATAAGGTTCCTGTAGCTCTTGCTAAGGATAAATAATCAAGTCCTACGTTAATTAAGAATCCAACTCTAGCCTTAATCTCTTTTAATACAAGCTCACCAATCTTTTCTTGTTGTGGAGTAAGTCTTAGCTCTTCAAAGAATGTCATAAGATCACGAATGGAAAGAGCAGTAACATCCGCAATGTCCCTGTCACCAACGGTAACTGCTAAGGACTCTTTCTTAAGACGCTTACCGCCACAGCATTTACAAGGAGTAATCTCCATAAATGTCTCATACTCTTGTTTCATCGTATCAGAACCTGTCTCACGGTAACGACGATGGGAGTTTAGAATTAAGCCTTCAAATGCTACATCATAAATACCGACACCACGCTGCCCACGGTAATGTACCTGTACCTTCTTGCCATCTGTACCATTTATCAAGATATCCTTAATCTTATCAGGAAGCTCCTCATAAGGAGTATCAAGGCTGAAGTTATACTCTGCAGCCAATGCTTCTAATAAGCAGTGCGTATAGCTTCCTGGATCATTGCTGCTTTGCCATCCAAGTACCTGGATCGCCCCTTCATTTAGGCTAAGCTTAGGATCTGGGATCATAAGTTCTGGATCAAACTCCATCTTATATCCGATACCAAGACAGTCCGGACATGCACCGAATGGATTGTTGAAGGAGAAACTTCTAGGCTCAATCTCATCAATGCTGATACCGCAGTCCGGGCAGGAGAAACTTTCAGAAAAACGCATTGGTTCTCCATCAATGACATCCACGATCATTAAGCCTTCTCCAAGCTTTAATACGTTCTCAATGGAATCGGCAAGACGTTTCTCAATGCCTTCACGAATCGCAAGACGATCAACGACAATCTCGATATTATGCTTTTTATTCTTCTCTAACTTGATTTCTTCTGATAGCTCATAAAGGTTGCCATCTACCATGACACGAACGTAACCACTCTTCTTTGCCTGTTCAAGAACCTTTACATGCTCACCCTTACGTCCGCGAACTACTGGAGCCATAAGCTGAATCTTCGTACGTTCTGGTAACTTCATAATCTCAGTTACCATCTGATCTACTGTCTGCTTGCTAATCTCTTTCCCACAGTTTGGACAATGTGGAATACCAACTCTGGCATATAAAAGACGTAAGTAATCATAGATCTCCGTAACCGTACCAACAGTGGAACGAGGGTTACGGTTGGTTGACTTCTGATCAATAGAGATTGCAGGAGATAATCCTTCAATGCTCTCAACACTTGGCTTCTCCATCTGTCCTAAGAATTGTCTTGCATAGGAAGATAATGACTCCATATATCTACGCTGTCCTTCTGCATAAATGGTATCAAAGGCAAGGGAGGATTTACCCGAGCCGCTTAACCCTGTGAGGACAACAAATTCATCACGGGGAATGTCCACGGAAACATTCTGAAGGTTATGCTCCTTCGCACCCCGAATCTTAATATAATTTTTCTTTTCCATACTAATTAGCCTCTCTGCTGTATTAATCTTTAAGCAGCTTCTTTAACTCTACTAACTGATCTCGTAGAATTGCGGCTTGTTCAAAGTTCAAGTCCGCTGCTGCGCTATTCATCTGTTTTGTAATCTTCTTAATTACGCCTTCAAGTTCCTTCTTACTCATAGATTCAGGATCTTTCTCAAGCGTTGCGATTGTCTGTTCTGCCTTCTTAGAAATACTGATCAAATCTCGAACTTTCTTCTTAATTGTGGTTGGCGTAATGCCATGCTCTACATTATAAGCATGCTGGATCTGACGACGACGGTTTGTCTCGCTGATTGCACGGTCCATAGAATCCGTCATCTTATCTGCATACATGATTACACGGCCTTCCGAGTTACGTGCCGCACGTCCAACTGTCTGGATTAAAGAAGTCTCTGAACGAAGGAAGCCTTCCTTATCTGCATCAATAATGGCAACCAACGTTACCTCTGGAATATCAAGTCCCTCACGTAATAAGTTGATGCCTACTAATACGTCGAATACATCTAATCTCATATCACGGATGATCTCCGAACGCTCTAACGTATCAATATCAGAGTGTAAGTAACGAACTCGAATACCAACCTCTTTCATATATTCCGTTAAATCTTCGGCCATACGTTTTGTAAGGGTCGTTACTAATACTTTATTCTTTTTCTTAATCTCAGTATTAATCTCACTGATTAAATCATCGATCTGTCCCTCTACCGGACGGACACTGATCTCAGGATCCAAAAGTCCGGTTGGACGAATAATTTGTTCCGTACGAAGAAGCTCATGCTCTTTCTCATACACATTTGGTGTGGCCGAAACAAACATCATCTGGTCAATCTTACTTTCAAACTCCTCAAAGTTTAATGGACGATTATCAAGTGCACTTGGTAAACGGAAACCATAATCCACAAGAGTCGACTTACGAGACCGGTCACCGGAGTACATGCCTCGAACCTGAGGAATTGTAATATGGGACTCATCCACGATAATTAGATAATCATCTGGAAAATAGTCCATTAATGTATGTGGAGTGGCACCTGGTGCCTGTCCTGCCATGACACGGGAATAGTTTTCAATACCGGAACAGAAGCCGGTCTCTTTTAACATCTCGATATCAAAGTTGGTTCTCTCTGAGATACGCTGTGCTTCTAATAACTTATCTTCACTTTGGAAGTACTTCACCCGCTCTTCCAATTCCCCTTCAATCTCTTCAATGGCACGATTTAATTTTTCAGGTGGAACAACATAATGAGAAGCAGGGAAAATTGCAATATGCTCCAAGTTGCATTTGATTTCACCAGTAAGTACATCGATCTCTGAGATACGATCTACTTCATCACCAAAAAATTCTACACGATATGCACTTTCACTTGAATTACTAGGGAAGATTTCCACAACATCCCCACGTACACGGAACGTACCACGGTGGAAATCCATATCATTACGTGCATACTGAATGTCTATTAACTTGCGAATGACATCGTCACGATCCTTAATCATACCAGGACGTAAGGATACTACCAGGTTCTGATAGTCAATTGGATCACCTAATCCATAAATACACGAAACACTGGCTACGATAATAACATCTTTACGTTCTGCCAATGCAGCTGTTGCGGAGTGACGTAATTTATCAATTTCTTCATTAATCGCAGAATCCTTTTCAATGTACGTATCACTGGATGGTACATAGGCTTCTGGTTGATAATAATCATAATAACTAACAAAATATTCGACTGCATTATTTGGAAAGAACTCCTTGAACTCCCCATATAGCTGACCAGCTAATGTCTTATTATGCGCAATGATCAGGGTCGGCTTGTTTAATGCCTGAATGACATTGGCCATGGTAAATGTCTTACCAGAGCCTGTTACACCAAGTAATGTCTCAAACTGGTTTCCCTCTTTAAACCCTTCTACTAATTCTTTTATTGCCTGAGGCTGATCGCCGGTTGGCTGATATTCTGAAACTAATTCAAAATGATCCATGATAACCTCCCTACATTCTTTCTTTTTAGTATACCCATCTTTTTCTATCCTAATTGATGGCGAAAATGCTTTCTTTTCAGCATCAAATCTACTCTCAATAATTGGAATAATTATAACACATCAAGATAGCAGAGACAAGAAAATACGAATATTTGTTCGACCATAAATGGACGAATTTTAGGCTTAAAAAATAGCAGGGGCCAACTCCCTTACTTAGGAATTAGCCCCTGCTCTTCTATAGCATTATTTTATTTTCTTCTGAACAATCTCGACTGCCTTCTGAAGCTGATTGTCTTTTTCCACAGGAATCTTAGATGCATTTTTAAGATCTTCATCTAACTCTACCTTAATATCTGGTTCAATTCCGGTTCCCTGAATATTACGTCCCTTTGGAGTGTAATATTTAGAAACTGTCAACTTAATAGCAGAACCATCATAGAGCTTATAAATATTCTGAACAATACCTTTGCCATAGCTAGTCGTTCCTACTAATGTACCCACACCATAGTCCTGAATTGCTCCTGCAAATAGTTCTGATGCCGATGCGGAACCTTTATTAATTAGCACTGACATTGGTAAGTCTAAAGAATCCTTATCCTCTGCCTTAAATGTCTCGCCTTCTCCGTTCTTGTCCTTTGTATACACAAGCGTTCCGTCTTTAATAATACGATCCAACATATCCGTTACAGAAGTAAGCAAGCCGCCAGGGTTACCACGAAGGTCAATTACAAGCCCTTTCATTCCTTGCTTCTGTAAGTCATCAATTGCTGTTCTAAACTGGGTGGAAGTAACCTTATCAAACTTAGAGACGATGATATAGCCAATCTTATCTTCTAACATCTTATAAGAAACAGTTGGAACCTCTACATCCTCCAATGTGATCTCAACATAAAGTGGAGTAGTAGAGTCGTCACGTAGAACTCCTACCTTCACTTTCGTTCCTGCAGTCCCCTTCATAGAGCTCACAACATCATTTAATTCCTGACCCTTTACCTCTTTGCCATTTACAGAATAAAGGACATCGTTTTCCTTAATTCCAGCCTTCGCTGCTGGACCATTCTCAAATGGAGAGGTAATTGTAATAGTTCCTGTGTCCTTATCTTGTGCTACATAAGCTCCAATCCCACAGTACTGGCCATCCGTAGACTCCATAAGATCCTGATACTCTTCTGCTGTATAATAAGAAGAGTACTTATCTCCAAGTGCATCCACAAATCCATTATAAATACCAGTCTCAAGCTTTTCGGCATCTGCTTTATCTAAAAAGACATAATCTACATACTGCTCTAATACTTTAAGTTTTTCTGATACTTTGGAATAATCAAGAGAAACTCCGCCATCGCTCTTTCCTGACCTTCTATTACTTCCGAGGAAATACCAAGTCGAACCAACTACTACGGCTACAATAAGGGAAAGAATTACTCCTGTAATAATTCCACGCATAAATGTGGCATCATGGGAAGTTGTTTCCTCCTCTTCCTCTTCGTCTGGATCAAGATTAAACCCTAAATACTCAGCAATGGGATGTTTTTTCTTTTTACGCTCTATCTCTTGCTCCTCTTCCTTATGATCATCTCTTCTTGTCATTTTCCTATCCTTTCTATAAAAAGCGGCAGGATTTCCCGCCGCTTTTCTTATGCACAAACTTTCCTGATTCAGTAAATCTGACTAGCTGTTATGGCTTACTTACATAATTCATAGGATTTACATAGGTACCGTTCTTTGATACACCAAAATGTAAATGTGGTCCTGTGGATACTCCTGTTGATCCACTTAAGGCAATTACCTGCCCTTTGCTTACCTGATCTCCAACAGAAACCTTTAATGAAGAGTTATGCATATAAACCGTATATAATCCGTTTCCATGATTAATCATAATATAGTTACCGGCACTATAATGATACTGAGAAACGACTACGGTACCACTTCCTGCTGCCACTACGCTTGTTCCAGATGGAATTGCAATATCAATTCCCTTATGGTAGCTACTTGCACCTGCCGTAGGACTTTGACGATATCCAAAAGTAGACGAAATTCGTCCTGAAACTGTTAATGGCCATCGTAAGGAAGAGGATGAAGTATTCGAGGAACTTCCACCAGAGCTTGAAGATCCTGAAGAACTTGAAGATCCTGAGGATCCTGAGGAATTGTTATTAGACGAGTTATTACTAGAAGAATTATTATTCTTCTCTGCTTCCTCTTTTGCAGCCTGCTCTGCTGCTTCCTGTTTTCTCTTCTCTTCTTCAGCTTTCTTACGAGCTTCCTCTTCTGCCTTTTTACGTGCAGCTTCCTCTGCCTCTGCCTTCTTACGAGCTTCTTCTAACAACTGCTCTACGATTTCATTTTCTTCTTCGATCTGCTGTTGTTTGTTCGTAACATCGACTTTTGCATCACTAATCTTATTCTTATAATTGTCTAGTTGTGTCTTCTTATTCTCTAATAGTGTATTCACACCATCTTTTTCTAATTCTAATTTTTCCTGTAAAGTATTTAAAGTTTCTAAACTCTCTTTGATTTCCTGCTGTTTTGTAGCAATCAGCTTTACAGTACCATCATAATTCCCATATAGATTCTGATCATATTTTGAGATCTTATTAATATATTCTGCACGATTTAACAGCTCCGTTACTGAACTTGCCTGTAACAGCATGTCCATATAATCATCCGAACCATTCTCATACATATACTTAACACGGGCTTTCATTACATCATACTGTTCGCTTAAATCTGTCTTTGCAGAAGCAAGTTCCTTCTGGTTCTTCTCCAGATTTGCTTTGGTCTCTGTAATCTGTCCGGATAATGTATCAATTTTACTACTAAGTTCACCTAACTGTTTGTCAAGCTCTTCTATGTAGGCTGAAATATCCCCTGTCTGTTTCTCAAGATTTGCTATGTTTTGCTGAATTTGCTGCTTCTCTTTTTCTAGGTCACTAATCTTATCTTTTACCTCATCTACGGTTGTCGCATAACTTTCAAAGGAAAAGCTAAACGTCAGTACCATAATCAATGATAGTACAAAGACTCTTTTTATGATCTTTTTCACCCTTATTTCCTCTTTTCTAATCCCTATTATAGAATTACCCCGTAATTCCAAGAAAAACATTTGAGAATTAATATCTCAAATGTCTTCTCACTGTTAAATAACTTCCGCAGAGGCCAATTCCCAATCCAATCCCTAAGGCAATTGGTACCAAGTCTGCATATATTTGATTCATTGTTAAAAACTCTAATGAAAGCGCGGAGAACTCACTTCGCATAAACTTAATCATCATTTCATAACAGAAGTATAAGATCCCAAGTGGAATGGCTGCACCAATTAATCCAAGAAACATTCCTTCAAAGATAAATGGTCCACGAATGAAGAAATCGGATGCACCGATCAACCTCATAATAGAGATTTCTTCTCGTCGTACCGTAATCCCCATGGATACCGTAGTACTGATTAAGAAAATAGAAATACCAAGAAGTAAAACAATAATTGCTCCGGAAATAACACCAATAAAGTTATTGAAGGTTCCAAATACATCCGCAACTTCTTCAGATCGTTTTACCTTACGTACGCCTTCAATTTTCTCAATATAACCGACAGCCTCATTTTGCTTTGTTACATCCTTTAACGTAACTGTTAAGGATGCAGAATCCTTTAATGGATTATCATTGCCAAATGTCTTTACCAAGTCTTCACTAAGTTCAGACTTGAAGTTCTTCCAAGCATCTTCTGCTGATGTATAGACAACATTGGCAGTATCTAGTTTCTCTACAATCTGATCCTGAATCTCATGGATACGTTCTTCACCGGTTCCCTCTTTAAAGAGTACCGTAAATCCAACATTCTCCTGTGCCTTGTCTACATTATACTGTAAGTTCATTAATACAAAATAAAATACACCAAATAAAAACAGACATGCTGCAATGGTGCCAATCGATGCTAATGAAAAGCGTCGGTTTTTAAATACGTTAATAATGCCATGCTTAATACCATGACCGATTAATAAGATGTTAGCCATGTGTGTAACCCCCTCTTTGCTCATCACTAATGATTTCGCCTTTTTCAATGGTAATTACACGCTTTTTCATTGCATCTACAATTTCATGATTATGTGTAACAACAACTACGGTCGTTCCCATCTTGTTAATTGCATCTAGTAACTTCATAATTTCCCAAGAATTATTCGGATCCAAGTTACCAGTTGGTTCATCCGCCAATAGTAATAATGGCTTATTTACAAGTGCTCTTGCAATTGCGACCCTCTGCTGCTCACCACCGGATAATTCTGTTGGATTAGCATGGACTTTTTCCATTAAACCTACCATGGATAATACCTGAGGAACACGCTTTCTAATACGTGGCCCCGGCGTTGCAATCGCTTTCTGAGCAAATGCAATATTATCATAAACACTACGGTCTTTTAAGAGACGGAAATTCTGGAATACGACTCCCATGGTTCTCCTTAACCTTGGGATTTGTTTTCTTCGAATTCGATGTACGAAAAACCCATTTACATAGATGGAACCACTTGTCGCGTCTACTTCACGAAACAACAGTTTCATCAATGTGGATTTCCCAGAGCCACTGGCCCCAACGATAAATACAAATTCTCCCTTGTTAATACGTAAGCTAACATTATTTAAAGCAACGCTTCCGGATTTATATTCCTTCACAACGTCCTTTAAAATAATGATTGGCTCATGTCTTGTATCCTCCAGCGCCATTCCCTCGGCACCTTCTTCGTTCCCTAACGTTTGTTCCTCTTCTACAATGTCCTCTATTCTTGCCATATAAGCACCCTTCTTAAACTACGTTTCTTTAAGTTCCCTATTCTCTTAATATTCAAGGCTTTCCATGTACTTCATGTACTTAACAACCATAAGTGCAATCTTAAACGTAATTGCATCCTCGAATACACGTAAATCAAGGTTTGTACTCTTTTGTAATTTATCTAAACGATAAACTAATGTATTACGGTGAATATATAATTGTCTTGATGTTTCAGATACATTCAGACTGTTTTCAAAGAATTTATTAATTGTAGTTAATGTTTCTTCATCGAACTCATCTGGTGATTTACCATCAAAGATTTCTCTGATAAACATTTTGCATAATGGCATTGGTAATTGATAGATTAAACGGCCAATTCCAAGGTTACTATAAGCAACCACATTACGGTTGCTGTAGAAGATCTTACCTACATCAAGCGCCATCTTAGCTTCTTTGTAAGAACGGGAAACGTCCTTAATCTCATTTACGATGGTACCATATGCTACATGGGCATTTGTCATTGCTTCTGTATTTAACATATCTAAGATTACTTTCGCAGTCTTATTAAGATCATCATAAGATTCACTTTGTTTTAATTCTTTTACTAAGATGATATTCTTTTCATCTACTGCTGTAATGAAAT
>JAUNRX010000115.1:6614-12074 GCA_030539495.1 bacterium | reverse complement strand
CAGGGAATGGATGAAATCCTGATTTCATCCAAGCTTGGAGACTTTGTCGACAAGCTGAGCAGATAGTTTTTACACTATCTGCTACTTCATTCCTTCTCATTTTCTATAAATACGATAAAACTCCCTTACCTGTTTATCTAATACTGCAAGCGCCTCTTCCTCCTGTCCTTCCACTGCTGAGTATTTACTTAATAGGAAAAAGATTGGTGTATAAAAGCTTATGGCCATAACTCCCGGATCTGCTTCGATAAAAATTCCCTGATGGCTCATTTCTGCAAATAATGCCGTCTGATACTTAATGCTGTCCTCAATAAAGAACTTCCGAAACAGCGAATACACCTGCTCATTTTGAACTTGCTCTATACTTCCCATTCTCCAAAACTTTGAGAGAATATCATCCTTTAAATAAAACAAAAAGATATTTTTACTGAATCGAGCCAGACTCTCTTGGTCTAGTTCTGCATAAAAGGCAACGGCCCGTTCAAAATCCTCTCCTTCCGGAATTCCAAACTCCTTGGACATCTCTTCCGTACGCTGTTTAATGGTAACCATGATACTGTCCAGTATTTCCTGTTTACTTGCAAAATGTTTATATAAGGAACTATCCTTAATGCCTACTGCATCCGCAATGTTCTTTACACTGGTTCCTTTATACCCTTTCCTTGAAAAAAGAGTTAACGCCTCATACGAAATACGTTCTTTTGTAGTCATACCGCCTGCTCCTTTACCATTGCTTTTACTTGCTCTTCTTGTTCAAATAAGACACATCCACCAATATGTTTCTCTGTCAAATTCCCATTTTCCCGCAGCTTACAAAATAATGGAGAACTCAGTGCCTCTTTTAAAGATGTGGTTCGCACATTGGTATCTGAATAAGGGGAAAATGGACATGGTTCTGCACCTCCACGGGCATTAATATGGAAAAAACCTCTCCCTGCTGCCAGACATCCGCCTGATGTCTTCTCATCTCCTGGAAATGCAATAAATAGCAGTTCTTTCACATTCCTCCTTAACTGGTTGAGCTTCGTCATCATTTCATTTCTTGCCATATCATCTAATGCCAGTTCTTTACTTCCCTGATCCACTGGAACGTACTCCACGTAAATCACAGCCTTTACTCCAGCATCATTTAGCTTATGTACAAATATATCTGACAGTACCTCTTTCATATTCTGCTTTGTCACCGTGACCGATGCACCAAATAGAATACCACTGTGATGTAATGCTATCATGGTATCCTCGATCTTTTGATAGATTCCATCCCCTCTCCTTGCATCCGTAGTTGCCTGATTGCCCTCTATGCTTATTACTGGCATTAAGTTACGATGTTCCTCTAATACCTTCCTATACTCCTCATTAATCATTGTGCCATTCGTAAAAATTGGAAACAGTATATTTTCATGTTGCCCTGCCTGCAACAATACATCCTTTCTTACAAAAGGCTCTCCACCTGCCAGTAGGATAAACTCGATGCCCAATGCTTCCGCCTGACTAAAGATACCGCTCCAATCCTCTCCTGTCAAAAGCCCATCTGCTCCATTTATACTACAATGATCCGTACAGCTATGATTGGCTCTGGCATAACATCCCTTGCAATGAAGATTGCATTTATTTGTAATGCTCGCAATTAGAAATGGTGGTATATGTTCTCCGCCAATCTCTGCTGCCCTTCGTTTCTCTCTTGCCCGTTTGCTGCTTAGCAAATATCTTGTCATAAACATACTTGTCTTGCGGTTTGTAAAAGATGCCTTAAGAATCCCCTTTACAATATTCCTTACCCCATTACTTAAATACTCTTCTAATGTTTGATTTTCCTCCATGCTGCTTCCCTCTTTCTTTTAGCTAGTGTTTACTAGCTTTTTCACACATTATAGGCTAGTGTTTACTAGCTGTCAATATATGGAATTAATAATTCATCTCCTTGTTTCGACATTCAGCTAACAAAAAAAGCCCTACCGACTCTCTTTTGAAAATCAGTAAGGCTTTCTTAATTACTTTGTAATTCTCTTATATAAATGAACGGTTTTTGTACGATTTCCACCATAGATAAAATAGTAGTCAATCTGCTCTGTCCCTTCGGTATAAAGGTATGGGCCATACATTGGGATATCACAGCACATAACCGTGCCTTCTGTTGCAACACCAAGACCATATCCGTTGGATGATAACAATAATGGCATGCGGAGCTGTTTTCCGCCAAAGGAAATATAACGTGCCTTCTGATTAATTGGCTCTAAGGCCTCATCAATAATCCCTTTTGCCACTAGCTTCTCTTTCGTTGGCCAGTCGAAATAGTTCCATGTCTCTAATGAGCCATGTTCTGTTTCTATCTGTCTTGGCAGTATTATCTTTTCAGCTAGCAGCAATGCACCATCCTTAGTAAAGAACTGTAATGCACCTGTCTTTTGTCCGATCTTTACAATAACCTTCTCTGTTGCGACCTCAATCTGGGCGCCCACCTGCTTTACGCTCCAGCTAACTGAATCATCCGGTATACAATCCCAATATCCTGATGTAAAGTCTGGAGTTTCTCCCTTTTTAAACTGTATTCGGATGATGCCTTCCTCCATTGGTGTAATACGAAGCACTCCATAATTACTGATAAAGTCGATATACTTCTTTGTCTTTTTCGCCTTACGAAGAGAACAGTCAATGTGCCCCGGTTCTCTTGGACGCATTCGATTGCTATCTACCACATCTCCAAAACGATAGGATGATACATTAATAGGAATCTCCTTTTGTTGCTCTGGAGTTCTATTCTTTTGAAATGGCCCGTCTTCTTTCGGCACAATCTTCTCTTCTGCTTTCGGTTGAATGACTTTGGGACTCATATGGGGAGTACTTTTCTGCTGCACCCTTTTTGGTATTTCGACAGCCTTCAGTTTCTTCTTTTCTACTTCTTTTACTCGTTCCGCTTCTCTCTGCTTCTCTAGCTCCTTTTTTCTCGCTAGTTCTAGCTTCTTTGCTAATTCCCTTTCCTTTTCCAGCTCTTCCAGATCTTTGTTTCTTGGTTCTCTTGTTCCATAGGATTTATCCTTCACCTCATTCTTACGTTCCAATGACTGCATTTGCTTTTTCGCAGATACCGGCTCCGCAATTAACTCTGACAAATCTCCTAGATGGACCACTGCCAGTTCATGAAGTGCACGAGTTGCTGCCACATAGAGAAGCTTTACATACTGATCTTCTGCAGGATAGCTTTCAGTGGATGGATGATACATTAATACCGTATCAAATTCTAGTCCCTTTGTATATTCAACCGGAAGCACCATAACACCGTTTCCGAACTCTGCAGTCTCCAGATTACTGTCAGTAAGCGCAACCTTAGCTCCTAGCTTTTTACTTACCATGACTGCTTCCGCCTCATCACGACAAATCACCGCAATGGTCTCATGTCCTTCCTTCTGCCACTTATTAAGAGTATCTGCTGTTTTTTGAAGCATCGTTTCCTCATCCTGACAAGCCGTCACCTCCACCGGATTACCATGACGAATAATTGGCTCGACCGGATAAATGGAAAAGTTCCCATGTCGTAAGATCTCCGTTGCAAAGTTAGAGATTTCCACGGTATTACGATAACTCTTCTTTAACAGTCCAAAGCTGTCAAATGGTCCTGATAAAATTAGTTTCTTAAGATCTTCCCAGTCATTTAACCCATATCCATAATGAATGTTCTGGGACACATCTCCCATAATGGTATACGTACAGCCTCGTAAGCAATACTTTAATACTCCATAAGCCATCATTCCAAAGTCCTGTGCCTCATCGATAATGACATGGCTAGCTTCACGAATGCCATCCGTCTCTTTAATTCGTTTATATAAGTAAGCAAGTGCTGCCAGATCATAGACATCAAACTCATTGTTTTTAACAGTAATCTTCTTTCCCTTACTTCTTTCTACTTCTAAAAATTCTTGATAAATATCAAAGATGGAGCCTTTCCATATTGGTTTTCCAAAATAGAAACTATACTCTTTTTCCAGTCTCTTTTTCTCTGGCTTTGTATAAGAAATGTGTTTTCCGCACAATTCATTTTCCAGCTTGGAATGCAGGATTTCATTTAACATATCGATCTTACTCTGCATAGAAAGTCCAGGGTGACTATCCAAATAAGCATCAATGCTTGTTTGATCCATCAACAGCACGTTGGTTTTCTCCAAACGAATTTCCTGCCTTGGAATAACATCCTTCTCATACCAATTACAAAACTCCTCTAACTCATGGAACCATTCATAGCTTCCCTTAATACATGCAAGCTTGTCTTTCCGATCAATCGGTGCAATCTTATGATTCTTAGGTTCCCAATCCTCATATAGCAGACGTACAAATAGCTGCTCCATAGTCATCTGAGCAATTCCATATACATCAAGATCCGGAAGTACCCCTGTAATATAATCTAACAAAATACGATTGCTTCCAATGATATAGAAATCTTCTGGTCGAAAATCCTCATAATTGTATAAGATATAGGAGATACGGTGCATTGCCACAGTTGTTTTACCAGAGCCCGCTACCCCCTGCACGATCAAATTCGTCTTTGGTGACTTTCGAATAATTGCATTCTGCTCCTTCTGTATAGTAGCAATAATCTCCCCTAATACTGCCTTTTTACTTTTTGCCAAATACTTAGTTAAAAGATCATCATTCGCCACTACATCTGAGTCAAAGAAATCAATGAGCTGATCATCTGCAATCTCATACGTACGCTTCCGTTTTAAATCTATTTGATACGTCCCTGAATTCTTTACAACATACTTACATGGCCCAAGAGTATTCTCATAATAAACCGATGCAACCGGTGCCCTCCAGTCAATTACCACCGGTTCCGAACCATTTTTCGTTATGCCCACTCGCCCCACATAATAGGACTCATCTTTCGACATCTTAGGATCTCTAAAATCAATTCGTCCAAAGTATGGTTTCTTTCTCGCCTTCTGACAACGTACAAGATCCTGTCGATTACTATTTAGCTGGGCTTCTGTATTATTCCACAACGCCAGAGTCTCTTTATCTTTCGCTTCATAAGTCTCAAGCATATCGTGCAGCTCATCGGATAACTCTTTTACATACCCTTCTGTTCGTTCCAGGTTTTCCTGTGCCACGTCAATAATCTCAGCTAACTGTTTTTTCTCACTCTCCAGGCTTGTGCCATAGACAGATGTGTTTTTTACCTCTTGTTCCATCTTCTCCTCCTTTTGTTGCTTACTTATTCCATTGAAAATATCTTAGCATTTTTTTGAGGAAAGGGGTAGGGTTGAAAAAAACCTTACTAGCTTTCAGTTAAATCTCTGAAAACCAGTAAGGTTCTTCTATTTGTTCTATCTTCTATTACTTAACACCAAGGAATAATAAGATGTTTTCAATTGATACTTCCGCAAGCGCTTCCTTGATTTCTTTGGAAAGCTGTTTATCTAATTTGAATTCACCATTTTTATTTTCTCTATAAATCCTAGGCTCAGA
>JAUNRX010000115.1:0-6514 GCA_030539495.1 bacterium | reverse complement strand
CTCAGACTCCAATCATTGTCCTTTTAATGTATTATCTATACTCGTTCCGATGTTCGATACTTAATACGATATTTCTCACCCTTTATATGAATCTTATCTTCATACATCATTGCATCTGCTTTATTACACGCTGCATCCAACCCTTCTTCCGAATGATATTCTGCAATTCCAACCGCACAGGAATATGGTGTCTTGGACATTTCCTCTCGTATCTTTAACGCAATCTTCTCCATATCACTCATTTTTAATCTTTTACATAAAATTAAAAACTCATCACCACCAGTCCTATACAAAGATGCCTGTCTTGGTAGTATTGCATGGATCGTGGATGCCAGTGTAACAATTGCCTTGTCCCCTTCAATATGCCCTTTTCTATCATTTACTTGCTTTAATTCATTTAAATCAATGGAAATCACGCCACTCAGTTGTGCCTCCCACTTATCCGAATCCAAATAAAATCTACGTCGAAGCAATGCACCCGTCAGTACATCGCGGCTATTCTGGTATGTATGAAAAAACATATAATAAAATGAAACTGACACTGCAATACAGGAAGGCAGAATTGCATCTAGTTGATAAAACGTTTCCAAAGCAGTTCCTATCACTCCATTCAAGGCAATAACTAGTAAAAACAAAGCCTCTTCTTTATGAGAACTTTTTACTAATTTAAACGTAGACATAATCAGTAAAATCCCATAAATCCCACTAATAATAAAAGGAGTGTATCCCAACGGTCCTCGATAAAATTGATTGTTTGCGTCATATCCAAAAAACAAGTCACAAAACAGTGCTGAAAAAGACACTATAATATCGATAATCAATGGAATAATAGTCATTTGTTTTATCTTTGAGGAAACTCTTCTTATTGCAATCCTCAAAACAAAATATATAGCCATTGGCCGTAAAACATATCCCACAGAAGAGCAAACTACTCTCCAAATACTTGGTTCTTGTCTCATTGCCAAGATAGATTCCACTGCATCTACTACAATTAGTATCATTGCACATAATGTGGCCGCAATAAAATAGTGATTGATCTTCGAATCAAAACTATTGTTATGTCGAATGAAAAATAGCAAAAAGATGCTAATCATTGCCCCGAAATAATAATAGGGTATAATGTTTATCATAGTACATATACCTCCCTCATGTTAAATATCGACTATTATTATTCCAATAATTAGGTATATCCGACATTTTTAAATAAAAAAGCTTACTGAACAATAATTCACTAAGACCACAAAAGGCAGAATAAAAGACCAGACAGTCCGTATTCCAAACGTCCTATCTAGTCTTTTTATATTCTTGCTATACTTCTATTGTTATTCTCTTTTTATATGGACTAACTGGAAGTACGTTCTGATATCTATATATACTTAATAATCCAAAAGACAAAAAGTCCTAGCATACTCAATCCTATATTCGACAATAATAATCATTTTTATTGCATATATTATAAAAACTGGGATATAATTGTATAAAAATGATTTATGGAGGAAGTATTATGTCTAATTACGATGATGCATCTACGTACTCAACTGCATCCGGAAATAATGGATTACAATATGTAGTTTTACAGGTTACATTAAAAGAAAAATTCTTAGGAACAGGTTCTGGAAACCTAAGTGCATTGGAAGATGTAATTAATGCACAAGCTGCAAAAGGCTATCGATTACATACAATCAGCACGGCTTCTGCTCAAAGCGGCGGCTTTTTAGGTGGCGATCGTATCCAAGCAACCATGGTATTCGAGAAACTATAGCATCAGACAAAAGATAAAAGATAAAAAAATGTCCTATAGGAAAACACAACGTTCTTCCTATAGGACATTTTTTCTGTTTATTTGCTTATTGCTCAAACTGCCCCAATACCTTATGCAGTAATTGATACAGTTGAACTGCTTCTTGCTGATCCAACTTCATATAAGCACCTACCTTATATGGAATTTCTACAGCTCTTTCCTTCAATGCCTCGCCTGCCTCTGTCAATGTGACATTTAGCACACGCTCGTCCTCTTTTGCACGAACTCTTTGAACCCAGCCCTTTTGCTCAAGTTTCTTAAGAACCGGTGTCAATGTTCCGGAATCCAGGAATAGATACCTTCCAAGCTCCTTTACATTCATCTGTTTATGCTCCCATAGGACCATCATTGTAATATATTGAGTATAGGTCAGATCCAATTCCTCTAAAAACGGTTTATAACGTTTTACTATTTCCTTTGAACAGGCATATAACGGAAAACAAATCTGGTTTTCTAGTTTAAGTACGGCGTATTTATCTTCCATCGTAAATCACTCCATTTTATTGTATGCAATTAAATTTACCATCTTTTGATTTCCATTGCAATGCCTTCTTTCTTACTTTATAAATGTGGCTCCATCCATTTTGATAATTGTTCTTTTGGAAGAAAACCTACTTGGCTGTCAATTTTCTCTCCATCCTTTAAGATTATAAGAGCCGGAATATTGCGGATGCCATATTCCATGGCAAGGTCAGGATTTTCATCTACGTCCACGTTATAGAACTTGGCCTTTCCTTCTAACTCATCTGCAATTTGTTCTAATACAGGTGCCAGCATTTTACATGGTCCACACCATGATGCTGAAAAATCAATGATTGCTAGGCTGCTGTCTTTTGCCTCCTGAAACTCTTGTTGTGATATCTTCTTTACCATCTTATTTATTCCCTTCTCTACGTTTTTTATCTATATAGGATACTGCGGAAAGTGCTGCAATGTTACCCTCTCCTGCAGATTTAATGTATTGATATGGTTTGCCTACGATGTCTCCACAAGCAAAGCATCCTTCCAGGCTGGTTTCCATCTGGCGGTTAACTACTACGTGATTTTGCTCTACTGCAAGACCTGGTACCAGTTGTCCCGGTGAAACACTTTCTCTTAGGATAAACACTCCGTCTACCTCATAGGAACCGTTCTTTGTCTTAAGCTGCTCTACTTGGCTTGCTCCAAGAATTTCTACCGGCTGGTCCTTCACTACTTGGATTTTATCAGAGACTTCAACCGCATCTTTATATAATGGGAAGTAGAATACTGTTTCTGCAACTTCTGCCATAAACTCAGCCTCTTCTTCCTCCTTCTTACTAAATCCGATCACTGCCACTGTCTTGCCTTTATATAATGGTGCATCACATGTTGCACAGTAGCTGACGCCCTTTCCAAGAAACTCAGTTTCGCCCGGATATGGTTTTCCCATTACCACGCCGGTTGCAAGAATTACTGCATCTGCCTCATAAATTTCATTTGCAGCCTGGATCCCGAAATACTCTCCCATGGCATATACTGCTGTTACCTGGTCTTCTGTAATGGTAATATCCATTGTATCCAAATGTTTTTTATAAGCATCACTAAGCTCTTCGCCTGCTACAGCAGGAAGTCCAAGATAATTTTGAATGGTATGCGCTTTTGCAACCTTCATGCTTAGTTCGTTCTTTCCTAAAAGAAGTATTTTCTTGTTACGGATCTTACTTGTAATTGCTGCAGAAAGTCCTGCAGGTCCTGTACCTATAATGGCAATATCATATCGTTCCATTTTATTCTCCCCTTTGTAGTCTCTCTATTTTGCTAATAATGACTTGATTTCCTTTTCAATACTTTGTGGTTTTGTAGTTGGTGCATAACGTTTTACTACATTTCCTTCTGCATCGATTAAGAATTTTGTAAAGTTCCATTTAATCTTGTTTCCTAATGTTCCAGTTGCCTGTTCTCTTAAGAACTTGTATAACGGATGAGCGTTCTCTCCATTTACATCAATCTTCTGGAACATATCAAATGTTACACCATAATTGATCAGACAGAATTCGCTGATTTCCTTATTCTCTGCTGGATCCTGAGAAGCAAATTGGTTACATGGGAAGCCTAAGATTGCAAGCCCTTTGTCTCCGTACTCTTTATATAATTCTTCTAATCCTTCTAATTGTGGAGTAAGGCCACATTTGCTAGCTGTATTTACTACAAGTACAACCTTGCCTTTGTATTCCTCCATCTTAACTTCTTGTCCATTCATCTTTACTGCTGTATATTCATAAAATCCCATAATTCTTTCCTCTCTTTCTACTTTATAAAAGCTCTTTCATTTTATTTTCAATTACGTTACTCTCTGTTGTTGGCTCAAAACGCTCTACCACGTTACCGCTACGGTCAACTAAGAACTTTGTGAAGTTCCATTTGATCTCTGGCTTAGTTCTAAACTCTGGATCTGCTTTTTCAAACATATCTTCTAAAACTGGTGTTAATGGATGTTTTGGATCAAATCCCGCAAATGGTTTTTCATTTTGTAGGAATTGGAACAATGGATGTGCTCCTTCTCCATTTACTTCAATTTTCGAAAACTGTGGGAATTTAACGCCAAACTTCATTGAGCAGAAGGATACGATTTCATCATCTGTTCCTGGTGCTTGATGTCCAAATTGATTACATGGGAAATCTAAAATCACAAATCCTTGTTCTTTATAGTCTTCATATAGTTTCTCAAGCTCTTCATACTGTGGTGTGAAGCCACATCCTGTTGCTGTATTTACAATTAGGACAACCTTTCCTTCATAATCTTTTAGGCTTACTTCTTCACCTTTTGTATTTCTTGCTGTAAATTCATATAGATTCATCTTTATTTACTCCTATTCTCCTATTATATTAGAGGCAAAACTTTGAACATCTTTTAAATCCTGTTCATTTGGTCTATCTCTATGTAGTAGCTTGAAGCTTCCTCTGCAATGGAACTCTCTCTCATCTACTATGATTCCCTTTCCCTCGAGTAACTGCTTTACTTGCTTATAAGTGGATGGTAATAATGCTGCCGTACTAAAGCATACCACACGGCTCACCATGGACTTGTCAAGGGAAGCAATAAATCTTTTCACCTCTTGGTCAATTCCTGCTGCATATACAGAACTTCCTAGAAATAATACATCTACCGGTTCTTCAATTGGATGGCTTACAGTTTCTGCCGGTACCCCTACTGTTTTGCTGATTGCCGTGGCTAACTTTCTTGTATTTCCTGTTTTTGAATAATAACAAATTGCTACTTTCATTTTATTACTCCCTTTCCAATTTGATTTTATGCAATTGTATTGTGCACAATCTTTATGAATTGAATTGTACACAATCTATTTTGTTTTGTCAACACTCTTTTTTATTTTTATAGCAATACTTATCCAGCAGAGGGGAAAACTATTGATCATTCCCCTCCTTTAATGCCCCATCCTAAAAAAAAGAAAGTCCTACATCCCATATAAAATAGGGAGTGTAGGACTTTCTTATATAATCTACTTAATAACTCTTACTTTCTTTCGTTTCATAATATAGAGACCAACTAAAATAAGCGTAGGGATATTAAAAAGTATATATCCAAGCAAATATATATTTTTTGTTATTATTATAATCAATGCTAAGTTCTTGCAAAGTATTATAGAGAAAAGAAAAGATAATACCGGTATAACAATACCATAATACTTAATTTCTTTTTTCAGCACATATAGTTCTGTAACTATTAATGCAACATAAACTAAAATTGGTGCAATGATTAGTGATAAATTTAATACCATTCTGAGCCCCCCTCCTTGTAACAAATTTAATCCATGCAGATTAACGATCTGCTACGATAATTTGAACAACACCTGTTTGATGTGATTTTGCTGAAGTATTTGTTACATTCATTGATGTTGTATGGCTTAACTGTACCGCAAAGTTTCCTTTTACTGCAGGATGAAATCACTAGAAATGCAACCTTCTAACTAATTACATAACAAAATCCCCAAGTCCTTGTGAACCAAAGATTTTGAGGATTTTATTAATGATTATAGAATGCTCTGAGTATATGCATTCTATAATTAATTATTCAAACTCAATCGTAGCAGGTGGTTTTCCTGTACAGTCATACAGTACTCTATTAATACCCTTAACTTCATTTACAATTCTGCTAGAAACTTTACCGATTACATCCCAAGGGATTTCAGCAAATTCAGCTGTCATAAAGTCAGTTGTTGTTACTGCACGTAATACACATGCATAGTCATACGTTCTTTCATCACCCATACAACCAACAGATTTCATATTTGTTAATGCTGCAAAATACTGGCCAATTTTACGTTCTAAACCAGCAGCTGCAATTTCTTCACGATAGATATAGTCTGCATCCTGTACTAAACGTACTTTTTCTGCAGTGATATCACCGATAATACGGATTGCAAGACCTGGACCTGGGAATGGCTGACGGTATACTAAGTAGTCAGGGATGCCAAGTTCAAGACCAGTTTTGCGAACTTCATCTTTAAATAAAAGGCGAAGTGGCTCAATAATTTCTTTGAAATCTACGCAGTCAGGAAGTCCGCCAACATTGTGGTGGGATTTGATTACTGCAGATTTACCAAGACCGGATTCGATGACATCAGGATAAATAGTTCCTTGTACAAGGAAGTCTACAGCACCGATCTTCTGTGCTTCTTCTTCAAATACACGGATGAATTCTTCACCGATGATCTTACGTTTTTCTTCTGGTTC
>JAUNRX010000114.1 GCA_030539495.1 bacterium | reverse complement strand
CGTTTGTAATATCTTTCTTATCTTCATGGAACAAATAGCCTTTAGTAAATGTTCTGTTGAATGTTTTGTTCAGATTTTCTTTATCTTCCTGCGTTATTTTATAATCTAATGCCATGCGATATCTTGAGATAACATTCGCAACATACGCAGGCTCTTTCATTCGACCCTCTATTTTTAAAGAATCTATTTCTTTTAAATCATTAATATAGTCGATTGTGTTTAAGTCCTTAGTCGATAAAATATAGTTTTTCCCTAAAGATGTCTCTGTTATCTTATCAATTAGTTCATACGCCTTACGGCATGAACCAACGCATCTTCCACGATTTCCACTGCGATAGCCCATTAGCCCTGACATTAAACAGTTTCCAGAATAAGATATACATAAAGCGCCGTGGACAAAAATCTCTATAGGTACTTTAGCTATTCTTCTTATCTCTTTTACCTTTTCAATGGGAACCTCACGGGATAGAACAACTCTTTTAGCACCAAGTTCTTTAAATAGTAAAGTTCCGTCTAAATCATCTATTCCCATTTGAGTTGAACAATGTGCTTCCATATCCCTAAAGTTTTGGACGATATAATCGAAAGCAGCCAAGTCCCTGACAATAATGCCATCCACACCTATTTCATTTAAATCGCGAAGCTGCTGCTTCATCTCTTCAAGCTCGTTTTGGAAAACGACGATATTCATTGTCACATAGATTTTAACATTTCTTAGATGCGCATACGTAACAGCCTCTTTTAACGATTCTAAATCAAAATTAGATGAGTATGCACGTGCACCAAATTTTTGCATCCCTAAATATATTGCATCACAACCATTAGAAATTGCAGCTTTTAAAGCCTCCATACTTCCCGCTGGAGCTAATAATTCAGTCATTTTTTTCTCCTTATCACCCATAAATTATAAAAATCTTATAGTTTCTTATAATATGCTGCCGTCCCCCAGCACCCCAGGCAGCCATTCTAAGTCCCTGTATTATCAAGTCTTCAAACCCAAATTTCCTTTATTTTGATAGATTTTACCATAAAATAATAAAAGATAGTACTCTATTAAGTACTATCTTACTTGTATGATTAACTATTTGTCTAGAAAAAAATAAGTTTATGATGGCATTGTAAGTTCATTCCATCCGTCATACTGATAATGCGTTCGATGCCATATACAGTAAATGCTTCTTTATACTGCTTCCTCCACCATGTTAAGCGCAGTCTTTATTAAATCAGGTTCCTGAAGATGGATATAATGTGTACTCTTCTTTGCTTGTATCCATTTAGAGTTATTACTGTACGCCAAATATTCTTTCATGATTCCTTGCCACATCCGCTCAATCTTTTCAGCAAATGCCCTGCTATTTCCTCCAAATTTCATATTCTCTTCTATCGCCATGTCAGAAGAATGTGTTATTAAAATAAGTGGTATATCAGGGAAATTGTTTTTTTCTAATAAGCCTTTAATTTGTTCTGGTTCATGTGCACATATGTACTCTTCTAATACTGTTGATGCATGCACAGGTGAATCTGCACAATCTAAAATTTCTTTAATTTCTTTTGGTGAGTATTCATTATAATAATAAAACGGAGGTGCATTTCTTAGCAGTTTCTTTGTAAGCCCTCCTAGTCTAAGTTTAGCAAAAGTCCTCATAATTCTAAAGATTTGACTTTTATCAACCCCTGACTTCCTATATTCCTTCTTCGTTAGTTTTTCTTTAAATACATAATCCTTGGCGGATAAAGGATCCAGTAATATAATACCTTTCACTAAATCTGGATATAATCTGCAAAATTGTTGTGCATATAATCCCCCTTGAGAATGCGCTAACAAAATAATTTTCTCACGATGCTCTACTTGCTTTAATAAATTATATAACTCTACTGCTATATTGTGAGGGGTTCGCCTTTCTTCAGGTATAGAACTCTTGTTAACGCCTGCTCTTTCATATACCATGACCCCATATTCTTCCCCCAACTGTTTCGCAATTGGGAGCCATTCACTTAGGCAAGAACCTAATCCCATCTCAATTACAATTTCAACTTTATTCTTTCCAAATATCCTGTAATTTTGCATTATTGAAACTCCTCCCATTCATATATCCTATTCCCCTTCTTCCTTAAATATAATACAAAAAACTGAATCTGTAATCCTTCTCTTGAGCTACATATCTACTCATCTTTTAGCTGATATCACAAACTTCTTACCTTCAAATTTAAACTTTGATGCGGTTCATTATGCCATTCACAAGTGATAACCTTTATTACTCACTTAAAGCAATTGATACAATAGAACAAGTAGGAAGTGTAACCTTCTCAATACATAATCATGACTTCTACGAAATTTTTCTTGTTGTAGATATTGTATCCTCAATCTTATCAGCTGCTGCTTTTGCACCGCCTGAGCGGCGAAAGCCCTCAGAGATTTGAGTTGCAGCCTTACGATACGCTGGCTCATCCATAACCATATGTACAGCTTCTTTGATTTTCTCCACCGTATTTTCCTGCAGGAAGGCACCTGCACCTAATTCATTTACCCTGTTAGCAACACCCTTTTGCTCATTGGTTTGTGGGAATAATACTAATGGTACCTTGAAGTATAGCGCTTCACTCACACTATTCATTCCGCAATGGGTAATAAAGACATCCGCTTGCTGCAAGACTGCTATCTGATCCACACTTTCTTGAACAGCTATATTAGCTGGCACATCACCAAGCGCCTTAATATCCGTCAGATTTCCTACTGACATAATGACCTGTAAATCTGTGTTTCCAAATGCCTCAATACAGTTTTTATAGAAAGAATCATTCTGATTAATGACTGTTCCTAGAGAAATATAAAGTAATTTCTCTGCTGTTTTTGTTACCTTAGCCTCTGTATTTCGAATGGAAGGGCCTACAAACACATATTTATCTGAAAAACTTTCCGAAAAAGGCTGGAACTGCGATGAAGTATAAACAATCGTATTAGTATTGTTATCGTTACTGATAACAGACAGTACGTTTTTTACCGGGTAACCCTTGTCCCTTAGTTTCTTAATATACTTATTAGCCCTGAGCATACTTGGCAGCATTCCCAGTAACTGCCCTAGTCCATGATCCATGACCTTAGCAGACTCCTTATTAAAAGCAAAAGTGGTCGTAGAAGAAACAAATGGAATCTCCAGCTTCATAGCCGTTAACTTTCCCCAAGTCGCCATGGAATCTCCCACAATGCAATCTGGTTTCCATTTTCTCATATCTTCCAACACTGCCTCATCCAGAGCCAATGTCGTATTTACTAAAATCTCCGTTGAGAAAGCTAAATCCTTTCCAACTCTCTTACCATCCTCTGGACTAAGATGCATCTGAATATCATATGGGTCACAAGAAATAAAAACTGCACCAGTTGCCTCTATTTTCTCTTTCATCATATTATACGAATAATAATGCACCTCATGCCCTCTGCTAATAAGTTCCTTTACCACTTCCAATGTAGGATTGGTATGTCCATATGCTGGAATACAGAAAAAAGCTATTTTTGACATTGTATTTCCCCCCTAAAATGTACTACATTTATCCCTCTTATATTTTTATTATCCATACCATTGTTTTTATTACAACATAGATAAACAGTTACTATATGATTATCTATGTTGTAACTTTTATTTTTCTTTATATTAGTCTCTTTATTAGACATTTCTTCTTTCTCTAGTTCATTAATTTTCTTTGCTGACCTGTCCAAAATATATAAAATGTATTTCATCCTCCGTAAGTTGCAACTCATCCCCTATTTATTATTTAATAACGAAAAAAATAATACTCTAGTATTAACAAGAAACATTGAATCAGAAGGGAGATTAAATATGATGGGATGGATTGTATTAGCAATTATTGTAGCAATTGAGTGTGGCATGATGGGATATTCTATTTTACAGAAGAAAAATATTAAGATAGAACGTGCCGTAATACGAATTAGTGTTTTTGGGGTGGCTGTGCTTGCTGTTATAACTGGAATTATTATGTGGAATTTCAGTGTGATTGGAATGTATTTCGTATTGTTCCTCCTAGCTATTTACTCGGCAGTAATACTCATTAAACATGCAAGAAGACGATTGAAAGTAAAAGACTATAAGGCTGGAAGAACGATTCATCATACCTTTCAAATGATTGTATTACTTGGATTTTCAGTATTACCAATGCTTTTATTCCCGGGGTACAAACCACTTGAAACAACTGGGCAGTATAAAAGTAAAATGGTTAACTATACCTGGACAGATAAAAGCAGACAGGAAACGCTTTCAGAAATACCTGAGGCAAGAAATGTTACCGTAGCATTTTATTATCCCGCTCAATACAAAGATGGAACAGAACTAGAGGCAAATGAAACATTTCCACTGATTGTTTTTTCTCATGGTTCATTTGGTATTATTGATAGTAATTCCTCTTTATTTGAAGAACTTGCATCCAACGGCTATGTTGTCTGCAGTATCAGTCACACATATCAAGCATTTTACACAGAAGAAACCAATGGCAACATAAAACTGGCTAATATGGACTTTATACAAGAAGCTTTTAATGCAACCAATGGACTATATGACATGGCGCAAGAAAAGAAATTAGAAGCTAAGTGGATGGAGCTCAGAACCGGTGATATGAACTTCGTACTGGATACCATCGACCAAAAGGTAAAAGAGCATTCAGATGATGCAGCATTTAAACGTATAAATATTAATCACATTGGACTCATCGGACATTCTCTTGGTGGAGCAACCGCTGTGCAGACTGCACGGGAAAGAGCCAATATTGATGCTGTTGTTGTACTAGATGGCACTCATGTTGGAGAAAAAATGGCTATAAAAAATGGAGAGTGGGTTTATAATGAAACACCTCTTGATGTGCCAGTTCTTGATATGAGAGCAGAAGATCACAGCAAGTCAATTGAGCAGTCTAGCCAAGAACATGTTAATGATCATACACTTCGAATTGCGGAGGCAAGCAAGGCAGTAACCATTCTTGGAACAAAACATATGAATTTTACCGATTTGCCAATGTTCTCACCATTCTTAGCTAATAAATTAGGAGTCGGGACCTGTAATGCAACAGAATGTACCAAGCAAATTGACAGCATTGTACTCCAGTGGTTTAATTACTATATCAAGGGAAATTCGGCGCTGGAAATTCATGATGTTTATGAAATAAACTAAAGCTCTTTATACTGCCAGACTACCGGAGATATCCTAAGTAAAGTCCTATAAAACGGGAGGTTGACAGTGAATGAAGGCTGAAGTTCTTAAAGTAAAGGAAAAAAAAGATGAGAAGGTAACGATAGAATGTGTTGCCATTACCAATGAAGTACGTGAAATTCTTCTGTTCGTGCAATCAAATGGGTATGAGATAACAGGAATGCTCGACGGAATGTATACCCAGCTATTGCCCTCCGATATTTTTTACTTTGAAGCTCTAGATGAATATGTATTTGCCTATACCAAAGATAAAGTGTACCAAATAAAAAACAGACTATACGAAGTTGAAGAACGCTATCAGGACATTTACTTTCTTCGAATTTCTAAATCAATTGTGGTAAATCTCCGAAAAATACAGTCCATAACACCTGCCTTAAATGCCAGGTTTATGGCACATTTAAAAAATGGAGAACAATTAATTGTATCTAGACAGTATGTGAAGCAACTAAAAAAAATTCTCTTAGGAGGACATAATAAATGACATTTAAAGAATATTTATTTCGAAAAATTATTCCTACCTATTTTATGCTAGTAACCTTTCTTGTGCTATTTATGTGGCTGGCTGGAAGCTTTCTGTATCCAGACGCACAGGTTGGATACGATCTACTAATGTCTCCGCTTATCTATGCCGGCATTGGAATTATTCCCGAGCTTTTGTGCTATTCTAAGAAGGAACATACTATACGTCAAACTATAATAAAGAAATTAATTGAATTATGCGTATTAATCGTATTAATTCTCGGCTTTTCATATGCTGTGGGAGTCATTAATAGTTGGCGTGTCGCAGTTGTAATCCTTTGTGGTATTCTTATAATTGATGGTATTCTAGAGTTAATTCTTTGGAGAATTGACCTACATACTGCACAATTATTGACTCATGCATTAAGCAGACTTAATGATGAAAAATAAGAATTTCTATGCCATTTATGAATATATGTCCTTTAATGTACCCCGCCTTATCTATAAGCTTTGGCTCATTTCCCAACATAATTGAAACAACTCCTTCTTGAATAGTTTCAATCATAGGCAGTGCCACCAAAAAGTCTTGCATATTAAACAACATAACCACGCTCAAATTTTGCTTAGGTAGCAGTACCATGGTTGATACATAGTTTTCTACCTTTCCAGAATGGTAAATGAGCGTTTCATGGAATACCAAAATAAGTCTGATAGCCACTTACTAATCCTTGTTTCTTAGCTATGCCTACTGACCATTTTCTAGAAGCTGCCTTATTATTGATTTTCTATAAACCATTCATATACTTCCTTACAAAATTTCTTACTATCCAAATAGTAACTATTATGTACATCATTAATTTCAACTAATTTTTTCTTACAAGCTAGAGATGAAAAATAACTATCAAAATACTTTTGAGAAAAGTATCTATCATGCAATGTTTTAAATACTAAAGTAGGGACAGAAACACCATTTTTTATTGCACTATCTGGCGCTACAAAGCACTCCAATGTTGTATTAAGTATTTTTGTACTGCTTTTGAATATATCTGGATTTTTCTGTTTCAGCCTCTCATAAAATTCATTATCTTTGCTACCATTGTAGCCTGTATATTTAGGAGGTTTTGTTGTGATATGAAAATTAGGGAGCAGGTTTAAAAGAAAACTCATTATCTTTGCACCTACATAAGGAGTACCTACTCCTGCTGTATTTTTATAGTCTACACATGCAAACTGAGCAAAACTTTTTATTCTATTAGTAGCACACACATAATATTGTGCAAACATGCCACCAATACCTGTATTACCATATAAATGTATGTTGGATGAAAAGTTCTTTTCAATATATTGAACAACGCAATCTAAATCCCTCACTATGGACATACGTGAAAAGTCTTGTTCTTTTCCACCGCTCTTACCTGTTCCTGAAAAGTCAAATGCAAATACATTCACATTATACTTTGCTAATGGCTCATATGCTGGTTGTATTTCTAATGTTGTAACAATAGGTGTATGGGTTACAATAATATTCATCGCTGATTTCCCTGTAATATATGCATTACAAAAAATAGCTGACTTACCATTTGGTATTTCTATCTGCTTCCATCCCATATGTTAATCTCCTCTTCTAAATTCTACTTTCATGTTATAAAAATATATTCAATACCACTTTAGATTAATTATTGATTTTTCCTTTCTACCTTTTCATATTCCACTCACTATTTTTATAAAATACTGCCTATTCCTGGTATACACCTCGATCTACAGTATCCTTACGGCTCTTTTTGATATATCTCCATTGTATCATTCCAATAATAACTATTTGAATTGCTAATACTATTGCTGATAATGGAATCATTTCAGCTGGGAAAACCATACCACTTTTAAGGGTAGAAGCACTACATCCAATCGTCCAATAAACTGGCCATAAAGTGAATATATTATTTGTAATCCCATAGCAAAGACTGCAAATGATAATTACCAAACATAAAGATAGGATGCCCTCAACTGATAAAGTTCCAATATGATAAATTCCTACACTAATGGCAGTTAACCCAATCGCAGGTATCTTTCCAAAAGCTTTTTGATATCTTGTAAAAAGCCATCCAAATATAAACATAACTTCCCATATTGCTAAACCATTGTACAAAAGTGTTGTCACAAAGCCTTCCTGTCCTATGTATTCTCTTATTTCAAAGTATCGCCACGTTGCTAATACTGCTGTAAAAATCAAACTCAAACCCATTTTCTTTGTTGTAATTCCTAACCCTTGAATGCCCTCCTTTTGATGTACTACTACCCACCAAGCTGGAAAGGCGACACATAAACCAAGCACAATGCATCCCATTGAAACGATCAAACCATATAACTCATTGCCCTTAAAATTATTTGTATCCCCGTAATATCCAATCCACATTAATAATACAGTGATGACTGTTAATACCACTTCTTTACCTGGCTGAAACTTAATTAAATCTCCCTTTTTCATATAGCTTCCCCCTTTTACCTGAGTATTAACTCGGACTAATTGAACTTTATCATGCCACATTTAATTTGTCAATGAAAATCCGTGTGTTTACTCAGATTTTTAATGACAAAAAAATAAATCTATCTTATACTAAAGTAAACTTAAATAATTTAATTTATGATTACAGGAGAAAAAATGGAGACTAAAAGTAAAGTACGCACACCTAAGCAAGAACGTAGTATTCAAAAAAAGCAATCTATACGTTCTACCTCTTTAGAACTTTTTTGTAAAAATGGCTATCATCAAACGACAACTAATCAAATTGCAAAGGAAGCCCGTATATCTGTTGGCAGTCTTTATGAGTATTATCCCAATAAAGAGGCTATCTTGATTGAAATCTTAAATGATTATTTTGAACAGTTTCTCAACCACGAAGAATCTATCACCCTTTTATTTACTACAGAGATCCATACAGAAGATAAAGGTCATTGGCTCAAAACTTTAATTAATAACCTTATTGCTTCCCACACATCTTCTCTAAGTTTTAATAGGGAGTTGCAATACTTGTATTTCTCTATTCCTCAAGTAGCAGATATTTGCAATAAACAAAAGGCTCAAATGCGTCAAATCATCTACAATAGCTTGCTTAGTATTAAGGATGAGCTAATTGTTACTGATTTAGAAGCAGCAACCATTATATTTATGGATTTATTAGATAAGATTATTGATAGGATAACGCTTTATCCTCTGCCTATAGAGAACGAACGTATTATTGATCAAGGAATTCATGCTATCTGCCTCTTTTTATTTGGCAAAACTTACTAAACTTAAATCCTTGTATATACTTTTTTCACTAAAAAGAGGAGATATATAAATAAAGAAATCCTAAAACATATATGATACCAAAATATGTTTTAGGATTTTCTCTTCATTTTACTACCATTTAATCCTTTGTGGAATTATTTTCATAAGGCATTTTTTATTACCCATCTTTATACTTTCTAATAACTCAACATCAACTTTACACTGAAAAGCTTTTTCAAATAATACTTTACTATACCCAGTAGTACATTGACACCACGCATCAGACTCCAGCTTATGTACATCTGCAAGCATTGGACATGGACAAAATTTAAATTGTAAGTAGAGATTTCCTTTTTCATAAAACAATCCTGCATCGATTGCTTTCTGCAAGTTTCCAAGCTCCTCCAAATTAGATGATAGTTTCATCAGTTCTTTCACTAATTCAATCTTCTCATCTATTCCATATCCACACTGACACTTCATTCTAATCTTCTTAACAGTTAGCTTATCAAATTTGCTTTCTAGTCTCTTCATTGTGGAATTTACCCATATAGCATTATCCTCTGATTTACCGCTTTCATCTTTCCCATATACAACTTCACTTGCCATCTCTTCATTGCTTTCATCTTTTACAGATTCATAAATAATATGCTCTTGGATTTTCCTTATATCAAACATAAAATTCCCCTTTTCCTATCTTTATCTAGCAATAGCTTTATTACTATTTTCATAATAAGGAAATCCTTGTTTTTTTACTTCTGAATTCTTGCTCTATTTAATAGCAATACATAAATCCATAGTAACATGATCATTTTCTCTATCAATATTGTGATAAATACCTAATCCATATCTTTCATCCCTTTTATATCCACTGTGTGGAAGCCAAATATTAAATAATCCCTGAAAGGTCACAAAAATATCATGTATATATCCATCGAAACGGTAAACTGCAAATTTACCGCCTTTTATTATTGCAATATCTTTTAATTCTACCTCTTCATCAACAGTAATGCATAAATCATATATACATTTCTCCAACTCAGTAATAGAGGGGTCATTATAAGACTTTTCAATGAAAAGTGTATCTGGTTTAATATAAGCTTTATACCGTTCCATAAAATTATACCAATTACTTCCTATATGACCGTAGTTTCCGATATATCTCTCATAGATCACCTTAATATCAGCTAGATTTTGTATAATCACCTTCTCATCATAATGTTCAAAGGAGTTAAAAGTATTATATTCACTAGGACAAAATGGATTTGCAACAGATATAGAATTCATAGCACTTCTAAATTTCACTGGACAAATACTATATTGCTTGCTAAAGGCTGAACTATAATTCGAAGAGCTATATCCATAATCAACACCAATATCAGTAATAGTCTTATCTCCTTCAGTCTTAAGACTTACTGCACTTTGGTCCATTTTTATGCGTTTAATAAAAGAGTAAATACTTACTCCTGTTTCTTCTTTAAATATTCTACTAAAGTGATATTTTGAAAAATTACAGTGATTAGCAACATCTTCAATAGAAATTTTCTCATCTATATGCTGCAAAATATACTCAATACTTTTATTTATCAATGGGTTTCTAATTATCATTTAGTGCCACTTCCTTAAATACCATTTATATAACTACTAATATTTATACTTTCTACTAATTCACGTAATTGTGTAAGAACACCCGTACTCTTTATTTATAGTTATCCCTTTTTGCCGATGCTCTTGATGTGCAAAAAAAGTTAGGTATTCCCAGAACTGGCTATGGCATATAGCACCACGTTCTATTGAAAAACTCGATTGATTTCAGAAACAAACTTTTCTGTTTCATTATGCTTTGCATTGTGACCTGAATGTTCAAACCATACGATTTCTTTTTGGGGACAATCTAATTTCTGATAAAAGTCTTCTGCTATTTCAATAGGCGCATTAAGATCATGTCGACCAAGGAACATATACACAGGAACCTCTAAATCTGTATATCCCTTACGTAAATCAACATCCTTCAGTTGAGGATATACGTGCCCAAATGTTTCAATAAAACCAAGAAGATAGCAGATTGAATCTCTGAGTCCGTACTCAGGTGCAAATATAATCTGCAGAGTTTCATATCCATTATCTGTTATCTCAGGATTATTATTCATTATACCACTAATAACATTTAGATAAGTCATTGACAGCATCGCCATATTCCCCTCGTTATACCAAGGACGTCCCTGCTTTACCAATCTTCTGTATGTACTTTCATCTCCATTTTTTTCGAGGTATTTCAGAGCGAGATCATAGTCTCTTTCTTCCGTTTCTCTAAAAGCAACCATCTGCCCTGTACCTACAAATCCTGCATAATATTCTGGTTTCTCTTTAATTAACATAATACCTAATGCACTTCCCCATGATTCACCAATAAGATAGATTTCATTCTTATCCATCATATTCATTAAGTACTCTGTAACAGCAATTCCATCCTCAATATACGTATCAATAGATATTTTCTTAGTACTAGTGCAACCAAACGATTTGCCACTTCCCGGCTGATCCCAGTTAACAACAACAAAATTTTTTTCAAGTTGGGCAAGATCGTAACGAACCTCAGCCATTTGTGTTCCTCCAGGTCCACCCGCCAAGAATAACAGAATAGGTGCATCCTTATGTTCTCCACGAATTGAGATCCACTCGTTTCTCCCATTCACTTTAATCTTGTTAAGTATAGCAATACTATCCTTCCCCTTAATGGATGGAGTGGTCACGACCAATTGTGTTATAACAACTACGCTTATGCTCAATAGAAGAAAGGACAGTTCAAAAATTGCATCTTTACGAATTAATGTTATAGGATTACTCAATGGCTTATTTACTATTTTTTTTATTAATATCCGAATAAGATCTATAACTATTTTTACCAACCCACCCACATTCATTACAACAATTAGAAGCAGTACTACAATTTTTACAACCATACACTTTCCCCCTTTTTGACCAGCGTTCAAACCATGGTATATAAGTATATCCTCCACAAAGTTACTCAGCCATACGTCATCATCACATCATATAGTACTATCATATTGCTCAAAAATAATAAAATATTGATTATTATCTAATCTATTAACATCCAACATAAATTATACCATCATACGTCCCTATTTGTGATACGGTTCACCGTTCCAGTAGTAAGTGATAACCTCTTACT
>JAUNRX010000113.1 GCA_030539495.1 bacterium | reverse complement strand
ATTAGAAATGTCTCAAAACAGCGAACGTTTAAGCTGGACATTTGAAGAAGTAGATTCTAAATTACAAACAATCATGGTTAACATTTTCCACAACATGGATGATGCAGCTAAGAAATATGGTCGTGAAGGTAACTACGTAGTAGGTGCTAACATTGCTGGTTTCGAAAAAGTAGCTGATGCTATGATGGCTCAAGGTGTTTGCTAATCTTAGCAAATCCAAGACAAGAAAGAGGTTGTCGTTTAACGACAGCCTCTTTTTATATATAAAGAATTTTTCGAAAAGAGTAGGACAACAACACTTTAATATGTTCAATTGATGAATAGCTCGAATTATGCTATAATAAGCCGGTGTGAGTTTTTATGACTCCCGATAAGCGAAAGGAGCAATAGATATGTCACAAATTACAGATATCACACTAGATGAAACAAAACAATTAGTACTAGTGGCGAAAGCATTGTCAGCAGAAGCCAGAATTGAGATACTAAAACTTCTTAGAAATAGGGAGATGAACATAAATGAGATTTCCGAGCAGTTGAAGATACCAGCATCCTCTGCAGCTGCACATATCCGCGTGCTTGAAGAAGCTTCTTTGATTAAGACAAACTATCAGCCGGGAATTCGAGGTTCTATGAAACTTTGCCAAATCAGTATGGATGAAATCCATATCAATTTGCTTTCCAAATTTGATGCCAGTCTGGATACAAAGACATACGATATGCCAATTGGTAATTATGTAGATTACAAAGTAACTCCGACCTGTGGGCTTGTAGACGAAAAGGGTGCAATTGATGAGGAAGATGAACCAAGATGCTTCTATAATCCTGCAAGAAATACTGCAAAGCTATTATGGCTAGGGGATGGCTATGTGGAATATCGTTTTCCAAATAATGAACTGTTAGAAAAAACATTAAAGAAGATCTCCATTTCTGCAGAACTTTGTTCGGAAGATCATGAGTATAACATGGACTGTCCATCTGACCTTTCTATGTGGATCAATGATATATGCGTCGGAACATGGAGCTGTCCAAGTGATTTTGGTGGAAGAAGAGGAAAGCTTAATCCAGAATGGTGGCCGGATAAAAACACACAGTTTGGTATACTTAAGACTTGGTCAGTAACCGAAAATGGTTCCTACATCGATGGAATTAAAGTATCAGAGGTTACCCTTAACCAATTAAAGCTAGAAGATAATGACTTTATATCGGTACGGATCGGAATTGCGAAAGATGCCCAACATAAAGGTGGAATGAATTTATTTGGAGACAGTTTTGGTGACTATCCACAAAATATCCTAATGCATCTTATATTTCAAAAATAATCGTTTACACTAACGGTTAGAACAGGTATAATATAAACATAAAAGCTGTTTTATTCTATAAAATATATTATAAAGTATTTGAGATAAGGAGAATAGGTATGAAACAACAATTAGTGGAGAAGTTTAGCAAAGTATTTGGTGATAAAAAAGCAATACATACTTTTTTTGCACCAGGACGCGTTAATTTAATTGGGGAGCATACAGATTACAATGGCGGACATGTATTTCCATGTGCTTTAACAATCGGTACTTACGCAGTTGTAAGTAAAAATGAAGATAATACATTACGTTTTTATTCTTTAAACTTTGAAGAATGTGGCGTAATCACATCATCTATTGATGATCTTGTATATAAAAAAGAAGATGATTGGACAAATTATGCGAAAGGCGTAATGTGGGCAATGAAAAACCGTGGATTTGAAATGAACTGCGGATTAGATATCTTAGTATACGGTAATATTCCAAATGGTTCAGGTTTATCTTCCAGTGCATCCTTGGAAGTATTAACAGGATACGTATTAAAAGAACTTTTCGGTTTCGAAGTATCTTTAACTGATTTAGCATTAATCGGTCAAGAAGCAGAAAATAAATTTATCGGTGTAAACTGTGGAATTATGGATCAATTTGCAATCGCTATGGGAAATGAAGGACATGCAATCTTCTTAGATACAGCAACATTATCTTATGAATATGCGCCAGTAGATTTAAAAGGCGAAAAGATTGTAATCATGAACACAAATAAAAAACGTGGATTAGGCGATTCTAAATATAATGAACGTAGAAGTGAATGTGAAGAAGCATTATCTGAATTACAGACAGAAGTAAAAATCAACAGCCTTGGTGAGTTGACAGAAGAACAATTTGAAGCTCATAAAATGGCTATTAAGAGTGACGTAAGAAGAAAACGTGCAAAGCATGCGGTTTATGAAAATCAACGTACAATCAAGGCGGTAGATGCTTTAAAAGCAAACAATCTTGAGCTATTCGGTAAACTTATGATTGCTTCCCACGATTCCTTACGTGATGATTATGAAGTAACAGGTCTTGAGTTAGATACGATCGTTGCTGCAGCATTAGAACAACCAGGAGTAATCGGTGCAAGAATGACTGGTGCAGGATTTGGTGGATGTGCTGTGAGTATTGTAAATAACGATGCAGTAGACGCTTTCATTGAAAATGTAGGTGCTGCTTATAAAGAAAAAATCGGATATGAAGCTGATTTCTATGTAGTAGAAATTGGTGGCGGTCCAAGAACATTATAGAACTATAAAATAGAGGTGTCAGATCAATGATATGAGGTCATTGGTTTGGCACCTCTTCTTAATTTGTACATAGTATGGAATGAGGGGTTAACTATCTGCTAAGTTTTTTTGACTGAATATAATATTCAATTGGAAGGCTGATAGATTCAGGCGCAAGCTTTGACAGATACCACATCAGTTTCGTCTGGAACCCTGGAACGATTACTTCCTTGCCTTTTAGCAATCCTGAGATGGCAATCTTTGCACAAGTCTTTGCAGAGATAGAAGCAAGGTCCATATCGGCTCCTGCCACAGCGTTAAATTCCGTCTCTACAGGACCGGGACATAAAACACTGACCCTTACATTCTTCTTTTTCTTTTTCATTTCATAGTTTACAGAACGGCTGAGGGAAAGCACATAGGACTTGCTAGCACCGTAAGTAGACATCATTGGAGTTGGATAGAAGGCAGCGATACTGGAAACGTTAAGAATTCTGCCCTGTTTCATATGTCTTGCAAATAATTTGGTAAGCGTCATGACTGCACTTACATTTGTCTGGATCATAGCAAGCTCATCTTCAAGAGAAAGATCCGTAAAGGTGCCGGCCTTTCCAAAACCAGCATTGTTGATTACAAGATTAATCGGATATCCTTTGCAATCTTTATATAGTCTTACACAATGCTCAGGTTTGGATAAATCAGATTCCATCACTTGTACATCAATACCGTATTTGCCTTCTAGTTCCTCTTTTAGAGCTAGCAGTCTATCTTTGCGTCTAGCCACGACAATTAAGTCATAATCGCGTCTAGCAAGTTCACGTGCCATTTCACGGCCGATGCCACTACTAGCACCGGTAATCAAAGCATACATAAGCATCCTCTTTTCTTTTTAAAATAGTTTGTACTAGTATATCATATTTTAAAGCCTACTGTAGAGCTTTCCTAAAAATAATTGGAAGAATCAGTCAACTTATACTTGAATTGGAATATAATGTAAATTATAATAGAAAGGTACATAAGAATTAGAATGAAAAAGGGAGAATGGAGTATGAAGAATAATAAGATATGCCCAAAATGTAAATCCAATAATATTATTCGTGTGGATGGCTATACAGGGGCTTATGGTGCAGGAAATAATATTAGAATTGGGGCTTCCATCTTTGAAGCAGTAAATGTGAACCGTTATATTTGTTGTGATTGTGGCTATTCAGAAGAATGGATTGATAAAGAAGATTTACAAGCAGTGATAGATAAATATGGAGATAAGTAATAGTAGTAATTACAGATAAAGAAGCGCGGCAAGAAAACGAGCTTCTTTTTTTATTACGAGGAAATTAGCACAGAAAAAAGCGCCACCTCTTAGTCTTTCGGCTTAAGAGATGGCGCTTATTTTGTTATTTTACGGATTATTATTTGCTTTCTTTTCTTCTTAAGTTAGCAACTACTAAACCACCTGCACATACAACTAATGCACCGTAAACTACTGCTAAGGAAACATCACCGGTTTTCTTAGTTGAGTCAGCTGTTGGAGCTGCTGTTGCTGTAGCTGCTGGAGCAGTTGTAGCATCTGTCTTTGTAGTGTCAGTTTTAGTTGTTTCAGAAGCTGCACCTTTTTTAGCGATAGTGAATGTTACAGCGATTTTCTCACCTTGGACTTTTTTGTAATCGATAGCTGGAGCTTCTTTAGTTGCACCATATTCATTTCTTAATTCAATACGGAAGTTACCTTTTTCTTCAATATCACCAAAGATGATCTTGCTTTGATCTACAGTCATTGATTTACCATCTACAGCAACTTTAACATCTTTTACTTCGATATCAAGTTTAGAAGTAGCATCTTTATCAATATGGAATTTACCGTCATCACCTTTAACACAGTTATTAATATTTAATTTTTGATCTTGGAGTGCTTTTGCATATCCCTTGACATCAACACAGAAGATAAAACCATCGGCACTTTTTTTGCCAGCGTTTGCATTGGAAACTTTATTATCTTTTTCAAGATCGTTGGAATTGATTGTAACTGTGTATGTACCAAAATCAGTTACTTTTGCATCACCTTTGTGAGCGACTACACCAAATGTACCCCAATTCCATGTACTATCTGAGAAAATACCAGTTGCAGTATAGCTGCTTGCAGCACCTGCTGGTAAGATCATTGATCCAATCACCATGGATCCTGTTAATAAAGCTACTAAACCTTTTTTGATTTTTGATTTAAACATATAAACATCTCCTCCAAATTTTTATATAGTTTATTGAACTAACTATTACAGTATTTATAATAGCAAAGAGAGTTAGAAAAAAATACCATAATTTTTACATCTAAAATACCTAAAATATTATATATTTGGGTAAAATCCCTAATTTACTTATACATAGTATCTAGAAAGAGGAAAAGTATATTACAAATTGTATATAAATTCACCAATATCATGATAGATTATAAAAACGACATGAAAATACATTATCCGCATTTAAATATAAAAAATGACGAGCTACAGTAAAGAAGCTCGTCATTCTTTCATATATTATCAATAGTTAGTATTTTTTAGTTCGATATCCCCAATTATCGATTAGCTTTTTTTCTTAAATTAAAGATTACTAAACCACCAACGCATACGATAAGAGTACCATATACTAATGCTAAAGAAACATCACCAGTTTTCTTTGTTGCATCTGGAGTAGCAGTTGCAGTAGCACTTGGAGCTTCTGTTTCATCTGTGTCATCCGTTGTATCAGCATCGTCATCAGCATCTACGTCAGTATTAGCATCATCAGTAGTTGTAGTATCATCCTTGGTTGTATCTGCATCAGCAGCTGGAGTAGCAGTAGCTGTTGCAGTTGGAGTAGCAGTTGCTTTTGGAAGTTCAGCACTAAGGCCAGAAAGTGTAAATGTAACTTCTAAGGATTCTTTAAAAGTAACATCTGTATTCTTTAATACGCTTCCGTCAGCAGTAGGACCATATTGGTTGAATAAATCGATACGGTAATTTGTCGTTTGATCTTCAATATTACCGGTAACAACCTTATCACTGTTTACTTTGATTTCTTTTCCATCAGCTAATACGCTTACATTAGATACTTTGACGATTGGATTAGCATTAGGATCAAAGACAGGTTTCTTATCTACTCTTTTAAAGTTATCGATTGTTCTTCCTTCTTTCATACAATCTTTACCAAGGTCTTTGATATCGATTACGAAAACACCTGCATCTTTAAAGGAAACTCCTTTATTATCAGGATCAAAGTCTTTATTTGTAATCTTAACTGTGTATGTACCATCCCCTTTGACCGTAGTGTTACCACCTTGATATTGTGCACTCCAATCCATTGTAGCAAAGTACATAGAAGCTGTATAGGAAGTATCAGCGGTGGCAGCAGCACCTGCTGGTACAACCATGGAACCAACTAACATGGCACCTGTTAATAAAGAAACTACACCCCTTTTTAATTTTGAACGAAACATAAATTCTCCTCCTTATTTGTTTAATAAACTAACTATGATAAATAGAATCATAGCAGAAAAAATAGTACATAAAAACATAAGATATTACACTTAATTTACCTATATTTTTATATATTTGCTAAAAGAATAAAATTTGGCTGATAAAATGTTGAAAAAGATACAATTGAAAACAATTAAAAAAACATTATAAATAATAAAATTACCCGTTGACAAATAATATTATACGACGTATAGTATTGGTATCAAAACAATATGCAACTAAATATAATATTATATAGTTGCATAACAATATGGTAAGGAGGGAAACGATTATGATTTTTAATACGGGTGCAGCATTATTAGATGCGATCGTATTGGCGGTTGTATCAGAGGATACAGAAGGAACATATGGTTATAAGATTACCCAGGAAGTCAGAGAAGTAATTGAAATTTCAGAATCAACCTTATATCCAGTATTACGAAGATTACAAAAAGACTACTGTTTAGAAGTCTATGATAAAGAATATGGCGGAAGAAACAGAAGATATTATAAAGTTACCGATAAAGGAATGGCACAATTAAGCCTATATTGTGAGGAATGGAAGCTATATTCTGAAAAAATCTCAAATATGTTGCTGGGGGTGAAGACTGGTGAGTAAAGAACAATTTCTAAATCGTTTAGAACAATTATTATATGACATACCAAAAGAAGAAAAAGAGGAAGCTCTTCGCTACTATCAGGATTATTTTGAGGATGCAGTGGATGTAGACGAGGAAAAGTTGATTAAAGAGATTGGAACTCCAGAAAAGGTTGCACGGCAGATTAAGGTCAATCTTTATAATAAGGCATCAAAGGATGCTGGCGTCTATACAGAGACCGGATACAGCAATGCATTTTATGAAGATGAAAAAGAAGAAATCGATCTGATTGGAAAACAACAAAATCAGCAGAATGATCAACAAGCATATTCCAATGGAACCTATCAGAATACGGGATATGGAAATGCAGGATATGACAATACAGAGTATTCCAATCAAAGGACTAAAAGAAGTTCAAGTGACATTTTGTTAATTATTATTTTAGTATTAACTTGTCCAATCTGGGGCGGTGTTGGTTTCAGCGTTGTTATTGGCTTAGCAGCAACCGTATTTGGTTTGACAGTGGGATTTGGAGCAGCATTCTTAGGATTAATGATTGGTGGCGTTGTATTAGTTGTTACTGGAGTTGCTCAACTATTTGTAAATCCATTGGCAGGAATGTTATTAATCGGCTGCGGATTTATCCTACTTGCCCTTGCGATCTGTTTCTTCAGTATTGCTGCATTGATTGTTACAAAGCTTATACCAGCAATTGTAAAGGGAATTCAATATGTTTGGAGAAGGTTATTTGGTAGAAGGGAGAGAGCGTAATGGGAAAGGCAATAAAACGAATGCTGATTGGAGCAGCAGCCTTATTTATACTGGGGATTATATTATGTTCCATCAGTGTAGTGGCAGGAGTCAATACTTCGAATGTTACCATGTTTGGAAAAGATATCGCTACTTATATGAATTTTGATCAGACATATACTCAGGAAATTACAGCATTAGATGTAGATTTTGACTACGGAATGTTGTATGTTAAAGAAGGAGAAGCCTTTCGTGTAGAAGCTAAAAATGTTCCAGAGGAAAAGTTTAAAGTAGAAGTCGATAAAAATGGAACATTAAAAGTTTCTGAAAAGAGAAATAAGTGGTTTAATATTGAATTAGATGGATTTCCATTCTTTTTCTTTGACAATAATAAGGATAAAAGAACAACTATTACCATTTATCTCCCTAAAAACACAACGTTAAAGAGCTGTAACATTGATGTATCTGCAGGGAAAGCAAGTTTGGAAAATATTAGTGCAGAGACTGGAACGCTTGAAGTTTCAGCAGGACAAATCGTTGGTAACAATATTAAATTGCAAAAGAGTTCTAAATTAGAGCTTGGTGCAGGAAGTATGGAGCTAAGTAAGGCAATTTTAAATGACTGTGATATGGATATCAGTGCAGGAGAACTTATTGTGGATGGCACACTTACAGGAAAGACAGAAGCAACTTGTGGAGCTGGCTCAATCAAGATTACAACTGATTTAGAAGAAAAAGACTATAATTATAAATGTGACGCCAGTGCAGGATCAATCAAGGTGAATGGTAATCATGTGAAACATGAAAGTAATAACAACAACGCTACAAATTCCTTTGACCTTGACTGTAGTGCAGGTGAAATAAAAGTTACAACAAAATAATAGAAGGAAAGTTTATTGATAGAAAGGAAGAATGACCTATGGAACCAAGAAGATTGAAAAAATCAACAATGAATCGTAAAATTTGTGGTGTTTGCGGAGGGATTGCAGAATATTTTAATATTGATCCGACACTTGTTCGTTTATTATTTGTACTCTTTGCATTTACAACAACAGGTATTTTGGCTTACATCATTGCAGCAATCATTATGCCAGAAAACTAAGTGATCTCACATAATAAGAAAAAAGCCTCTGAGATTAGAGGCTTTTTTCTATGCTTGCTTCGATTTTTTCAGGATCGAAAGGCTTTGTTACATAGTCGATTGCACCATATTTGACAGCTTCGACAATTTTATTTTTCTGACCGGCAGCAGTAACCATGATTACTTTTGCATGCTGATCAAATTCCATAATTTCCTTTAGTGCACCAATACCATCAAGTTCTGGCATTGTAATATCCATTGTTGTTAGATCGGGACGAAGTTCCTTATATTTCTCGATTGCTTCCAAGCCATTTTTAGCTTCACCAATAATTTCATGATGATTTTCTTCTAATATGTTTCGAAGAAATTTTCTAGAAGTTCTTGAATCGTCTACGATTAATATTTTAGCCATTGTAAAGCACCTCCTATTGTAGATATTCAATTGGGGAATCAATTGAAAGAATTAAGTCAAACGTGTAATCGGAAAAATTAACAGTGACTACTACCAGGTTGTTACATTTCATTTTTTGATTTGCATAAAAATAAGGAGGAAGCATATCAATATTAATATCTTCTTCGCTTAATTTTGTTGCATAAAGACCGTTAATACAGTTGATAAATTCGCAGATTGCATCATAGGAATCCGCATCAATTTCTGTAAATTCCTCATCAGCAAAGATCGTGGCAATTTGTAATAGGCTTTCCTGGTTGCCGGAAAAACCAAGCTGTATGTTATGGTCACCGGTTGCAGCTTGAATTGCCAGATTTTCAAAGACATAATCGTTTGCAATGTAACTGTTTGTCACATAGATTTCAGGGTCTATAAAACGAATTAGATTACGAATAGTAAGACTAATTAACTCAGAGTGCATTTGGCTCTCAAGCTGTAATAAAATTGGTATGACTGCTTCGTTATCTTCAGATTTAAGCGTAGCCATCTGGCTGTCAGTATAGCCTTTCAAAGATTGGTAATCCTTTAAGTAGATGGCGATTTGATCTAAAGTGAGTAGGTTTTTGTTAACTAATAACTGAATGAATTTTGAGTAGGACGTTTCTTGTAGAGAAAGTAGATGGTCTACCTGCTCTTTGTTCAAATATCCTTTTTCAGTTGCAATATCTCCAAAACGTTTGTCCATACATGCTTGAAGTCGGTTGACTTCATTTGCCTGAGTAAGTGTCATAAGGCCTTCCGACATGGCAAGTAGGCCTAGTTTAACATTAGTTTCTTGGACTTTATGTTTTACAGCAAGGTAGTCTGTCTCTGATATTGCGCTACGCTCTACTAAGTAGTTTCCAAATAACAAATAAAACATAAATGGTCTCCTTTCGTAACATATATTTACCATTAAATATATATCGGTAAAAATTGCAAATAATTTAGAGAAATTTATAAAAAAGTGAAATTTATTGACGGATTAGTGGGAAAAATGGGTATTCAGTCATTGACAACATTTTTAAACATTTATATAATGAAACAATATGTATGTAAGAAGATATTTCGGAAAGAAGGTTCGTGATTCATGAAACAAATTATAGATATTATTTCAAATGAAGTAAAAGCGGCATTTGAAAGTTTAGGATACGATCAAAAATATGGTGAAGTGTCCTTATCCAACCGTCCTGACCTTTGTCAGTACCAATGTAATGGTGCATTAGCAGCTGCAAAAGAATACAGAAAAGCTCCATTTATGATTGCTGATGAAGTAGTGGCTAAATTAGCTGATTCTAAAACATTTAAAGAAATCGTTATGGTTCGTCCTGGATTTATCAACATTAACTTAAATGATGAATTTGTTGCTGATTTTGTAAATGAAATGATGGGTGCTGATAAATTCGGTTTAGAAGCTCCTGAAAAAGCACAAAAGATCGTAATCGATTACGGCGGTCCTAACGTTGCAAAACCTTTACATGTAGGACATTTACGTTCTGCAGTTATCGGGGAAAGCATTAAGAGAATCAATAAATTCTTAGGACATGACGTTGTTGGTGACGTTCACCTTGGTGACTGGGGTCTTCAAATGGGTCTTATCATTATGGAACTTAAGAAACGTAAACCAGAACTTTGCTATTTTGATGATAACTTCACAGGAGAATACCCTGCAGAAGCTCCATTTACAATTAGTGAGTTAGAAGAAATCTACCCAACTGCAAATGCTTATGCAAAAGAAAATCCAGAATTTAGAGAAGCAGCAAAAGAAGCTACTAATCAGCTTCAAAAAGGAAAAGCTGGATACCGTGCAATCTGGAAACACATTATTGCAGTCAGCGTTGGCGATTTAAAGAAAAATTACGAAAATTTAAACGTTGAATTCGACCTTTGGAAAGGCGAAAGCGATGCAAATGAATATATTCCAGATGTAGTTGAATATTTAAAAGCAAATGGCTATGCTCACGAAAGTGAAGGCGCTTTAGTTGTTGATGTTAAGGAAGAAACTGATACAAAAGAAATTCCTCCTTGCATGATCTTAAAATCAGACGGCTCTGCAATCTATGCAACAACAGACGTTGCAACAATCGTAGAACGTGAAAAATTATTTAATCCGGATGAAATCAAATACGTTGTTGATAAACGTCAAGAACTTCATTTTGAACAAGTATTTAGATGCTGTAAAAAGACTAAGATCTTTGACGAAAACAAAAAGCTTACATTCTTAGGCTTCGGTACGATGAACGGTAAAGATGGCAAGCCATTTAAGACTCGTGATGGCGGTGTTATGAGACTTGAATACCTTATTTCTTCCATCAATGACGCTGTTTATGACAAGATCATGTCTAACCGTGAAATGGCAGAAGAAGAAGCAAGAGAAATTGCTAAGACTGTTGGTCTTGCAGCATTAAAATATGGTGATTTATCCAACCAGGCAAGCAAAGATTACATCTTTGATATCGACCGTTTTACTTCCTTCGAAGGTAATACAGGTCCTTATATCCTTTACACAATCGTTCGTATTAAGTCTATCCTTAATAAAGCGAAAGAACAAGGAATTACAGATGTAGAAAGCATTATGCCAGCTGCAAATGCTTCCGAACTTGCACTTATGTTAGAATTAGTAAAATTCAATGGTGTAATTTACTCTGCTGGAGCAGAAAATGCACCTCATAGAATTTGTCAATATATCTATGACCTTGCAAATGCATTTAACCGTTTCTACCATGAAAACAAAATCCTTGCAGAAGAAGACAAAGCTCGTCAAGCTTCTTGGATCAAGTTAATCGGTGGAACAAAAGACGTACTTGAAACTTGTATTGATTTACTTGGGTTCAATGCGCCAGAAAAGATGTAGAGGCACCGAGGACGGTGCCTTCGGATGAAATCGGGATTTCATCCGGTGCTGAAGGTAATGAAAGGACTAAGTACGCTTTCGCGTGCTTAGTCCTTTCCGCGTTTCAGGAAGTGAATTCCTGAAACGCGATTCCAATGGGGGACGAAGTCCCCCATACCCTTCCCGGAGCGTGGCGTTGTAGGTGATAGTAGTTCCCCTAGGGTGAAAAGAGCTGGGAACCGAGGGTTCCCCGGACCTCTCCTGTGGATGACGGAAGGCTGAGAGCGAAAATTTGGAGAAGGTACGTCCAAATTTTCTATTTGGAGTGAAAAGAGCTGGGAACCGAGGGTTCCCCGGACCTCTCCTGTGGATGACGGAAGGCTGAGAGCGAAAATTTGGAGAAGGTACGTCCAAATTTTCTGT
>JAUNRX010000112.1 GCA_030539495.1 bacterium | reverse complement strand
ACAACGAGGCATGTAATTACAAATGCATAAGCAATAAGGACCAGGATGGTAAATTCTTCTTTAAAATTCCAATTAAGTATGAGATAATTTTTCTATATAGAGTATGTACATATAAAATTCGAGAGTTAATAAAGTAAATTTGAGAGGAGACCAAATATGGGTTTAATAAGAGCGATTAAAAATGCAGTTGGTACAACGATGGCAGACCAATGGAAGGAGTATTTCTATTGTGAATCGTTAGAAAATGAGGTACTCGTTACAAAGGGAAGAAAGAAAACAAATAAAAAGTCATTTACAAGTAATTATAAAGGGGAAGACAATATTATTTCAAATGGCTCTGTAATCGCAGTAAATGAAGGACAATGTATGATTATCGTAGATCAAGGGAAGGTATCTGAAATTTGTGCAGATGCAGGCGAATTCGTATATGACTCGTCTACTGAGCCAAGTATTTTCTGTGGAGGCCTTGGAGAAGGTATTAAAGCAACCTTTGCAACCATTGGAAAACGATTTACATTTGGTGGAGATACGGCCAAGGACCAAAGAGTTTATTACTTTAATACAAAGGAAATTATGAAAAATTTATATGGTACCCCAGCACCAGTACCATTTCGTGTCGTTGATAATAACATTGGGTTAGACGTGGATATTGCCATCCGTTGTAACGGGGAATATTCCTACCGTATCGCAGATCCTATTCTTTTTTATACAAATGTTTGTGGCAATGTAGAAGAGGAGTATACTAAGGACCGAATGGACAGCATGTTAAGAACCGAATTACTCACAGCATTACAGCCGGCATTTGCAAAGATTTCAGAAATGGGAGTTCGATATAGTGCATTGCCTGCACATGCAATGGAACTTGCAGATGTTCTAAAAGGCATTTTATCTGAAAAATGGAGACAGTTAAGAGGAATTGAGATCGTTTCCTTTGGTGTAAATGGTGTTAAGGCTTCTGAAGAAGATGAAGCTATGATAAAAGATCTGCAAAAGACCGCAGTACTACGTAATACCAATATGGCAGCAGCTACGTTAGTGGGCGCACAGGCAGAAGCTATGAAGTCTGCTGCAAAGAATGAATCGACAGGACCTATGATGGCGTTTGCCGGTATGAATATGGCCAATATGGCTGGTGGAATGAATGCAAATTCCTTATTCCAGATGGGGCAGCAGGAAGCACAGCAGAAGCCAGTGCAACAACAGCCAACACAGCAAGCACCTGTAAAAAATCAGGCAGTTTCGGGATGGACTTGCTCTTGTGGAAAGACTGGCAATACAGGAAAGTTCTGCGAAGAGTGTGGAGCAAAGAAGCCCGAAGATGCTGGATGGACATGCGCATGTGGCACTGTAAATACAGGTAAGTTCTGTCACAATTGTGGAGCAAAGAAGCCGGAAGGAGCACCTTTATATAAATGTGATAAGTGTGGATGGGAGCCAGAAGATCCAATGAATCCACCAAAGTTTTGCCCTGAATGTGGTGATCGTTTTGATGAAAATGATATTAAGAAGTAAGAGAATTTACATAGATATCATATAGAAAAAGAACATACGAATGGGGTAAGAAATTAATTATGAATGATATGAATCAAACAGTGGTAAAGACCAAGAACGAAACTGACCGACATTGTCCCGATTGTGATGGTGTTATGGACTTTGACCCGAAAACAGGGGGATTAAGCTGCCCGTACTGTGGACATACGGAGCAGATTCCAATGGAAGAAGAAGCACCAAGCAAAGCTCAGGAACTGGACTTTTTTGAAGCAGAAAATACCGCAAACTGTGATTGGGGCGTGGAAAAGAAGACAGTAATTTGTAAAGCATGTGCTGCTGAGACGATTTATGATGCCTTGCAGACATCGGGTGTCTGCCCATTTTGTGGTTCCAACCAGGTTATGGAAGCAAGTACCGAGCGTACGATCGCTCCAGGAGGCGTAGTGCCATTTCAGATTTCGGACAAGCAGGCATCCGTTAATTTTCATGGATGGATTAAAAGAAAATGGTTTTGTCCAAAGCTTGCCAAAGAGAGTGCTAAGCCAAAGGCATTTAAAGGAATTTATCTGCCATATTGGACATTTGATTCCAATACTTTTTCTACCTATACGGCCCAGTACGGAAAGGACCATAGGACAAAGGATGAAGACGGAAATGTAGAGACAGAGACTACTTGGTATAACACAAGTGGACGTTATCATGAATTTATCGATGATCAGATTGTCTTAGCATCGAAAAATCATGATGAAAAAATATTAGGTGGATTAGAGCCATTTAATACAGAGGATAACAAGGCATATAAGCCTGAATATGTGGCAGGATTTATTTCGGAACGCTACTCGATTGGTTTAAAGGATGCATGGAATATTGCAAAGAGTAAGATTATTCATACACTATCTGGGCATATTTCCGATAAGGTCAGAGATGAGTACAATGCAGACCATGTTCGAAATGTTCATGTAAATGCAGACTTTCAGGATATTACATATAAGTATTTGATGCTTCCGGTATGGGTGTCAAATTTTAAGTATAAAGATAAGATGTATCAATTTATGGTAAATGGACAGACAGGAAAAGTATCTGGTAAGACGCCATTATCTATTCCTAAGATTATTCTTACAGTGATCGTAGGTATTGCAGCTGCAATCGGCATCTACTACATCAAACGTCATTTTTAGAAAGAAGACATTTTAGAATAAGATAGGTGGGAGTAAATATGAGAAAGTGTAAGGAAGAGGAACGAAACAGAATTCTTGAGTACATAGGCAAGGATTTGGAAATGAATACCTTGCTCTTAGGACAAATTGAGACCTTTGGTATCGAGTCTGAACAATTAGCAATCTACATAAATGAAAAAGAGGGAAGATGGGATAGCCTGATTGCAGTATATTTTGATCAGGTCCTATTATATAGTCAGACAGAAGAATTTGAAATAGAACCAATAATCAATCAGCTGCAGACATTTGAAGTTGACTGTATTCGTGGAAAAGCTGAATTAGTAAAGCGACTGGAAGAGTGGTATCCAGAATATTTCTTGAAGCAGACATATTTGTGGCGATACGACCAGCTGGCAAAACTGGAGGTCGGATTAGATGATAATGCTTCCATACGAAAGTTGGAGAGAGAAGAAATTCCTAGAATGGTTGCACTTTATAGTAAGATGGAGGAATATCTTGATTCTTATTTGGGAAAGGAAGAAATAAGGATCAAGCAAGAGCAAGTATCGATGGACCATGGGGATATTGCTTATGGGGTATTTGTAGGAAGAGAATTGGCCGCAGTAGCGAAGACAAGTGGAAAAGCAAGTAACTCAGCTACGATTGTGGGCGTTGCAGTACAGAAAAAATATAGAGATATGGGCTATGCAAGGGCAGTCATTTTACAGTTATGTGAGGAAATGTTTCAAGAAGGCAAGAGTTATATCTGTCTGTACTATAATAATTCATCAAAAGGCAATAGGGCGGAGCGGATGGGCTTTCATGTCGTTGGAGAATATGCTTCGTTACAGCGGCGTTCTAGAAAGAAGAAGGATGTAGAGGATACTTCGTATAAGTCGAGAAGAATGCAGTGGACGGATACCTATGAGGGATATAAGATACGTCCTGGATTTTTTGCAGAAAATGGTACTATGGTTGTTCCCGGAGGAGTAAACTTTACAGTATTTTCAAGGCATGCCACATCATGTGAACTATTGCTGTTTCGAAGAAAAGTAAAAGAACCATTTGCCGTTATTCCATTTCCTAGTACTTACCGCATTGGATATGTGTATTCTATGATTATCTTTGATTTGGATATTGGAGAATTCGAGTATGCTTATCGATTTGATGGACCATATAATCCGAAAAAAGGATTGATCTTCAATAAGGAAAAGGTGGTGCTGGATCCTTATGCAAAGGCAGTTACCGGACAAAGTAAATGGGGTGAAAAGGACGAATGTGGCAACCTTTATCATGCAAGGGTCGTTGTGGATGAGTTTGACTGGGATGATAGCAAACAACCGGAAATTCCAATGGAGGATCTGGTCATTTATGAGCTGCATGTTCGTGGATTTACAAGACATGAGTCTTCAGGCGTAAGCTGCCCCGGAACATTTGCAGGATTAATGGAGAAGATACCATATCTAAAGCAGTTGGGAGTCAATGCGGTAGAGCTGATGCCGATATTTGAGTTTGATGAGATGAAAGATTACCGAATGGTAAATGGCAAGCAGTTAATGGATTACTGGGGATATAATCCGGTATCCTTCTTTGCCCCCAATACCAGTTACGCGTCCAGTTTAGAATACAATCATGAGGGAAATGAATTAAAGAATATGATTTGTGAACTGAACAGTAATGGGATCGAAGTCATTTTAGATGTGGTATTTAACCATACGGCAGAGGGAAATGAATACGGCCCCTACATTTCTTATAAGGGCGTGGACAATAATGTCTACTATATGCTTACTCCTGATGGATATTACTATAATTTCTCGGGGTGTGGCAATACCTTAAACTGCAATCATCCGGTAGTGCAGCGAATGATTCTTGATTGTCTGCGCTATTGGGTAACTGAGTATCGTGTGGATGGATTCCGTTTTGATTTGGCATCTATTCTTGGGCGGAATGAGGACGGAACACCTATGGAAAATCCACCATTATTACAAGCACTTGCCTATGATCCGGTTTTAGGGAAGGTTAAGCTGATTGCGGAAGCTTGGGATGCAGGCGGTATGTATCAGGTGGGAAGCTTTCCTTCTTGGCAGCGTTGGTCGGAGTGGAATGGGAAATATCGAGATGATATGCGGAGATTTTTGAAAGGGGATGGAGGCCTGGAACGGATGGCAGCAAACCGTATCCTTGGTTCCTTGGATTTATATGATCCCGCCATTCGTGGAGATGGAGCGAGTGTAAACTTTATCACTTGTCATGATGGATTTACCTTATGGGATCTGTATTCCTATAATAGTAAGCATAACGAGGAGAATGGCTGGTGTAATGAGGATGGAGATGATAACAACAATAGCTGGAACTGTGGAGTTGAGGGAGAGACCGACAAAAAGGATATTCTTGTGCTTCGGAAAAAGCTTGTAAAGAATGCTTGTATTGTCTTATTGGCAAGCCGGGGAATTCCTATGTTGTTAGCAGGAGATGAGTTCGGAAATACCCAGTTTGGAAATAATAATGCCTATTGTCAGGATAATGATATCTCTTGGCTGGACTGGAGCTTATTAACTGCCAACCATGATATTTTTAAGTTCTATAAATTTATGTTGTCATTTCGAAAACAGCACCCAATCATCAGGCGAAATACCGAAGAGACCAGTCTGCGTTTCCCACTAACAAGCTTACATGGGTTACAGCCATGGTACTATGATGAAACTAACGACCATCATTATATTGGGGTCCTTTATGCGGGCCGTGCAGCAAATCAGAATGACGACTTTATCTATATTGCAATCAATACTTATTGGGAGTCCAGAGTGCTGACACTTCCTAAACTGAATGAGGAGTTTGTTTGGACTCTGTGCATGGATACAGAGCACGATATGGTAAATGGATTTGAGGCAGTGGAAGGACAGGCTGCGATTACGCCAAGAACGGTCTTGGTATTCGTTGCTGTTCAGAAGAAGAAATAGAAAGAAAAGAATTTGGGAAAAAAGAACATAAGGATGGAGGAAAGAAGTATGAGTGAAGTAAATAAAGATAGAAAAGAAGCGATACGTTTAGGGAAAACTGTATTAGGGATTGAATTTGGATCTACAAGAATTAAGGCAGTATTGGTAGATGAGGACAATATTCCGGTTGCCTCTGGTACGTTTGACTGGGAAAATCACTTGGAGAATGGAATTTGGACCTATGGAGAGGATGAAATCTGGAAGGGTCTTGCAGCATGTTATGCATCCTTAGCTGAGAACGTAAGGACTACATATGATGTGGAGATTGAGATGCTCAAATCCATTGGTTTTAGTGGTATGATGCATGGATATATGGCGTTTGACAAAGACAACCAGCTCCTTGTACCATTTCGTACTTGGCGTAATACGATTACGGCACAGGCTTCCGAAGAGTTAACGGAGTTGTTTCAGTATAATATTCCACAACGGTGGAGTATTGCCCATTTATATCAGGCAATCTTAAATAAAGAAGCACATGTAGCTAGTATTTCATATATAACCACACTGGCAGGCTATATTCATTGGCAGCTAACCGGAGAAAAGGTAGTGGGGATTGGTGAGGCAAGCGGCATGTTTCCAATTTCGCCTAGTGCAAAAGATTATGACCGCGGCATGATTACCAGATTTAATGAGCTGGTAGAAGTATATCAGTACCCATGGAAAGTTGAGAAAATACTGCCTAAGGTGTTAGTAGCAGGCGAGGAAGCAGGACGACTGACTATAGAAGGAGCCAAAAGACTGGATCCAACAGGTCACCTAAAGGCTGGATGCCTATTATGTCCTCCAGAAGGAGATGCAGGAACCGGAATGGTCGCAACCAATAGCGTCAAGGTTCGTACCGGTAATGTATCGGCAGGAACTTCCGTATTCGGAATGGTCGTATTGGAAAAGGAATTAAAGCAAGTACATAAAGAAATCGATCTGGTTACCACACCAACTGGACATTTGGTAGCTATGGCACACTGCAATAACTGTACCTCCGACTTAAATGCATGGGTAGGATTATTTGATGAGTTTGCAGAGAGTTTAGGCATCACGATCGATAAAAATAAGTTATTTGAAACGTTATATACAAAGGCACTAAAAGGGGATAAGGATTGTGGAGGACTGTTATCCTACAACTATTTTTCAGGAGAGCCGATTACAGAAATGAAAGAGGGACGTCCATTATTTGTAAGGAGGCCTGACAGCAAGTTTACACTGGCGAATTTTATGAGAGTGCATCTATATTCTTCTCTATCTGTTCTTAAGGCGGGATTTGACTTACTTACCAAAGAAGAGCAGGTAAAGATTGATAAAATCTATGGTCATGGCGGTCTGTTTAAGACTAAGAAAGTAGGACAAAGCATTTTAGCAGCGGCTTTAAATACGTCAGTATCCGTAATGGAGACGGCAGGAGAAGGCGGTGCATGGGGAATGGCATTGCTCGCTTCCTATATGGTTAGTCATGACGAGGGCCAGAGTCTGGATGAGTTTTTGGAAGAAAAGGTATTTCGGGGAAATACGGGAGAAGAGATGACACCAGACAACCAGGATGCAGCAGGATTTAATGCCTTTATGGTACAATATCGAAAAGGGCTTGCCATTGAACGAGCTGCAGTAGATGCCATATAGTAAGGAAAATGAATGGGAGGATTACTATGTTAGAAGAACTTAAGCGGAGGGTATATGAAGCAAATATGCTGCTTCCAAAATATGATTTGGTTACATTTACTTGGGGAAATGTAAGTGAGATTGATCGTGAGACAGGGATCTTTGCAATCAAGCCAAGTGGCGTAGATTATGATAAATTAAGACCAGAGGACATGGTGTTAGTAGATTTGGATGGCCGCAAGGTGGAAGGAAGCTATAATCCATCTTCTGATACTGCAACCCATGTAGAACTTTATAAGGCATTTAAAGAAGTGGGAGGAATTGTACATACCCATTCTTCTTATGCAACAAGCTGGGCACAGGCAGGAAGAAGTATTCCTTGCTACGGAACAACACATGCAGACTATATTTATGGTGAGGTACCTTGTGTCAGATGTTTGAATAAAGAGGAAATCGAATCCGCATATGAAGAAAATACAGGGCATTTGATTGTAAATGAATTTAAGCGTCTTGGTAAGGATCCTGTGGCAGTACCGGCTGTTCTTTGTAAAAATCATGGCCCATTTGCCTGGGGAAAAGATGCCAATGAAGCAGTACATAACGCAGTAGTATTAGAAGAGGTGGCAAAGATGGCATTTCGTGCTGAGTTAATAGAGGCAAGAGTACAGCCAGCACCACAAGAACTTCAAGATAAGCATTATTACCGAAAACATGGGGAAAATGCCTATTATGGACAGGCAGCTATAAAATAAGTGGCTTTTGGAACCAAATAATACGAGTTGAATATAGTGATGTTAATGGAATTCTTAAGGTGGTAGAGGATGGGATACTTTATCAAGGTTCAACCAGATGTAAAATTATTTGTGGAGGATTTAAATCCAGATAGTGAAAATACGATTGTATTTCTACATGGATGGCCAGGAAGCCATGAGCTATTTGAGTATCAGTTTAACGATTTGCCTCGTATGGGATATCGGTGTATTGGAATTGATCAAAGAGGATTTGGACAGTCAGATAAGCCAGCAACCGGATATGATTATGATCGATTATCCGATGATGTCCTTTGTATCATTGAGACGTTACAGTTGAAAAATATTATTTTATTAGGCCATTCAACAGGAGGAGCGATTGCAATCCGTTATATGGCAAGACATAAGCAGTACCAAGTATCCAAACTGGTTCTTTGTGCTGCTGCAGCACCAAGTTTGATCAGGCGATCGTATTTTCCATATGGACAGAAGAAGTCAGATATTATGGGGATTATAAAGCAAACATATGAAGATCGGCCAGAAATGCTGCGTGAATTTGAGAAGCAGTTTTTTTACCAATCGGTCACGGATGCATTTTCTGATTGGTTCTTTCGTTTAGGGCTTAAGGCAGCAGGATGGGCAACTGCTGAAATCGCGGCCACATGGCTTAGGGAAGAGGCATTGTTTGAAGATCTTCGTAAAATTGATGCACCAACGTTGATTATGCATGGCATACATGACGAGGTTTGTTATTTTCCACTTGCTAAGGCGCAACAGCAAGGAATTCGCAATTCAATCTTAATACCATTTGAAAAAAGTGGCCATGGGCTGTTTTATGAGGAAAAAGATAAGTTTAATGATGTACTGACTTCATTTATTGAAAGCGAAATTTGTGAGTAGAGGCTTAGGAAAAGAAAAAAATAGAAAGTTAGCTCTGGAAGAAATCTAGTAAGTACAAGGTTTTCTCTAGAGCAGCTTTCTTTTTTTTAGTGGATAAAATTGTATAAAATACATGGAATAGCAATAATACATAAAAATGCATTCATTTACCGACAATGTATAGTAGGTTTTCATCAAGTGTTGCATGATAACTAATTTATACAAAAAAGGATAGGTGCATATGCATAAAACATTATCAAAAGATGCTTATGGCGGAGTGCATGGGAAGGATTATGTTCCCTATGTTTCAGAAGGCTCGCGGTCAGGCGGAAATGTAGCAATCTTAATTATCGGTATTCTGCTTGCTGCTTTATTTGCTGCTTCTACTGCATATTCAGGAATGAAATCAGGACTGACTGTAGCAGCAGGCATACCGGGATCCATTATTGGATCAGGATTTATTGCAATTTTTGCAAAACAAAAAGGAATTTTAGGCAAGAACCTTGTACAAGGTATGTCCAGTGGTGGTGAGTCCATTGCCAGCGGCGTTATCTTCTTATTACCAGCAATCCTTCTTATTGGTGCGGATGTTACATTTTTCGAAGGTGCACTTGTTGCTATTGGTGGAGTGTTATTTGGTATGGGAGTTTCGTCCCTTGTCTATAAAAATCTAATTGTAGAGGAGCATGGAAATTTAATGTTCCCAGAATCCATGGCCATTTCAGAGACCCTGGTTGCCAGTGAAGGTGCCGGAGATTCCATGAAGTACATGGGAATTGGATTTGGAGTAAGTGGCGTAATCACGGTACTTACTGGCTCTTTCTTAAATGTAGCCAATAACTTGATCAGCTATGTAAATGAGAGATTTTATAAATGGAAGTTAGAATTGGAAGTAAACCCGCTCCTATTAGGAATTGGATTTATCGTAGGAATTGATGTTTCCTTAACGATGTTTGCAGGATCAATCTTAGCCAATTTTGCAATTATGCCATTGATCAGTTATTTTGCAGATTTTGCAAGAGAAGGAGAGTTTATCTGGAATGCACCGGATATTCCACTGAATACCATGCAGGTAAATAATATTGCCGGCAGTTACGTTAAATATATTGGAGCCGGCATGATGTTATCCGGCGGTTTGATTGGTGCAATCAAATTGATACCTACCATTGTAGTGGCAGTAAAGGAAACTTTAGGTGCCAAATCTAAGGGTGGTTCCAGTGAGTCTTCCTTAGCCAGCATTTTATTAGTGGTTGGTATTATCATTGGATTTGCTGCTGGATTTTTAGTTTCCGGTGGAAACATCTTAATGGCAATTGTAGGAGCAATATTAGCATTATTTTTATCGTTACTATTTGTTATTGTTTCCGGACGTTTAACTGGTACGATTGGTACATCCAACCTTCCGGTTTCTGGTATGACCATCGCATCCCTTGTTATTGTTACTTTAATCTTTGTAATCTTACGATGGACTAGCATGGAAAATAACAAGACATTGCTTTTATTTGGTACTTTTATCGTGACAGCCATTTCTGTTGCAGGTGGATATGCCCAGTCCCAAAAGGTTACCTATATTATCGGTGGTAAGAAGGGCGAAATGGACAAGTACTTTGTAATTGCAGGTATCGTTGGCGTAGTCGTAGTAGTCGGAGTTATCAACTTACTTTCTAACCAGCTTTCTCTTACCGGAGATAATGTACCATTTGCATTGCCACAGGCTAACTTGATTTCTACTTTGACTGCAGGAATTATGTCAGGTGATCTTCCTTGGCATATGGTCATTGTGGGAATCGTTATGGGTATTGTATTGTTTATGTTGAAATTACCAATTATGACAGTTGCCATCGGTTTCTATCTTCCAATCGCAACAACATCCATTATCTTAGTGGGTGCAATTGTTCGTCTTTTTATTGAGAAGACGGCAAAAGGAGCAGAAGAGAGAGATGCAAAAGTTGCAAATGGTATTAGCTTATCTTCTGGATTGGTTGCAGGTGGCTCCATTATCGGGTTAGTCGGCATCATCTTGCAAGTATTAGGAGTCATCAAAGGATTCAGTCCAACCGGCTTCCTTGCAAGCAATACGATGGCATATATTTTACTAGCGGCTCTGATCATCTTTACAATTTGGCCGTTATTAAGGACTAAAGTGAAGAATTCAAGTCAATAATACAGAGGCTTACCTAACTAAAGGATACGGCTTACAATTCGATAGGGGATTGTAGGCCGTATTTTTTAATACATAGGAAACTTCTCTTCAAGTCGAAGACACTTTGTTCTATGGAATTGAGAAATAAGTATAAATCAGTTGATAGAAGGGAAAAAGAACGGTATACTTTTTGTAATTTATTTATGTGTACATAGAAGGGGATAAATAAGGAATAAAAAAGAGGAGGAGCGTCATGGATAGTAAAATACAGTTTGTAAATGCACTAGAAGAATTATTGTACAAGAAGACATTGGATGAGATTTCGGTGAGCGAGCTTGTGAATCGGACTAATATTTCCAGAAGGACATTTTACCGTCATTTCACAGATAAATATGATTTGGCCAGTTGGTATTTTGAACAATTTTATGAGGCTACCTTTGGACAAATCGTAAAAGGGGCGACATGGGAGGAAGCGCTTTTAAAGTATCTAGATATTTATGAGGAGAAAAAAATGGTACTGCTTCATGCCTATGACAGTCAGGATATCAATGGGCTACGTAATTATGATATTATGCTTACTGTAAAGACCTATGAAACATATTTAGAGAATAAGGGTGTGGACATTAAGGATGAAAAAATTCGATTTGCCATTGATATTGCATCGATAGGGGGCACGGATATGATTATTGAATGGCTGAAAAATGGTATGAAAATGAAGAAAGAAAAATTAGTAGAACTGCTAAAGCGCACGCTTCCAAATGATATCTTGATTATGGTGGAACAATAAAAGCATGCCATGTCACAGATTTTAGGTTTTGTGACTTTTATTTTTGAAGTTGTTTGGGTATAATTCATTTATATGAAACTTAATATCATATCGAAATAAAGCGTAGAAGAGAATTAGTAGTACAGACCATGTCTTTGCAGAGAATATCCGGTTGGTGTGAGGATATAGACATACTGATATGAATACATCTTGGAGCAGCTGCCTGAAAGAAGTAGGGTATGCCGGGAACGCCCGATACAGCGTTAGTAGTATACTATCCGCATTAAGGATACGTACTCAATGAGGAAAATTCCGTGAGGAGTTTTTATTTTAGAGGTGGTACCGCATATATATGCCCTCTGTAATAGCGCAAGCTGTTGCAGGGGGCTTTTTTAATACATAGGAAACTTCTCTTCAAGAAGCCTCCTATGTATTAAAAAA
>JAUNRX010000111.1 GCA_030539495.1 bacterium | reverse complement strand
TTTTCACCTCAACATAACAAAATAAGTATATGTTATTAATTTACGTTGAATTTTGATTTTTCACTCTGTATAATACTTGTAACTTAAGTGATTCTTACCAACTATAGGAGCGATGTATCATGACTAAAATATTAATGATCACAACAGGGGGCACAATTGCTTCTAAACAGACGGAATATGGCTTGTCGCCATTAATTACCTCAGAAGAACTTCTGGAACTTATTCCAGGCGTTTCTAATTTTTGTGAAGTCGAAACCCTTCCTTTATTCAATCTTGACAGTACCAATGTTTCACCAAATCATTGGCTTCAATTGGTTGACTGTATTAAAAGGAATTACGACTGCTATGATGGATTCGTGATTACACACGGAACAGATACGATGGCTTATACTGCTGCTGCTCTTTCTTATTTAATTCAAAAATCAAAAAAACCGATTGTATTAACCGGTTCACAAAAATCAATATTTGAAGAGAATACAGATGCCAAGTTAAATCTAATGAATTCCTTTATCTTTGCTTCTGATAAAGAAAGCCACGGTGTTCATATTGTATTTAATGGGAAAGCTATTATTGGTACAAGGGCAAGAAAGCTACGTACCAAGAGCTACAATGCATTTTCCAGCATTGATTATCCCGCTACTGCCATTATACGCGATAATAAGATAATCCGATATATAAAAGATATTCCATTTGAGGAAAGTCCAGTATTTTATGATACGCTAAAAGAACGTGTCTTCTTACTTAAACTAATTCCTGGATTAAAGGCAGATATCTTTGAGTACTTAAAAGATAACTATGATATTATCATTATGGAAGGCTTTGGTGTTGGCGGCATTCCTGTTTATGAGACCAGTTCCTATCTTGAATCAATCAAGGACTGGATTAACTCGGGAAAAATGCTAGTTATGACAACCCAGGTTACTTATGAAGGCAGTGACATGGAAGTCTATGAAGTCGGCTACCAAGCGAAGAAAGATTACAATGTATTGGAAGCTTATAATATGACATTAGAAGCAACCGTTACAAAGCTTATGTGGATTTTAGGACAAACCAGCGATTTAGCACAAATCAAAGAGCTGTTCTACACTCCAATCTGCTTTGACTTATTTATATAAGTATAAAAGAAACGCCCATTTCCAACAAACTCTTGGAAATGGGCGTTTTATTAATCCTGAATCTGGTAAACAGCAGTGTGTGTAATTGTCTTTCCACATACTTTTAACGTATAAGTCACTTTATATGACTCATTTTCTATAACTGTTTGAACATTCACCTTAATCTCTGATTTAAAGTGAGAAGTAAAATCTTTTCCGGAAGCCTTAACCATTACATTCTCTACTGCATGCTTTTGGATGTCCGAAACACTTGCTACCGTTACAACTTCTTTCTTTACCGCTAACACTGGATTTTTTAATACATTTACTGTCTGATTCGCAATTGACTTGTTGTTTACAGAGTCAGTTGCTGTATACGTAACACGATAGACATTATCACTTACTTTTGTCACCTTGTTGGATACTTTGATCTTTTCTGATTTTGTCGTATTATCCTTAACTGTTACGTGTTTATATTGATTTTTCTTAAGTTCTTGTCTAAATGTATTATAGACATCAGTTGTCAGATATAACGTAGAACAATTGATTGCCGGGCCTTTCTTATCAAGCGTGATTGTGATTGTTTTTGTTGTCTTCTTTTTACTGCCTGGATTCTTTACCGAATACGTAATCTTATATACTTTCGCCTGACTGTCATTCTTAATCAGCTGTGATTTATAAGAGATCTTATTGTTATCGATCTTATGCTTTTCTGCATAAGCGGACACGCCATTCATTACATAGTCATTTAACTTTTTATTTTTATAGCTGTTATAACTTAGTACCTTGTTATTCACCCCTTTAAATGTTACTTTTTCGGGAGCTACTACTTTTACTTTAATTGTCTTTGTTACTTTTTTATTGATTGCATCAGTTACAGAATAAGTCACCTTATATGTACCTGCCTTCTTTAAATTAAGCTTGGAGGTATCAATCTTAAGTTTACTAGTTATGTTGTTTCCGCATGTATCATATGCCTTTACCTTGTCTTTTAAGTTCAGGCTGTTTCCTGCTAAAACTGTCTTGTTACTTGTTCCTGTGATGCTTGGCTTCTTACTGTTCCATGGATTGCTTTTACTCCATTTATCTGAAGGATCCCAGCTATACGTGTTCACCTTGATTGCACTAGGCTTTCCTAGTGGACCTGGATTAGAAGAATTATAGATTGTTACTGTTGTTCCAACCGGACAGTTATCATAAATCCATTTTGCATCTGCCGTAGTTAGTCGCACACATCCTGCAGAAGCCTGAGTACCTAATCGATTGTATTGCTTTATGGATAAGGTAGATGGATCTTTTTCATAATACCAAACGGAATGGAATAAGATACTTCCTGTAATACGTGTTGAGTATTGTCCCCATACACTATGGCTTAATATCTTCCAACGATATTTCACTGGCGTACGGAATGTCCCTAATGGAGTATCTGCTCCTGTAGAACAAACCATGGCTTTTACAGGCTTTGTATATTTCCCTTTGGAATCTTGTTTATATACGGTTACTGTATTCATCTTCTTATTTACCTTGATCATGTACGGGTACTTCGATGAGGCCTGTGCCTTTTGACTACTAAAAGAACCTAATAGTAGAACAAATGAGCAAAATAAGATAATTCGTAATAACTTGCAATTTTTGATTTTAATACGTTCCATATTTCCCTCCTGATTTTCCTAAAAATAATACTTTTATACTATAGTTGTTAAGGCCTACTTCGTCAAGTGAATTAACTAAAACGTAATATAACTGTAAAATATACTCGAAATATTCATATTCTGGTAATAATTCTGTTCTGGTATTATTTTATTCCTGTTGCAATATAATAGGGTAAAAGACTAGCTACGGGAGTACCTATGAATTTCTTTATCTCTTTAATCTATGAATATGGACTGATTGCCATGTTCTTTCTAATTCTATTAGAATATGCCTGTTTTCCTGTTTCAAGTGAAATCGTCCTTCCTTTTTCAGGAGCAGTTGCTTCTATACAGCATGTTAGCTTTTTGGTAATTATCCTAGTCAGTGTTGCTGCTGGCCTACTTGGTACCAGTATCTGCTATGGAATTGGACGCTACGGCGGGGTTCCTTTGATTGAAAAGATCAAGCGAAAATTCCCAAGTACCGAACATGGATTAGACAGCTCCTTTGAAAAGTTTAATAAGTATGGGCATATTGCAGTATGTATCGGCCGTGTAATCCCTATTTGCCGGACCTATATCGCTTTTATTGCAGGTGCAGTAAAACAGCCTTATGGCCTATTCTTAACTTCCTCTGGCATAGGAATTACTGTCTGGAATATTATCCTGATTGGCTTAGGATATACTCTTCGTGAAAATTGGACTATGGTTGGCACATACTATGAAGAATATAAGATCATCATTATGCCAGTCTTAATCATTGGGGTAGCCCTCCTTTTAATCAAACTCACTCCACTAAAGAAACTTTTCCTCCGTGATGATAAAGAAACAGAAGAATAGCCTTGTTTTTCTCATTCTAACTAAAATAAATAGCAGATCCTAGCAATACTATGGCATCTGCTATTTATTCGTCGTAAAAGATTCTAGTATCTTAATGCAAACCTTTCTGTAAGCTAAAGCAGCCATCTCCTCTTCCTTAACTAAGGATCCTAATAAGAGCAATCACCAAAAGTAAACATCCCGATAGTACCCCACATAATTTGCGGTTCATTCTCCTTATTATGCCTATCCGTTCTAATAAAATATCTCCTATATATAAGAATATCACTTGCATTCCGCCAACGCAAAATGGAATTATGATACTTCCAAGTCCCATGGTTACTGCCGCAATTCCTGCACTTATAGAGTCAGCACTTAATGCAATGCCAAGTATTGCTGCCTCCCAAATATCGATGTTCTTTGATTTATTAAAATCGTATGTTGTCTTCTCTGTGCCAAATAGTGCATTTCGTATAAATGTCAGTCCAATCAGTACAAGAATGCTAATACCTAATATATTTGAAACCTGCGGCGGCAGAAAGTACTTCACTGCCTCACCAAGCTTTAAGGATCCCCACATAATGAGTACGGACACAAGACCAATTACAATCTTTGCTACATGTGTAATCTTCACACCTTTTAACTTATATGAAATGCCTATTCCCAGTGCATCGAGACTTAATGAGATTGAAATTAAGATCACATTTAGGAACACTGTTTTCACCTAATCACAGCTATGTTGTCATATTTAAGATATGTTGTTTTTGGTACATGGTTACAATCTTTTTTAAGAGGGTTGCCTGTTATATTTTAAATGCTCGGACATATACTTAGACTAAGCATGATTTGGCTTAATAACAACACGTAAAAGGAGGATTTGGATGTATTGGCACAATATGTCTTATAAGGATGTTGCAACCGAACTGGAAGTAAATCCGGAAATAGGTCTTACAAAAAAGGATGCAACAGAACGTTTACATAAATACGGCTCCAATGAATTACTTACCAAGAAAAATAAGCCTTTGATCGTGAAGTTCCTTGAACAGTTTAAAGACTTTATGATTATTACGCTGATCGCAGCTGCCGGGATCTCGTTTCTGGTCTCCCTATTGGAAGGGAAATGCGATCTGGTCGATCCAATTATCATTTTATTAATTATAACACTAAATGCAATTCTCGGTGTAATACAAGAAACAAAGGCAGAACATTCCTTGGATGCCTTAAAAAAGCTTTCTGCTCCCAATGCATTGGTAAAACGGGATGGTGCCATCGAAACAATTGAATCATCCAAGCTGGTTCCTGGAGATATTATTTATCTAGAAGCCGGTTACTTCGTTCCTGCCGATGCAAGACTGATTGAGTCGGTAAATCTAAAAGTCGAAGAAAGCTCACTCACCGGTGAAAGCACTCCGGTGGAAAAGGAAGCCGATTTAATACTCAAAGAAAATACCATTTTAGGAGAACGCCATAACCTGGTACTCTCCTCCTCCATTGTAACTTATGGACGTGGCAGTGCCATTGTTATTAAGACTGGAATGAATACAGAAGTGGGCCATATTGCAAGGATGATCATGAACGACGAAGCTCCTTCTACACCTTTGCAGAAACGTCTGGCTAATACAAGTAAAGTCCTTGGAATCAGTGCCTTAGGCATCTGTATTATTATCTTTATCCTTGGCTTAATTAAGAAGATGCCAATCTTTGATATGTTTATGACCTCTGTCAGCCTGGCTGTTGCTGCCATTCCAGAAGGGCTTCCTGCCATCGTAACGATTATGCTAAGTCTTGGTGTACAGCGAATGGCAAAGAAAAACTCTGTTATCCGCAAGCTTCCAGCTGTTGAAACGCTTGGAAGTGCCACCATTATTTGTTCCGATAAAACTGGAACATTGACACAAAATAAGATGACGGTTACAAAGATCCATTCTTCTGACGGTGAGGAACGAATGACAAGTACTCTTTGTAAAGACATTTTAACCATGGCAGCCCTCTGTAACGACTCAATTCTTCAAATCGATCATAAGGAAGTAACGACTACAGGAGAACCTACTGAAAATGCACTTGTAATTGCGGCCTTCCATAACAATATCAATAAACAAAAACTTGAGCTAAACTACCCTCGTGTCAATGAAATTCCTTTTGACTCTACAAGAAAATTGATGACCACGGTACATAAGATGGATCAGTGTTACCGTGTCATAACCAAAGGTGCTCCTGAAGTTGTTCTTAAGCTTTGCAGCAATATTTATTCCAAAGGCTCCATTCACTGTGTAAATACGTCCAACTTAAAGGACATCGTAAAACAGAATCAAATTATGGCAAGCCAGGCGTTACGTGTGATTGCCATTGCATATAAGGATATTCCTTGCCAGGAACCTATTTCCTCTCTTGAAAAAAGCCTTACCTTTCTTGGTCTGATTGGAATGATTGATCCGCCTAGAGAAGAGGTAAAAGCATCTGTTGCTGAATGCAAGATGGCTGGCATTAAACCGGTTATGATTACCGGAGACCATATCAATACTGCCTGCGCCATTGGAAAAGAACTGGGCATCTTGGAACATAACAGAGAAGCAATCTCTGGTGCCGAACTAAATACCATGAGTGATACTTGTCTTGCTGAAAATATCTATGACTATAGTGTATTTGCCCGTGTCTCTCCGGAACATAAGGTCCGTATTGTAAAAGCATTTCAGACAAATAATGAAATCGTTGCAATGACAGGAGATGGCGTAAATGACGCCCCTGCACTGAAAGCAGCCGATATTGGCTGTGCCATGGGAATTACAGGCACAGATGTTGCCAAAAATGCAGCCGATATGATTTTGACCGATGATAATTTTGCTACCATTGTCTCTGCAGTAAAAGAAGGACGGGGCATCTATGACAATATTAAAAAGGCCATTCATTTTCTTCTATCCAGTAATATTGGAGAGATCATTACCATCTTTGTTGCCATCCTCCTTGGACTTCCAACTCCTCTAGTTGCAGTTCAGCTTTTGTGGGTAAACCTAGTTACCGATTCGTTACCTGCCATCAGTCTGGGGGTAGAGCCTGTAGAAAAAGATATTATGAAGCGCAAACCAATTCCTCCGGATCATGGACTATTTGCGGATGGTCTGGCATTTAAAATCGTATTTGAAGGAATTATGATTGGAGCACTGGCATTAAGTGCCTTTTATATTGGATACAGTGTCTATGACACCATGAATGGTACCTTTATTAGTCAGCCATTAATCGGAAGGACCATGTGTTTTGCAGTTCTTTCCTTAAGCCAATTATTCCATGCATTTAATATGCGAAGCCATCATAGCCTGTTTACCATTGGCATATTTACCAATACGAAGATGACACTATCCTTTATTATCTGCGTATTTATGCAGGTTATTGTTATTAGTTATGCTCCACTTGCCAAAGTATTTAAGGTAACTCCTTTGACCTTGCCTCAGTGGAGTATCGTTGCACTACTATCCTTCCTTCCTATTATCATTGTTGAACTTCAAAAAAAGGCAAACTCACCAAAGGATCTTTAGTTTTCTTATGTCAATACTTTAATTTTATAAACGTTTATTCTATAATACTACTTATTAAAAAGAAGATCGACCGAGGTATATTATGGATATCATGAGTAAAGCCGCAAAATATGATACTTCTCTTGAACAACAGGTTACGATCTATGACCAATTGCCATATCAGCGTAATATCGCCATTTGTGGTGATGACTGTATTCGTGCCATTAGTGGAAATGTTGTAAAGTATGCTACATACAAGCAACAAGATCCCAAAGAGGTTCCGAATCAAGATGAAGTCATTCTAGAACGTATTAGGGAGCATCAGGAAATAGAACAAGGGAACAATTCTGAAAATGAAGCGCTAGACTCTTTTGAAGAATAAACATTGCATATAAAAACCCCGTAGAAGATAGTAACTAATTGCTATCCTCTGCGGGGTTTTTAATATTCTCTAAAATGCTCGATTTAATTTAAATGCTCGTTTGCCTAAATAGCAGGAAGAACTTCCAAGCTCCTCTTCGATACGAAGCAATTGATTGTATTTTGCAACACGGTCTGTTCTGGATGGGGCACCAGTCTTAATCTGACCTGCATTAGTTGCAACTGCAATATCTGCAATAGACGTATCCTCAGTTTCACCGGAACGATGGGAAACAACTGCTGTCCATCTATTATTTTTAGCCATTTCAATAGCATCAAGTGTCTCAGTAAGGGTACCAATCTGATTTACCTTGATTAATACGGAGTTACTTACACATTCCATAATACCTTTTGTAATACGTTCTGTATTTGTAACAAATAAATCATCTCCGACAAGCTGTACCTTATCACCAAGCTGTTTTGTAAGCATGGACCATGCTTCCCAGTCTTCTTCGGATACGGCATCTTCAAGAGAGATAATTGGATAGCGGCTGCATAAGTCTTCCCAATACGCAACCATCTCTTGTTTTGTCTTATATTCACCAGATTTCCAGAATAGGTAATCGCCTTCTCTTCCTGCTGCTTTTGCTTCTTCATACATCTCTGTTGCAGCTGCATCGATTGCGATAAAGAAATCATCTCCAGCCTTATATCCTGATTGTTCAATTGCTTTTATCAAATACTCAAGTGCCTGTTCATCAGAACTAAATTTAGGTGCAAAACCACCCTCGTCACCAACGGCTGTGACAAAGCCTTCGGACTTTAAGATCTTCTTTAGATTATGAAATACAGTAGTTCCCCATTGTAATGCCTGATGGAAGGAATCTGCACCTACTGGCATAATCATAAATTCCTGAATATTCAAACTGGAATCTGCATGTTTTCCACCATTGATGACATTCATCATAGGTACTGGGAGTGTCTTTGCATTAACTCCGCCTAAATATTGATAAAGTGGAAGGTCTAAATACTCAGCTGCTGCCTTTGCAACGGCAAGGGATGCTCCAAGAATTGCATTTGCACCTAGTTTTCCTTTATTATCAGTACCATCTAAGGCAATCATTGCCTCATCAATCTCAACTTGGTTTAATGCATTCATGCCAAGCAGCTCTTCACGAATTAACGTATTTACATTTCCTACTGCCTGTAATACACCTGTTCCTAAGTATCGGTCTTTATCTGCATCCCTAAGCTCTACTGCCTCAAATGCTCCGGTAGATGCTCCGGATGGAACTGCTGCACGTCCAATTGTTCCATCTTCTAAGGTAACTTCTACTTCAACAGTGGGATTTCCTCTTGAATCCAAGATTTCTCTTCCATGTACATGAGTAATATAAATTCCTGATCTCATTGTTATCTCCTTCTACTGATAATTCTCTACTTAAAAATAAACCCAGCCATACTTTGAGAATGAGTTCATCTTCATTTAGAATGTGTAAAAAGGAAACTTTTATACATAAGAGATTCAAGCATCTATCTAATCTAATCCATATAACTTAGTATATTTCTCTTTCAGATATTTTACATAATACGAAGGATTAAACTTCTCTCCCGTTACATTTTGCAATAGCTCATTCATATCATAAATCATACCATACTGATGAATGTGTTCTCCAAGGTATTTCTTAATCTGAGCCAAGTTGCCATCTTCTAAAAGCTCTTCAAATTGCATCTGTGTCTTCATGAAGTAATAAAGCTGTGCTGCTACTGCACTTCCGATTGCATACGTTGGAAAATATCCAAAGTCTCCACCAGACCAATGTGTATCCTGGAGTACCCCTTTGGTATCCGTATCCTCTTTTAGTCCAAGATACTTGGTATACTTCTTCTTCCACTCTTGTGGCAAGTCTTTTACCGTAATCTCATCTCTAAATAATGCTCTCTCTAACTCATAACGAATTAAGATGTGCATTGGATAGGTAAGTTCATCTGCATCGGTACGGATATACCCTGGTAGAGATTTATTGATTGCCTTTACAAATTGATCTAATTCAACATCCTTTAACTGTTCTGGGAAATTCTCTACTAACTGGTTATAAATCGGCTTCCAGAACTCTTTGCTCTTTCCAATTATATTTTCATAAAAACGGCTCTGGCTCTCATGGACAGCCATGGAGGCTCCTGCCCCAATCATGGTAAGGGTCAGATCATCTCGAATCTGCATTTCATAGATTGCATGGCCCGACTCATGGATAGTAGAAAACAATGCAGTAATTAGGTTGTTCTCATAATAATGATTGGTCATACGCACATCTTTATTATGAAGGTTTGTTGTAAATGGATGGGCGCTTTCAGCAATTACCCCCTTTTCCTTTTCAAATCCAACATAGTCTGCAAGAAATGTATTAAACTCTCTTTGTTTTTGAATATCAAAGGATTGCGAATTAAAGGCATCATCAATCTCATCTTTCTTCTCTGCTACCTCTTGAATCAATGGTACAAGCTCTTCCTTAATTAATTCAAAGAAATCATCTAGCTCCTTTGTAGACAAGCTAGGTTCAAAATCACTTAATAATACATTATAAATAGCATCCGGATCCTCTTTTTGTCCTTCTGCTTTTAAACGATATCCTGCAAACTTCTTTTTATATTCCACAACCTTTTCTAAATATGGTTCAAAGCTTTTAAAATCATTATTTTCTCTGGCCTTCGCCCATACACTGCTGCTCTTATTAGCCAACTCACAGAATTCACTGTATTCTCTTCCTGGAATAGAAGCAAGTTGGTCATATGTTCTTCTTAACTGCTTGATTACAGCCTTCTGCTCCAATGTAAGCTGTTTATTATGATCTGGTTCCTCTAATTTCTTTAATAACAGCTTTACTTCCGGATTGATTAGGGAATGAAAATAATCATTGGATAAGATTCCAATAATCTTACCTGTATTATCAGAAGCCTCTTCAGGCGCTAATGTCTCTGCATCCCATTCAAATAATGCCAGTGCTGCAGTAAGTGCTGCACTTCGTTCTAACATCGGTATTAACTGGTCAAATAACTCACTCATAAAGCCACCCTTTCCATTCTTGATATTTTATTGCTATTTATATAGTATACCACATTCAAAAAAACCTATTTAAATTCATTTGCATGAATAATTATTAACTAATTATACATATTTCCTTGCATTTATGCATAAAACAGGGTAATATATAGAATAATTACACTACACTATAGGAAAGAAGGAAACCTACATGAAACTTTGGGGCGGACGCTTCACAAAAGAAACCAACCAACTTGTACATAACTTTAATGCTTCAATCTCATTTGATCAAAAATTCTACAAACAGGATATTCGCGGCAGTATTGCACATGTTACAATGCTTGCCAAACAAGGAATTTTAACAGAAGACGAAAAGACACAAATCATTGATGGACTCCTCTCCATCGAAGCCGATGTGGAAAATGGTACTTTGCTCATTGATGGAACTAGTGAAGATATACATAGCTTCGTAGAAGCAAACTTAATTGAACGAATTGGGGATGCCGGCAAGAAACTTCATACAGGAAGAAGCCGTAATGACCAAGTTGCATTAGATATGAAATTATATACACGAGATGAAGTAAAAGAAGTAGATGCATTATTAAAGAAGCTTTTAGTTGTGCTTCATCGAATTATGAAAGAAAATACGACTACGTTTATGCCTGGATTTACCCATTTACAAAAAGCACAGCCAATCACGCTTTCCCATCATATTGGTGCTTATTTTGAAATGTTCAAACGTGACAGAAGCCGACTATCCGATATTTATGACCGTATGAATTACTGCCCTCTTGGTTCTGGTGCATTGGCAGGTACAACCTACCCTCTTGATCGTGAATATACTGCTACGCTTCTAGATTTTGCTGGTCCAACACTAAATAGTATGGACTCTGTCTCCGATCGTGATTATCTAATTGAATTTTTAAGTGCTATGTCTATCACGATGATGCATCTTAGCCGTTTCTGTGAAGAAATCATCCTATGGAATTCCAATGAATATCAATTTGTTGAAATTGATGATGCTTACTCTACCGGCTCAAGCATTATGCCACAGAAGAAAAATCCGGATATTGCCGAATTGGTTCGTGGTAAGACCGGACGTGTCTATGGCGCCTTGACCTCCCTCCTTACAACAATGAAGGGACTTCCTCTTGCTTATAATAAGGATATGCAGGAAGACAAGGAACTTAGCTTCGATGCCATTGATACAGTAAAAGGCTGCATTGCCCTATTTACGGGTATGATTGATACAATGAAATTCAATGCTCCTGTTATGGAAGCCAGCGCTAAAAATGGATTTACTAATGCAACAGATGCTGCTGACTATCTTGTAAAGCATGGTGTACCATTCCGTGATGCCCATGGCATTGTTGGCCAGCTCGTACTCTTCTGCATTGATAAGAACATCAGCCTTGATGAAATGACATTAGAAGAATACAAGGCAATCAGCCCTGTATTTGAAGACAATATTTATGAAGCAATCAGTTTAGAAACTTGTGTTGAAAAACGATTAACTATCGGTGCTCCAAGTGAAACTGCAATGAACCAAGTAATTGAGTTGAATGAAGCTTACCTAAACCAGTAACTTACTAAATGACGGAACAAAGTGTGTGTTCCACATACTCTCGCGTCTTAAGTCGTTTACAAGGAACACACACTTTGCCCGTGCCGAAGGGGAATTTCGCTGTTTTTTGCGACATCTTCCTTTTCCCTGAGTGCGCATCCTTAGCGGAGCGTTTTTTTATACATAGGAGGCTTCTTGAAGAGAAGTTTCCTATGTATAAAAAAAGCAGTATCTCATTTGAG
>JAUNRX010000015.1:18935-43679 GCA_030539495.1 bacterium | reverse complement strand
CTTTACAAGGAACACACACTTTGCCCGCGCCGAAGCTGGTCGCATTAGCGACATACTTCCTTCAGCTGAGTGTGTCTTCTACCACCTTCTTTTCAGGAGGGTAATTAATAGGCGATTTCGAGAGAGTTTTCCTATTATCGAGAAGAAACACGCTATACGAATTTCTCTCGTTATCCCGACAGTCGCCAAGGTTTTCACTAAAGTCCCTGGCTCATACAAGCATGAGCGTGACCTTTGCTTCAACTTCGGCTCGTTGTTCGCGTAAATTAAAAAAACGCCAAACACATACGTGTTTGGCGTTTTTCTCGGGTTGGGCTGTTTAAATAAACAGTCAGTAGCCTGTAGGGGAATCGAACCCCTGATTCTGCCGTGAGAGGGCAGCGTCTTAGCCGCTTGACCAACAGGCCTTATCTACAAGACATATTGTACACTATGAAAAAGAGAAATGCAAGTATTTTTTTAAACTTTTTTTCATTTTTTTAATCTTTTATTGAATAAAAGTACCTTTTCTTTGGAAATACTAACTATTTTGGCATTTTTCTTAATAATATGGTGGCAACCCTTTGTACTTATAGTGCTTATAGCTATTACTGTCAATCTCACAGATAGAACACGCTTTGCTGTGGTCACAGCTAAGGCATTCTTCAAGAACACTCTCAAGTTTCGGCTCATACTGCCTCTGAAATTCACAAAACTCCTCCAGGTTAATTTCATTTACAAGAATTACATCATTTAACCCACCCTTTACCTGAGCAATTTCACGATATGCCGTCTTTGCCGGCAAAGTAATTCTGGAATCACCATACTTGGCAGTGTTGGACTGAATCACAAAAGCATGCAGATCCCTTGCAGTCGCCTCTACTACCGAAGAAAAATAATGAGTATCCTTGTTCAGCTGGGGAATAAACAAGACATTGATCAAAGACTTTAAGATTGCCCGAGATAAGATATCTGTAAATTCAAAACAAAGCACCGTACTAAACACGACCTTTCCATCCTTAATCACATAGTAAAACGGCTTTTCACGATCCTTACAGCGATATCCCCTTTTCGCCAGTTCAAACTTCTCATCCGGTGCATAAAAATTCTTTTCTCGGAAAAACACAACACTATTTCGATGATGTTTGTTATCTTCCGCCCTAGCAATAATACATGTATAGTTATAGGCCACCTTACCAAACGTAATATACTGCATTCCTGTTATAATCGTAATTCCCATCTGCTTCGCAAACATAGAGATTTCATTAATCCAAAGAAGCGGCATATAAAATTCAGGAAATACCAGATAATCCACCTTTTCCTCTGCTGCAATATTTAATAACTTAAACAGTTTTACCTTTCTGGCATAAGTACACATAACAATCGGATCTTCCAGAACTTTTAGTGCTTCCTCTTCCGTTATGCTTGTATTTACAATTCCAACACGAATTGAATCGACCTCCTTGTTATCTACTTCGATTTTCTTAACCAGAAGCTCCCGATCCTTTTCTCCACCCTTGATACTATTTTTCACCTTTTCATCTCGAATAATAGGATTTCTTATTGGTTCCTCAATTGCATTATCTTCTAAATACTGATGAAATACTTCTTCATAATCAATATCTCGACGATTTTCATTATTATAATAACAGATAAAATACCAAATATAGAATTCATCGAGACGAATAAATCGCGGCGAATAATCCATCTTTCGCTGATTGATCGTATAATCCTTACACGGCCGATACTCAACCAAGGACTCTTCCTTTATAACGTCTAAGTTTGTATAGTTGACAAGAGGTAAGAACACCATATCATGATTAATCAAATTCACTTTACGAAATACTCTTGCAAGTTCAAATACCTTACTCCCCTCTCGCTCTTTCCACGCACCATAATCAAGACCTACCGCTAACGCACAGGCAATCGCAAGATGTTCCATCAGACTTTTCTTCAGACGAAACAGAATCACTTTGTATTTCTTTCGATAGATTTCTCCCTGCTTTAGCTCGTGAAATTCCAGTCCTTCTATATAACTTTGTATCATTTCATAAAACTGCTTCATCTTTGCCTGATCCTTTACCAGCACAAACAGTTCAAACACCGTCCGCCAGGAACTAAAGAATTCAATGGTGGAACTCCCCTGATACAGGTCAATAATTTCCTCTAAGTACTTATTCGCCTCTTCATAACCAGAATATACATTTTTCAACGTAAACTTCAATCCATTGATAAATCGAACCACATTATAATAATTACTATCAATCAACTTAGTATCCCGTAAACCACGATATTCTCCTACAAAATCATAATTATATGCTTTTTTCGATATTGTCTTACTAAGCGTCTCAATATCCGGAAGCAAATTTGCTTCGCTTACCGTAGAACCAATATGCTCATAAAACGACTTTAGCAGCGTATCCTTACTTCCTTTTTGAAAATAGTAACACCGAACCTTGTCCACTTGGATTGTAAGAGCGTTGTCTTTCACGTAGTTAATCCTAGTCTTGGTAAGTTTCTTAAACAATTTGGTCTTCAGCAGATAATTACGGATACACAGTTCTACTGATGTATTCTGCACATCTTTCGAGTCAAGCACCAACAAAATATCATCCACATAACGCCCATAATACAAAGGCGAAAGCACTTCTTTTATACTACGGTCAAATCGCATCATATAGAGATTACGAAGTACAATAGGACTTAGCAATCCGATAGGAAGCATACAGGTATCTGTCGTCTCCTGTCTGCTCTCTTTATATTGATTTACAATTTTCGTGTATCTTCTATATGTCTTTTCAATAACATCTGTCAAAAACTTCATTTCTGACAGCCTTGGATCATTTTTTAGCATTAACCCTATTTTTGAGAAATCAAAATTCACTGAATAGTAAAAGCTCTTAAAATCCAGACTCATCAGCACTAAATCAGTCTTATTTTTGCATTCTCCCACCATCTTAATTGCATTATTCCTCCATACCTCATAGGACTGATAATATGGCTCAAAGGAACGATTGGAGGAAAACTCAATTCCACTTACCAAAGATGGATCCTTTATCCGAAACAGGCTCTTTTTAAACTTTCCTGCATAGGAATACTTACTTTCTCCAAATACATCACTAATGATCTTTCCTATAAAGAGCATCCAGAGACAATCCACAATCAATAATTCTACTGGCGCATCGATATAAAAATTAAGGGTATAAATGCTTTTATTATGGTCGATATCTTTTTGCGTAATGTCGCCAGGCTTATTAGCCTTCAACTTTTTACTCATCACCTTAAAATCAATCTCTTCAATTAATTCATCGAAATATAGGGTATTTTCTAAATATAGATTTAAGCCAATTTCATTTAACTTCTCCCCAAAGTCCTTTTTTGCTTCCATCCACGCAATATTCTTCTTTATGTAAAGTAATGTCTTATCATAATAGTAGTAAGATTTTAATTTCTTGTATGCACCACATACCATAGTCTGTAACTCGCTTAATTCGAACATAGCTCCCCTACCTTTATAATAAATACAACTACGTACTCTCCTACTCACATTATAGCATTACTCCCAGGCAAGAGATAGAAAAAAATAACATTGCAAATTTTCTGTTATCTCTTTACAATAAAGGTATTATAAAGCAAATAGGTGAACGAATGAAAAAAGTAAACATCTCAGAAAACAGTCATCAAAGTATGGTAAACTCTTATGGAAATATTGATCAAGAGTTGGAAAATCTCGGTTTTTGTTATTATTTCAAACTTGCCGACCGCATGCGTGAACGAAACCTTACGGTTCGTAAATTATCCGCATTATCAGGATTACGCCTTGCGACAATCTCTGATATGATGCGAGGTAAAAAGAATTCTATCAACATGCATCATATCGTAGTATTAATGGCAGTCTTACGACTTGATTCTATTACAGAACTCGTGGATATCCGTGTTCCTGCTTCCATTAAAGATGAAATGATTACAGAATCTACTCATTGGAAAAAGACACACGAAGTGCCGGAAGAAACACTTCGACTTAGCGCGATTATTAATGCTAATAACGAAGAATAATATTAAATGGGCGACTGCACTTTAAATACAAGGTGCAATCGCCCATCTTTATTATCTTTTCTTCTTATCATATTTTTCTTTTGACAAACTATAATAAATCACTTCGAAAAAGCGGTCTTGGACTTTGATCTTCTGATGCACTCGGACATCTACTTCTAAACCGGCTTTTGTAAGTACCCTGCCACTTGCAAAATTTCCTGCAAAATGAGTTGCCTCAACATAATCTACTTTCAACACTTCAAAACAGTAACGCACAAGTCCTGTTACTACCTCTGTCATAATCCCCATTCCCCAGTACTTCCGGTTCAATAGATAGCCTAAACAGATTCCAGTCTTACTTTGGCTGCGCCTCACTTCAACGGTACCAATACACTTATTTGCTTCTTTATGTACAATTGCAAACACCCATGGATTACATGCTATATAGCGTTCCATAAACGTATGCACTTCTGATTTATCAGACAAGCCAGACCACGATAAATATTTCAGTACATTTGGATCCGAACCATATTCAAACACATCCTCTTCGTCTCCCTCCTCGAAGCGACGCAATATGATTCGGTTGAACATTATCTCACAAATTCCATTCATTCTATCTTTTGTAATTTTCAACTGTTCTCCTCCTGTTTCTAACCTAACTCCGCACTCGTTTCAAAATCAATACTAGTTTACCATAACAGCTAGTACTCTTCAACCAATGGGAAACATACCATCATTTTATCCTTTGGTTCTGCATAATAATTTAAATGCTCCAGCATAACCTGATTGCAGCAGACCGTATTCTTAATCGTAATCTTTAACGCATATATCTCTTGATTTGCTCCATCTTTCATAGCGCCAAGGGACGTATAACAAAAATTAATGGTCCGAAACTCATTTTTTCCAATCGTGATTTCATCACCGGGCATATGGATGACACCGTAGCTCGTGTCATTTACCGAATGATTATGTCCATATAAGAACACTACATTAGAAAATGCATTCAGTAGTTTCACCAATTCCTCGGAACCTTTTGTCTGCCTCTTATCCTTTCCATTTTCAAAATAATGGATTGGAAAATGTGAGACGATAATAATCGGAATTCTTGGAATATACTCTCTTGTCGTTTCAAGGAATTCCTTAAGCTCTTTTACATCCGTCTCTGTAAACTGCTGCTCCTTTGACGAAGCACCAAACGTATAGAGTACATATCCGCCTTTCTTTATTACATTCCCTCTTTCTTTCATATTGGTAATATACTGAAACTTCTCCTTATCAAAACCTGCCATGTCGTGATTTCCAACGGTATAGACTGATTTTGCAGAAGGAAATAATTGCTGATTAATCCTTACTAGCCTTTTCAATATCTTTTCGTCGAATTGTTTGGCGTAATCGCCACCATAACAGATATACTCCGTTTGATCTACAGTCTCCTTATATCTCTTTAAAAATGGAATTAACTTTTCCTCCACCTGATCATGCAAATCAGCGGTGAATAAAAGCACATGTTCTTTATTCTCTTTTTCCCCAGTCTCTTCTGCATATGCTGGACATGTAGCAACGAACAACTGGACAGCTAGTATGCAAACCATACATAGGGCATATAACCTTACATTTTTTTTCATAACCTACCTTCTTCTTATATCTTTTTTCTTCGGTATTATTTTGTCCCCTACAAAACAAAATAATGTGATAAAAAGCACCAAAACATACTCTTCTTCCAATATAGACTTTAATCCCAGCTTTTGGTATAATTCGAAGTATAAATAGTAGTCGATAAGGAGCAACTATGTCAATGAAATTATGTTTTCATATTACGATGTTTGGAGACTTCTCCATTACTTACGATAACAATCTAATTTCAGACAAAGGCAAACATTCTAAAAAATGCTTATTTTTATTGGAATTCCTTATTGCCAATAGGAATGCTCGATACTCAAACAATGATATTATTGATTTGTTTTGGCCAGAGGATACAAGCGAGAATCCATTGGGAGCACTAAAGACACTACTACATAGGACAAGATCCATGCTGAAGAATGCTAATTTCCCATCTACTATGATCATTCAGGAAAATGGCACTTACCGGCTGAATACTAATTATACCTATCAGATTGATTGTGAAGAATTTGATGAGATCAGCAAAAAGCTGAACCATTGTTCAGATAAGGCCGCCTATCTTCCTCTTTATGAACACGCCTTCCATCTGTATCAAGGACCCTTTCTTGCAACCTTCTCATATGAATCTTGGATTCTTCCAATTAACACTTACTACCACTCACGTTATCTAAAGTTAATGAACGAATACATTAATTTATTACTTTCTAAGGAAGAATATCCTCAAATCGCCTCTATCTGTTGTCACGCTCTCTCTATTGACCGTTTTGACGAGGATCTACATTACTATTTCATCTACTCTCTTTATAAATCCGGGAAACAATCCGCAGCAATTGAACAATACAAACTAACCATTGAATTACTGCGAACAAAATACAATATTACTCCCTCTGAGCGCTTTCTAAATCTATACAAACTAATTATCAACACTCCGGGTATGGAGAATAATGATCTACTCTCCATCCTTAATACCCTGTATGAGGGAACTTCACAAGAAGGTGGCTTTTTCTGTGAATATGCATTTTTTAAAGAAGTCTTCCATTACGTTGCAAGGACGAGTATACGTACAGGAGATGACGCTTATCTATGCCTGCTCACTATCGTAAACAAATACAATGGCACCTTAGAGAAAACAACGATTAATAAGGCAATGCACGTATTATCTCAAACTATTCAAGTATCATTAAGGAGGAATGATCTCTTCACCCAATATAGTCCATGTCAATATATTATCTTATTGCCAAATACCAATCAGTCAGGAGGTGAACTGGTATTACATCGTATCGTCCATAAATATCAATGCAATAATGACACAATTACCACAGTGACCACAAAGATCTTGCCAATCCTAGAGCAAGACCTACTTAATAAAGCCACTTCATAACGCCAGCTATTTTTAGGAAAGGATGACCCAATTAAACAAAAGGAGCCTGCAACAAACTACAATTGTTTGTCGCAGGCTCCTTCTTTATTTTAGAAAATATCAAAGATACTTAACTGATCGGATTCTGGCAAATGAGACAAGATGTCTAAGTCTACCATTAAGTCAATAACCGACTGAGATACTTTCGTTCTCGTCTTAAAGTCATTTTGAGACATAAACACACCGTCTTTTACTGCTTCCACAACCGCTTCCGCCGCCTTGTCACCAAGACCGTCGATCGTACTGAATGGAGGCAATAACTTTCCATCAATAATCTGGAAGTTCTTTGAGTCTGATTTATAAATATCAATTGGCAAGAATTCAAAGCCTCTTGCATACATTTCCTGAACACAACGCATATCCTTATACGTATCCTGTTCTTTCTTTGTAAGCTCATTGCTTCGCTTCTTATAATCTTTCATATGCTGTTCTAATCGGCTCTGTCCAAGGCACATAAGCTCATAGTTAAATGCCGATGCACGAATACTGAAGTATGCAGCATAATAGGCAAGTGGCTGATATACTTTAAAGTACGCAATTCTAAATGCCATCATAACATAGGCAGCCGCATGGGCTTTCGGGAACATGTACTTAATTCGTTTACAAGACTCAATATACCAGTCTTCTACATTTGCTGCCTTCATCGCTTCTTCCATGTCTGGTTTTAAGCCTTTACCCTTACGAACGCTTTCCATGATCTTGAAGGCAAGACCATTTTCAACACCTTTATAAATCAGGAAGGTCATAATATCATCACGGGTACAGATGGCCGTTGAAAGTGTACAGTTACCATTTGCAATAAAGTACTGAGCATTGTTCAGCCAAACGTCAGTACCATGGCTTAGTCCGGAAATACGAACGAGATCCGAGAACGTCTTTGGCTTTGTATCACGAAGCATCTGCATAACGAAGTCCGTACCAAACTCAGGGATACCAAGAGAACCAAGATTACAGTCAACCAAATCTTTCGGCTCAATGCCTAACGCTTCCGTTGACTCAAATAAGGATAATACCTTTTCATCATCAAAACGGATGCTTAATGCATCAATTCCTGTTAAATCCTCAAGCATACGAATCATCGTCGGATCATCATGTCCAAGAATATCAAGTTTTAACAAGTTGTGATCGATGGAGTGATAATCGAAATGCGTCGTTACCGTCTGGGTATGCATATCATTTGCAGGACGCTGTACTGGCGTAAAGGAGTAAATTTCTTCCCCAAGCGGAAGTACGATGATACCACCCGGATGCTGTCCAGTCGTTCTTCGAACCCCTACGCAGCCGGATACGATACGGTCAATTTCTGCATTACGCTTCTTTTCTCCATGCTCTTCATAATAATTCTTTACAAAACCGAAGGCCGTCTTCTCTGCAAGAGTACCAATTGTTCCGGCACGGAAGGTCTGTCCCTTACCAAAGATAACTTCCGTATAATCATGGGCTTTTGCCTGATACTCTCCGGAGAAGTTAAGATCGATATCCGGTTCCTTATCCCCGTAGAAACCAAGGAAAGTTTCGAACGGAATATCATGTCCATCTTTGGATAATGGCTGTCCACAGTTTGGACAAAGCTTATCTGGCATATCACACCCTGAACTACCTGCATATTGTCTTACTTCTTCAGACGTAAAGTCGGAGTAGAAACAATTTGTACAGTAATAATGGGCCGCCAATGGATTAACCTCAGTAATACCGGCCATTGTGGCAACGAAGGAAGAACCTACGGAACCACGGGAACCTACCAAATATCCATCTTCATTGGACTTCCAAACTAGTTTCTGCGCAATGATATACATTACGGCGAATCCATTGGAAATAATGGAGTTAAGCTCATGTTCCAGTCTTGTCTTAACCTGTTCCGGAAGATTTGGTCCATACATAGACTCTGCCTTTGTATAACAGATTTCACGAAGTGTCTTATCCGAATCCTCGATGACTGGTGGACATTTATCGGGGCGAACCGGACTAATGTTATCAATCATATCTGCAATCTTGTTGGTATTGGTAATTACGATTTCTCTTGCCTTTGCCGCACCAAGATAATCAAATTCCTTTAACATTTCGTCAGTCGTTCTAAAGTAAAGCGGTGGCTGATTATCTGCATCCTTAAATCCTTTACCGGCCATAATTACCCTACGGTATACTTCGTCCTCAGGATCTATAAAATGACAGTCACAAGTCGCAACGACAGGCTTATGATAACGCTCTCCAAGTTCGATAATACGACGGTTGAATTCAATTAAGTCATCCTTGCTGCTTACCTCATATCGATCACTTTCAATCATAAACTCATTATTGCCTAATGGCTGAACTTCAAGATAATCGTAGTAGTCTACTAATCTCTTAATTTCCGGCTCCGGCTGATTACGAACAAGTGCCTGGAATACCTCTCCTGCCTCACAAGCCGAACCTAGGATCAGACCTTCTCGATACTTCGTAAGCAGACTCTTCGGAATTCTTGGACGTCTTGAGAAATAATCAATATGGGATAAAGAAACCAAACGATATAAATTAACACGACCAATATCATTTTTCGCAAGGATAATGATATGGTTGGTTGGAAGCTTCTTAATGCCTTCCGGTGTCAAACGGTTTTTCTCGTTTAACTGGGCAAACGTTGCAACGTTCTGTTCTTTTAACATATCTACAAATCGCAAAAAGATTCCTGCAGTTGCTTCCGCATCATCTACCGCACGGTGGTGGTTCTCTAAGGAAATACCAAGCTCTTTTGCAACTAAGTTAAGCTTGAACTTACTTAATCTTGGAAGCAACAGACGAGCTAAGGACACAGTATCTAATACTGTAAAGTCGATATCAATTCCCATTAATTTAGCCTTATACGTAATAAATCCAACGTCGAAAGATGCATTATGGGCAACCAACGTACAGCCTTCACAGAAACTTAAGAATTCCGGCAAGATCTCTTCAATGGTTCTGGCATCTTTTACATCTTCATCCGTAATCGATGTTAATTCCGTAATACGAGCCGGAATTCTCACTCCAGGATTGATAAAGGTTGAATAGCGATCAACTACAATTCCTTTTACTACTTTTACAGCACCGATTTCAATGATATGGTTGATGCTAGAGTCAAATCCAGTTGTTTCGATATCAAATACAACGCATGGACTATCAATCTCCTGCCCCTTATCATTTTCAACGATCAACTTGGTATCATCAACGATATAACCTTCCATACCATAAATAATCTTGATTGGATCATCCTTGCCAATTGCATGACTGGCTTCCGGGAAGGACTGTACTACACCATGGTCAGTAATGGCAATGGCCGGATGTCCCCACTCTAAGGCACGCTTAATCAATGGTTTTACATTGACAACGGCATCCATATCGCTCATTACCGTATGGCAGTGAAGCTCTACACGTTTCTCCACCGCTTCATCCTTACGTTTTACAGTAAAGTCGGAAATCGTCTTAACCCCCACAACGGAACTGATACTAATTTCTTTGGAGTAGCTGTCATAAAGCGCCATACCCTTTAACAGGATAAACGTTCCTTGTTTCAACTTGCCAACTACTCGTTCCGTATCCTCTTTATTAATAAAGATCTTAACTGTAATACTGTCTGTAAAATCAGTTAACGAGAACATAAGAAGTGTCTTACCGTTACGAAGCTCACGTTCTTCCGTAGAAACAATCTTACCATGTACTACGATTTCACCGATTTCATCCTGGATATCCACGATAGAAACTGTCTTTCCTTCAAAATTACGTCCATATACAACATTTGGATCATTGGGAAGCTTCTTCTTTGGTGTGTATTGTTTCTTGTCGCCAAAGTTGCTTTTGAAGCCACCTCCGCCTCCACCACTTGTATTGGCAGATGCATTCTTTGGTTCCACGCGTTTTGGCTGCTCTTTCGGTTGTGCATGTTCCCCGTGCTCTTCTTTATGAGCTGCATGTTCTGCATCGCGTTTGGCAAGTTCCTGCTTATGATGAAGCATTAACTCTTGGTAATCGTCTTCTTTTTCTTCCTTCACCACTGGTGCAAAGTAATTTACCTTTACCTCAATGGAAAGACCAAATCTTTGATCAAAGGCTTCCACCAAGAATGACTCCATTACTTTGAAATAGGTCTTATTAATAAAGTTATCTTCCATTTCAAACGTAATGGTATTACCTGTAATCTCATACTTTTCATTATTGATATAGTAGGCGCCGATTACACTCTTGTCCTTGATTTCTTCCCCAAGCGTATCCTTGTAGCGTCTCATAACCGTTGCAAATTCATTTTCATGCTTTAGATTATAATGCTCCCTGATCTGGATTTCCCAATCTGGAAACAGTTTCTTCTGCATTAACAATTCCATCGTCTTTACATACTGATGAGGAATGATATTCTCACTGTCAATATAGACAAGGATTACTTGCTCCGCTTGTTTAACGGCAACTTTTGTCACTTCTACGAATTGAAAAAGCTCGCCTAATTTATTATTTACTTCAAATTGGTCGAACGACTCAAAAAATAACATAGCATCCTCCCATTACTAATTCCCCTAGTTGTTTTCTTTCCAATGTAACAACTCGTTTCGAAGCTCTTCTAACAACATATTTTCCGGTACTTTCTTAACGACAATACCTTTTTTGATGATCAGACCTTCGCCTTTTCCACCTGCAACACCGATATCCGCTTCTTTTGCTTCTCCCGGTCCATTTACAACGCAGCCCATAACGGCTACTTTGATATCAAGGTCGATTCCTTGTACTAATTCTTCTACTTGATTTGCAAGACTGATTAAATCAATTTGAGTACGTCCGCAAGTTGGGCAGGATACTACTTCGATTCCGCCTTTTCTTAAGCCTAATGTCTTTAAGATTAACTTTCCGGATTTAATTTCTTCCACCGGATCTCCAGTTAAGGATACACGGATTGTATTACCGATCCCTTGATTTAAGATAATTCCAAGTCCTACAGAGGATTTGATATTACCGGATAATAATGTGCCGGATTCTGTAATACCAACGTGTAATGGATATCTTGTCTGAGGTGCGATAAGTTCATGTGTCTTAACACTCATAAGCACATCGGAAGACTTAATGCTGATTACTAAATTGTCATATCCTAAGTCTTCGATCTGTTTCGCTTTTGCTAACGCACTTTCTACAATTCCTTCTGCTGTTACATGGCCATATTTTTCAATATATTGTTTTTCCAAGGAACCACTGTTAACACCGACACGAATTGGAATCTCACGTTCTTTCGCCATATCCACAACCGCTTTTACTCGTTCAATTGCTCCAATGTTACCTGGATTGATACGAATTTTGTCTGCACCATTCTTCATTACTTCAAGTGCTAGTCTATAATCGAAATGGATATCCGCAACCATAGGGATATTCACTTGTTTTTTAATCTTTCCAAAGCTTTCTGCCGCTTCCATTGTAGGAACTGCACAACGGATAATGTCACATCCTGCTTCTTCAAGTCGTTTGATTTGTTCAACGGTAGCCTTAACATCTTCCGTTTTTGTATTTGTCATGGATTGTATTAAAATAGGATTGTCGCCACCGATATATTTGTCACCGATACGAATAACCTTCGTTTCATTTCTAAGCATAGCTCTTCTCCTTCATTCTTAATGTTTTATCTTTAAATGTGAAACGTATCCTAGTTATTATACCACAATTAAATGATGTGAATAGTGTTAAATATTATATAATTGATACTATTATAAGTACTTTTATGAAAATAATTATTTTTTTCTTTCTTTTTACGGATAATAAGACTATAATTATGTCGCTATTAATAATGATTGGAGGAATTTTATGAACAAAGAAAAGCAAAAATCTAATATTTTGTTTTATGCATTTTTAGCCGTATGCATTGCCTATGTCATCTTCTATATCTGGCATGTGGTAAAGGTTTCTTCCAAACCGAAATATAGTGCGGACTTCAAAGTAGGCGTCGTACAGACCTCGGAGGACGATAGTGTCAGCTACATCACCTACTACGATCAGGATTTGAAAAAAGGCTATACACAAAAAATAAGTAATGGTGCTCTTGGCGAAACTTATGAAGCTCCTCAGATTGCCGATGGATTTGTCTACATGGTTCCAAAGAAATCAAACGAGGGAAAAGACTCAAAAAGCGTAATTGCACTTGATCTAAAAACAGGAAAAAAGACATCTTATTCCGTAGGGCATCTTGGTTCCACCAACCTACGAGTTGATAGCAATAATATCTATACTGCATCAACAAAAGACAATCAGCTTAAACTTTCAAAATATACAAAAAAGAGTAAGAAGAGCAAAACACTCACATTGGACAACACGACATTAAATTGCTTCAAAGTAAATAATGACAAGCTTTATGCAGTTCTTACTACTCCCGATAATAAATGTATTCTGGATATCATTGAGACTAAAACTATGAAGGTAGAAAGTACAGTTGACTTAAGCTCCTTTAAGGGAAAGATCACTGATTTCGTTCTAACCGATACCGAATTATACTTTATTTATACTGATGCAAGTAAAAAAGGCGGACTTGGATTATATAGTCTAGTGACAAAGAAAATAGAAACCATTGATGTTACACTTGAAGCACCTGATCAGATTGCCAAGGTAAACTCTTCTTTTGTAATCTCTAGTAAATCCAGTAACAAAGTAACCGTTTACAGCTATGGTAAAAACGACGTCAAAACATATGAATTACCAACTGCTCCATTACTTTGCAAGGTAACCTCTACAAATTTCTATTACTTAGATGATACTAGCATCTATATGTATAACCTTGATGATTTTACATTAGTAAAAAAAGAAGAAGTTCCAATCAAAAAGGTAAACTCTAATCCACAGCATTTGGCAACTTTCTTTATTAAATAAAAATGTATATAACTTAAAAGCCAGGACACAATCCATTCGATTGTTCCTGGCTTTTCATTATCCTACAATTCTCATAATATCGTTATAGAATACAAATACCATTAAAAGCATTAATGCAATAAATCCAATCATATGCACAAATCCTTCTTTTTCCGGATCTACCGGCTTACCTCTGACCGCCTCAATAAATAGGAATACCAGACGTCCACCATCCAATGCTGGCAATGGCAATAAGTTCATAACGCCTAAGTTGGCACTTAATAAGATAATCAATCCACTAAGACTTAATAATACGGTACTAAATCCAATGGATGCTGCCTGCTCGTAGGAATCACCGATCATTTCGAACATACCTACAGGACCTGCAATATCATCCTTACTTAGCTTTCCTGTTACTAACTGGCCAAGACTTGCTACTACTGTCTTAATCCAGAACTTCACTTCTACATAGCTGTATTTAATAATCTGTAACGGACTAGTAATCTTTCCACCACGATACTGGTTGTAAGAAAGGCCTAAGGAGTAAGCGCTGCTTGCTAACTTTGGTGTCACCTTAGCAACACCCTCTTTTCCATCTCGTTCATAGACAATTGTAACCTCTTCACCTGTAAACGGATGTTCATTCATATATGTGGTAAATTCAATTCCTGAATTAATTGCGATTCCATCGATACTTTTGACAACATCATTTGCCTGAAGGCCTGCTTGTTTTGCAACGCCATCCTCTGTCACACCGGTAATCTTTGCGGATGATTCATCCGTAGAACGTGTAATGCCCAACATATAGCGGTCGTATTTCTTAGGCAACATTACGGATGTGAATTCTTCTCCATTACGTTCATACGTAACCGATACTTCACTTCCCTCCACCAACGGATGGAATTGGAAATACACATCGATATCCCTGGAGATATCAACATGGCTGCCATTGATCTTTGTAATCACGTCGCCAGGCTGCATTCCTGCTTCGGCTGCTGGATATCCTTTTGCAAGTTCTTCCACGACTGCTTCATCAATACCGGAAAATCCAACTACAAATAAAGCGAGTACAAATGCCAAGATAAAGTTAAAGATTGGACCAGCTGCGATTACGCTAATTCTTGCCCAAACACCTTTTTTATTAAATGCGCCAGGATCATCGGATGTCTCATCTTCACCTAACATCATACAAGAACCACCAAGAGGCAGTAACTTTACGGAATATCTTGTTTCCTTACCCTGATGGCTTAATAAACGAGGTCCCATACCAAGAGAAAACTCGGTAACTGTGATTCCATTTTTCTTAGCCAGTAAGAAATGGCCAAGTTCATGAATTATTACAATCACACTAAATACGAGTAGTGCGATTAAAATTTTTACTATACTCATGTAACCCTCCTAGATCCCTTTTGAAGAACCCATTTCGTAGACTCTTATTTTACCGTCCAATGCTTATCAATTAAATCATATGTCTCTTGTTCTGTTTGTAGAATTTCTTCTACAGAAGGATTTGCAATTAACGTATGCTTGCTCATTGCAAACTCGATAATTTCGATAATCTCAAGATACTTAATCTTACGATCTAAAAATAAAGCTACGGCTCTTTCATTTGCTGCATTGTAAACTGTTGGCATGCTGCCGCCAGTTCTTCCTGCTTCATATGCAAGCTTAAGTCCGCGGAATGTGTCCATATCTGGTTTCTCAAATGTAATTTGACCTAATTCATAAAAATCAAGTCTCTTTCCAGGCAACGTTCTTCGTTCTGGATAATATAGTGCATATTGGATTGGAAGACGCATATCCGGTGTACCAAGCTGTGCCATAACGCCACCATCTTTAAATTCCACCATGGAATGGATGACACTCTGAGGCTGAACAACTACTTGTACATCATCAAAGTCTACGTCAAACAACCATTTTGCTTCAATTACTTCAAGACCTTTGTTTACCATAGTCGAAGAGTCAATTGTGATCTTACGACCCATTTCCCAGTTAGGATGCTTTAAGGCATCTTCCACTTGGATATTTTGTAAGTCTTCTAACTTGCGTCCACGGAATGGTCCACCGGATGCAGTTAAGATTACTTTGCTTACTTCTTTTGGATTCTCTCCATTTAAACATTGGAAAATTGCAGAATGTTCGCTGTCAACCGGAAGGATCGAAACTCCATTCTCCTTTGCAAGCGGCATAATGATATGGCCTGCAGTTACCAATGTTTCTTTATTTGCAAGGGCGATATCTTTCTTCGCCTTGATTGCTTCTACCGTTGGTCTGATACCAATCATACCAACGATTGCAGTTACTACGATGTCTGCTTCGTCCATTGTGGAACATTCAATTAAGCCGTCCATGCCGGAAACCACTTTGACATCTTTCTCTTTTACTAGCTCACGTAACTCGTTTGCTTTTTCTTCATTCCAAACACACACAAGCTTTGGTGAGAATTCCTCAATTTGCTCTTGTAAAGCCTTAATATTACTACCAGCGGCAATGGCACTTACGTTTAAATCATTATTAATACGAACAATATCTAACGTTTGTGTCCCAATGGAACCAGTAGAACCTAAAATGACTATATTCTTCATATGATTTACTTCCTAACCATTTTTCTTATAAAACTTGTAATAATAAAAATACAATTGGTGCGGTAAAGATAATGCTATCGAATCGATCCATAATACCACCATGTCCTGGAATTAGTGTACCGTAATCTTTGATCTGGTGATTTCTCTTAATTGCAGAAGCTGCTAAGTCACCGATTTGAGATAACACTGAGGATACTGCTCCAATAATGGCAAATGCTACTTGTGGATTCGCTAATGTAATATGAGATTTAAAGATCGTTGCATAAATAAATCCAATTAAACCAGCTCCGATAATACCACCAATACATCCTTCAATTGACTTTTTAGGACTTAATTCACTTGGAAGCTTATGTTTTCCGATTAACATACCAACCACGTAAGCACAAGTATCTGATCCCCATGCACCAATAAATGCAAGCCAGATCATATATATCCCATCATTCATTATGCGTAGCTGATAAAGATAAGATAACATAACTGGCGCGTATATAAATGAAAATACTGTCATACTTACGTGACTTGAGTTGTATTTTGGATAACAAAGTACATAACAAGCCATAACACATAACATAAATACTACGATGACATAGATTAAAAATTCTTTTTTATCGAAATAAAGACAGAAATCAAATGCCAGCGTGGCAGCATAGCCTAACACGGCAAGAGGAGTCTTATGAATATCAACAACACGGTATAATTCCATAAGGCCGACTAATGAGATCGCAGCAACAAGTGCAAATAATACATTTCCTCCTAATACGACTGAACCAATCATAATGATGAGCAAGATTATTCCACTTATTAAACGCTCTTTAAACATAGTAATGTCCCCCTAAATTTTACCGAAACGGCGGTCGCGTCCATTGTAATATTCGATCGCTTTTTCTAATTGCTTTTTATCAAAATCAGGCCATAATACATCTGTAAAGTAGAATTCTGTATATGCTAACTGCCATAATAAGTAGTTGCTTAAACGTTGTTCTCCACTTGTACGGATTAACAGGTCAGGATCCGGCATATCTTTTGTATCAAGGTGCTCAGAAATCATCTGACTTGTAATATCTTCTACCTGAATATTATTCTCTTTACATTCTTCTGCAATTTCTTTTACTGCTCTTGTAATCTCATCACGAGAACCATAGTTTAACGCGATTGTGAAATTTAAGCCTGTATTCACAGAAGATTTTTCTTCTAAGATACGGATACTTTCTTGTAAATCTTCAGGAAGTCCCTTTTTATCTCCGATAATACGTACTCGCATATTGTTTTTTGATGTACGTTCGATACAATCTAACATATAATTACGAAGAAGTCTCATTAATTCATCTACTTCTTCCTGAGGTCTTCCCCAATTTTCTGTCGAAAATGCGTATACAGTAAAATATTTAATTCCAAGATTCCAAGCTACTTCGCACATCTTTTCGACATTTTTACTTCCTTGTTTGTGGCCATAGTTTCTAGGCATTAATCTTTTCTTTGCCCATCTCCCATTTCCATCAAGAATTACTGCAACATGATTTGGAACTCTAAGTCCTTTTTCATTTATTGTGTCACCCAAAACGTGTTCCTCCTAAGATTATCATTTTATACCTAGAAAAATTTTCCCTAGGATATGAAAGTAGGACGTATTTTGTCAGTTTCAGAACAAAATACGTCCTCTATGATTAGAAATGCTTAAATTGTAAGGATTTCTTTTGATTTAGCTTCCATTGTTTTTTCAATTTCATTAACATATTTGTCTGTTAATTTTTGTACTTTTTCTTCTAATGATTTTAATTCATCATCAGTAAGTTCGCTAGATTTATTTAATTTCTTTAAGCTGTCGTTAGCATCTCTACGTACGTTACGTACTGCAACTTTGCCAGCTTCTGCTTTTTTCTTAATGTCTTTAACTAAATCTTTACGTCTTTCTTCTGTTAATTCAGGGAATACAAGACGAATTACTTTACCATCGTTAGATGGAGTAAGTCCTAAATCAGAACAGATGATAGCTTTTTCGATTTCTTTGATTAAGCTGCTTTCCCATGGTTGAATCATGATTACTCTAGCTTCTGGTACAGAAACGTTAGCAACTGATTGTAATGGGGATGGAGTACCGTAGTATTCTACAGTGATTTTATCTAATAAATGTGGGTTAGCTCTACCTGCACGAATATTTGCATATTCTGCTGCTAAGCTTTCTACAGACTTTTGCATTTTTACTTCAAATTGTTCAATTCTTGAATCCATAATGAATCCTCCTACTTCTTTTATAACCTATTTTACTTCTTTTAATTACACAAAATGTAATTATACAGTAACTTTTGTTCCGTTAAATTTATCTGTTACGGAATTTACAATACTGTTCTCTTCATTTAATCCAAATACCAATAAAGGCATTTTATTTTCTAAGCACATAATTGTAGCAGTTAAATCGATAACTGCAAGCTTTTTATCAAGTACTTCTTGGAATGATACTTCATCGTATTTCTTTGCATCCTTATTTACTTTAGGATCGCTGTCATATACGCCATCGATTGCTTTACCGCAAAGGATAACATCTGCATCCATTTCAATTGCACGTAATACAAGACCTGTATCAGTTGAGAAATATGGATGTCCTGTGCCGCCTGCAAAGAATACAACCATTCCCTTTTTAAAATATTTGTTTGCTCTATCTTTGGAGAACAATTTTGTCATGGATCCGCACTCGAATGGAGTTAGGATTTGTGTATCCATCCCTACAAAACGGAAAATCTCAGATACGTAGATACAGTTCATAACTGTAGCTAACATACCAATTTGATCAGCTTTTGTACGGTCGATTGTCTGGCTTGTTCTTCCTCTCCAGAAGTTTCCGCCACCAATTACGATTCCTACTTCGATTCCTTGGTCCACTAACTCTTTCACTTGATTCGCTACTTTGATACAAGTTGCTTCATCAAATCCAGTTTTTTTCTCTCCGGCTAAAGCTTCTCCACTTAGTTTTAATAAAACTCTTTTATATTCTTTCACAGTAAACTCATGCCTTTCTGTAATTATTTTAGACAAAATATATTTGTTCTAAAACCTCCTTACTAATGTACCACAAAACCCTAAGAAGTTACAAGCCTTTTCTTAGTGTTTTTATAGGACTTTTAAAGGGGTATTAAAATAATTAATGATATTGTATGCAAGTTTCATAACATTGATTTGTGCCACTTCCGGAACGCTTATTAGAATACATTTTGTGGATTGTGCATTCTTATAAATCATTTGCAATGCTTCATAATATAAGTCATTCGCAATTCCTTGCACTGATTTCTCGGACACCTTCACGTGAAACTGCCGTTGTTTCAGGAACTCATATAGGTTATCATACTCGTAGTTCGTTTTATATTCTATTTCATTTAACTTTGCAGCCACCTCGAAAGTAACCTGATCGGTTGCCGGAGTGGCCGTATTCATCTCAAATAAGAAAACATAGTCATAGGTTTTGTGACGCATTCTGCTAATCACCCGTTCCTTGGCTAAGTCTAGTTGTTCGCTTAAATATATTTTGTCGATATAGTATTTAGGAATAATCAAATCTAATAGCAGTTTTGAGGAGTTTTCATTCGCCCCCGACCCAGCAAGTAAGATATTCATATTATGACCCCTTTCCTGACCTACTACTTACACGCTTATTATAGCAAACTCTATTATTTAAGACTACCAAAAATTAAGACATATTTACTTATACTGTAACTCATCTTTATCATGTCGGATTTCCAATCCTTCTCCATGTCCTTTGGCCATTTTCTTATGGACCTTTCGGTCGTAGACACTGTCAAATACTACGGAAAAATCGTAATCTTCCGGATAAAGCTCCGTTGACTTCACATTCAATTTTAATCTCTTATAGGAAACCAGCTGTTTTTCTTTCTTAATCTGTACACCAATCTCACCATGTTCATTTACCGTCTGAAAGACAATTCCTATTTCTTTTTTCGGATACACAAACACGCTGTCTCCAATTCCAAAGGACTGTGCCTTTGCTGACTTATTCTTTCGTTGCTCCTGTCTTCTAAGTTCAGTCTTTCTTACATCGATGGCTGACTTTCTTTCTAATTCTTTTTCTTTCATCGGCACATAGTAAATGTCTGGTTTCTGGTTTCTCTCTGTTCCATAAGCTGCCTGTTTTGCAATGTCTAACATATCATCTGCAAAACCTAAACGCTTTGCAATATAGAGTGCACAACTTTCGCCTGCCTCATTCAATTTTAGCTGATATAATGGAGAAAGTGTCTCTCTATCGAATGCCATACTTGCATTGATTACGCCTTCGGTCTTCTCTGCATAGTCTTTGACTTCTGGATAATGGGTAGTAGCTACAAAATAACATCCGATTGTTCGTAGTTTTTCCAATATGGCAATGGCAATTCCCATTCCTTCTTTTGGATCTGTTCCCGAACCTAATTCATCCAGCAATACTAAGCTATCCTTTGTAATTGTGTTTACGATTGCCACAACGGTCTTTATATGGGAAGAAAATGTTGATAGATTTTGAGAGATGCTCTGTCCATCCCCGATATCACAAACGACCATGTCCTGCATAGTAAATACGGTTCCTTCTGCTGCCGGTACATGCAGGCCGCTTCTTCCCATAAGGGAAAGAAGTCCAACCGTCTTTAAGGAAACGGTCTTACCACCTGTATTTGGTCCAGTGATTACAATCCCTTTCTGTTCCTTTGTTAATGAAAAGTTTAATGGTACAACCGGCTTTGCCTTTAACAACGGATGTCTGCCTTCCACGATTCGTATGGTTCCATCATAATTCACCTCTGGCTCTATGGCCTTTTGATCGATGGACAATTTGGCTTTTGCAAAGACTACGTCTAGCGCTGTCATTGTTTCCATATTTCTTGTGATCTCTAGGTTATATTCTTCCACCATGGCGGTTAGTGTATATAGGATCTTCTGAACTTCATTTTCCTCGCTTATTTGTAATGTCATTAAGTCTTCTTCTAATTTCATTACACTGTTTGGCTCTACAAATAGGGTACTGCCGCTGCTAGATGTGGCAATTATAGTTCCAGGTACTTGAAGCTTATAGCTGTGTTTTACAGGAAGTACATAATGGCCATTTCGTACTGATACATAGGAGTCTGAAAAATATTCTTTTTTCTGTCGTAACAATTGCTCTAATCGTTCCTTAATTCGATTTGATACCTTCTCTATCTGTTTGCGAATGGTCTTTAGTTCATTGGATGCATGGTCACTTACGACTCCATTGACGATTGCATCATTGATCTGGTCTCGAAGTTCTCCTGCTTCCATAAATGATCTTCCATAATAAGATACCCCAATATTCGATAATTCTCCACGCTTTAAATAAGACTGCATCCTTCGAACTGCAAATAAAAAGGTTGCTACATTCTCCAGCTGTTCCGCCGTCAGGGCCACCCCTGTCTTGCAGAGTTCCAGCGCTCTCTTTATATGTTCCATCATGGGGAGTGGAGGGGTACCAAAGGCTTCCAGTAACTTTCTTGCTTCGGTCGTCTCCCTCTGCTTCTCTTTACAGACTGCTGCATCAATAAAAGGCATAAGTGTTAATAGCTGCTCTTTTGCTTCCTGTGACACGGCTCTTTCTGCTAACTGCTCTTTGATTTTTATAAATTCTAATGTTTGAACTGCTTTTTCTGTTAAATTGGATTGATTTGTTTCCATCGTTATTTTCCCTTCTTTAATCATTTCACTAAGTTTTTAGACTCAATACGCTTCTAGCTGAGAGAACTTGTTACTCTCTGCTGCAACTACTTCTTAAAAAAGAGCGCAAAAAAAGCCCTTACAAGCAACTATAAGTATCTACCTATTGCTTAATAAGAACATTCCAATCAATCACTATAGAACCTAACCCTCGATTCTATCCTCAGGAGTTAAGTCGATATTATTCCGTTCTATTAAAAAAGTGCAGAGTTGTAGTGTAAGGCAATTTTTACTTATAGCGGGCTATTTAGTTGCGCTCTCCATATTGCTTACAATTAACATACTCTAACCTTTTCCTTTCATTTGATAAAATCAGTATATGATCATTAGTAAGATTTGTCAATAATATTTACATAATAATCCATTATTTATCACTTTTTATTGTTTCCAAAATTGCTTTATGATATACTTTTTATTATATGACAAGGAGGAATACATAATGGAAAATAATAATAACGATCATCCATTCGATGCTTCTACAAGCGGAACTTCATCTCCAAATTCTGCTCAATCTTTAAGCAAGCATCCATTAATGAATGGCAATCCTAATGCCAATTCAGCTAATAATTTGAACGGTGCACCACATATGACAGGTAGCCCATATGCGAATAACAATCCATATATGAACGGTAACCCTAATATGAATGGCAGCCCTAATTTAAATGGCGCTCCGTATATGAATGGTAACCCTAACGGAACCAACGCTCCATATATGAACGGTAACCCTAACATGAATGGTGCTCCACACATGAATCCACAACCTAATTTTAACTCCAATGGATATAATCCTAACGGAAGTTTTCAGCCAAAACAAACCAATGGTTTTGCCGTTGCCAGTTTAGTTCTTGGTATTCTCTCTATCCTTGGAGCTCTTTGCTATGGCGTCGTTGGAATTGTTTTTGGTATTATTGGTATCGTATTAGCTATTATCAGTAAAAGCAAAAATACAGATGACACGACTAAGTTTTCCGGTCTTGCATTAGGCGGATTAATCACCTCCTGCATCGGTTTACTATTTGGTGTTATTATGTTAATCTTTTATATTTACGTATTTAAGTCAATCATAGATGATCCTTATTTCAGATCTAATGACTGGGAAGACTATTTTAATAATTTGACGCAAACACTGCTTTTCATATTTAAATAATCTTCTTGCATAATAAAAGTAATGGGCAGATACAATCTTGGCTAAAACCAAGAATGTATCTGCCCATTTTTTATCAAGAACTGTATGACTGCAATAATGACTCCTATATAGATATAACGAAGACGGAATCGAATTCCATGATATCGATTTTTTGTAAATATTCGTATGGTTTGGGAAATCATAAACACAACATAGCAAAACATAAAATAAAAGACAAAAGCGTTAAAACGAAAGCTTTTTATAAATTGTCCATGAAGAAAGAAATAGAATGACCTAGTTCCTCCACATCCCGGACACAACCAGCCGGTCATACGATAAAATGGACAAATTCCCATCTTATCTCCTAGTATGGTAGACGGATGAATAGAAAATAGCGTTGTGATTAGACAGAAAAGCAAGCCTAGGATTAATGCACACAAGCCAATTATATATAATCCTTTTTCTGTATCCATTTCTTTCATTTGTTCTATATAGCCCTTTTTCATAATTTAGTCTTCTTTCTCTTCCTTACTACAACTACTACAACACCTACAACTATGACAGCCGCTGTAATACTTCCAACGATTGCACCTATGTTTAATCCACTGTCATCATTTTTAAGCCGAATATTGGTCGGTGTATCTGCAGCTTGTCCGGATAGCGTTAATGGCGTTGTCGGATTAGAACCTGGAAGCTTTGGAGTTGCTTTCGGAGCAATTGTTGCAGGGGTTCCCATACCCGTACCTGCAAGTGTAAAGGTTACTTCAAGTTTCTTCTCAGGTGCGATCTCATCTACTCTAACGGCACCTTTTCCTGTTTTGGTTGCACCATAGTCATTTGCAAGTTCAATGCGAAATGTACCGGCTTCTTCAATATTACCGTAATACATTCTATCTTCTATTATATTTTTTACATTCTCGCCATCTACCTTAATTTGAATATTTCCGACTTTTACATCAACCCCAGACTGTTCTTCTAACATCTTAAATACTTTTTTCTCTCCAATCCTCTCATAATTGTTACACTTCACTTTATTTTCTTCTAACTGTTTTGCCAGGCCAATAATATCAATACAGAAAACACTTGCTTTATTTGCTGCTTTTTTATATTTTGTATCCGATATATCAACGCTAACTGTATATGTACCATCCCCGTTTACTTTACAATTCCCTCGTTCCGATGATTTTGCATCAAACAACTGCCAGTTTCCAGCTGCATCTGCATACATCAAGAATGCTGTAAACTCTGTTTTTTTCTCCTTCTCAGCATCCTTTGCTGCAAATGCTCCGATTGATAAGGAGCTGATCATTGTCACTGCTGTTAAAATAGATGCAATTATTTTCTTTCGTTTCATATTCTTTCTCCTCTGTATTTATTTTTGCCGAAGCTGCGTTGGTTCCTATGTATTAAAAAAGCAGGAGGCAAAGTGTATCTCTGCTCCTGCCTATTGG
>JAUNRX010000015.1:7398-18835 GCA_030539495.1 bacterium | reverse complement strand
TTCCTATGTATTAAAAAAGCAGGAGGCAAAGTGTATCTCTGCTCCTGCCTATTGGTTACCATTGTCTTCTTATTTCTTTTTACTGTATTTCTGTACAATAACTCCCTGTTGATATGCGTCTAATAGCTTCTCCAGATGGGTGATCTGTTGCTTGATTTTGCGCCCTGTATCCGTATCTGCAACCATCATTCGTTTTGTTTCTTCTTCGATAAATCTAGAGTTTGACTTGATATCGCTATTATCATCCAATACCTTTTCCATACTCTCAAACTTTTGATGTGCTTTGATACGCATTCCATGGGAATTATAGATAAGTGTATAGCCTGCAATTCCTGTCTTTTCATGATAGTTTCGACAGAATCCACCATCAATTACAAATAAGCGGCCATTTGCACGTACTGGACTCTCACCTTTAATTACTTCTACAGGAGTATGTCCATTGATGATATGAGCATTTTCATTGTAAAGACCGAATTCACGTAAGATCATGCGACATGTCTCTTCTTTTAGATAATACGTAAAGTATGGATTTCTTGGTTCTTTCCACGTTTCCTTATCTTCAATCAACATGCTTTCGAATGTCTTAATAATTCTTCCGGAAAGCGGAGAGTCACTTCCACACCATAAATACCACATAAAGTCTAAATCAGACTGTTGTTTTTCAAAATATGCACGTCTTGCAACTAGATCTGCATAATCCATATAGTTCTTTCCATAGTATGCGCGGCCATTAAACGTTACTTGTTTTAAGGAGCCATCCTCATTTAGCGGAATACATCCATGGAATAATAAATTGCCATTGAATTTTTTATACATGCTTCCTTCTTCATATAAGAATTTCACATGACGTTGTAAGCGTTCTCCTTCTAAGAAGGCAACCGCCAATTCTTCAATAATCTCTTGTTCTTCCTCTGTCAACTCGTATGGAGCCTCTGGATTGATCGTTGGGAATTGTAAGTCTTTTAGTGGATATACTGTCCCATCAATAGTAATCGTCTTTGCCTCAAAATCTACCTGATTAAATAGAAGACGATCCTCCATTTTATATTCTGGATGACGCATTACGATTTGTCCTTCCAGCTTTAACATCATAATCGAGATTGCTTCAAATGTCGCTTTCATCGGATCTTCGCAGTGCGGATAAATTCGTTCTGCAAATAGTGTTAATGGACGTAAACTAATTCCGTACCCTTTTTCAAGTACTTCGATATTCTTATAATTTACAGAATTACGTACAACCCTTGCGATACATGCTAAGTTTCCTGCTGCCGCACCCATCCACAAGATATCGTGGTTTCCCCACTGAATATCTAAGTTTCGCTGCTGCATCAATAAGTCAAGGATAGCATCCGCTCTTGAACCTCGATCAAAAATATCTCCTACGATATGCAAATGATCCACGCTGAGTCGCTTAATTAGTACTGCCAATGCTGAGATAATGGCATCCCCTTGTCTTAAGCTGATCAGAGTATCAATAATTTTCTTGTGATACACTACCTGATTATCATCTTCATCTTTTTGCGCATGTAGCAATTCATCAAGAATATAGCTGTATTCTTTTGGCATTGCCTTACGAACTTTCGATCTTGTATATTTACTAGATAAGAATTTTGCAAGCTCAATTAGGCAGTTCAAGGTAAATGCATACCATTCTTCTGTTGTACGATTTGCTTCCCTTAAGCGTTCTAGTTTCTCTTTTGGATAATAAATCAATGTACATAATTCGGATCGTTCTTCCTTACTCAAACGTTCACTGAAGATGTATTCTACCTTTTCTTTAATTACGCCTGAACAGTTATTTAAGATATGATAAAACGCTTCATATTCTCCGTGCAGGTCACTTAAGAAATGTTCCGTCCCTTTCGGAAGATTTAAGATTGCCTGTAAATTGATAATCTCCGTACAAACATCTTGAACCGTAGAATAGGTTTCCGCTAATAACTCAAGATACTCCTTTTGTGTCACTTGTTCCATTATAAAAATTTCACTCCTAGATTTTGTCCATAATCAAAAAACAATTATGTAAATTTTATATGTTGGTATTATAGCATTAAGTAATAGCTGCTTCTATATCAACGTGTATGTGTCCTTAATAAAGTACAATTCCTGGTATTATTGTTCGCTTCTCTTAAATCTGGTGAGTACACGGACTACATGCGAACACCAGGCAAGGTCACCTACAACGAAACATGCCGTAAGCAGCCATTTGATTACTACATATTTATCTTTGATTTCATAGGTCGCAAAGAACACACATAGGATCGTGATGAAAAATAGCATTGGCAGTCCAATTCCAAGCCCCCATCGAACCTTATATCCTCTCTTTGCATGAAAATCATTTTTTAATTCAGTGACATCTCCTTCCACCGTAAATGGTTTCTCCATCCAGATGGAATTGGTCGTAATGTCGATACTTTCCGTATCCTTACAGCGGAATTTCAAAGTTGCATCGTATGGTTTTCCTAAGAAGTTATCTTCGTTTTGGCCTGTTATAACAGATAAAAACCAATGAAGGACTAATTTAAGGCCTCCCCATCGATGGGACAACACTTTATTCTTATATAGGATTGTGACCTCATTTTCTTTCTTTCCGGCATGATAGGAGATTTCTCTCTTGTCTTCCTTGTTCCTTGTCTCAATCAATGTATCATTTATGTAAATCTCACAGTTATAGTTTTCAGTCCGAAAATTCGAATCTGTCAGTGTTAGATACATAGGCCGTCTCCTCTCTTCTTGCTCTTCTAATTTTATTATTACATGGAACTTGGATTCTGTAAAACTTTTTTTGTCCTTTTTTTACATAGTTTTTCTTTTCTTCACTAAATCTCATGCATATTTGTGTATTTCTGACAAAAACTATCTTTATCATGAGAAAAATGGAGGTTTTTTAATGAAGAATTTGAGAAAATCAATTGTTACTTGCGGACTAATTCTTTCCTTGGTATGTAACATGGTTGGCTGCAATAACAGCTCTGACGATTCTGGAAATAATGGCGGAAACAGCCAGAATACCGAAGATAATTCCGCACCATCCGACTCGTCCCTTTCCTTTAAATCTGGCAGCTATGAGGCCATCGGACAAGGAAAATATGGTGATGTTGTGGTAGATGTTGTGTTTACCGATAAGGAAATTGAATCGGTCATCATCGGTACCAACCAAGAGACTCCTGACATAGCAAAACCTGCTTTTGAACAGATTCCTGTTGCCATCGTAGATGGACAGACCTTAAATGTAGACGTTGTTACCGGTGCTACTTATACTTCAAATGCCATTCTTAATGCGGTGGCCAATTGTGTGGAACAAGCAGGTGGCGATGTGGAAGCATTAAAAGCAAAAGAGGCTCCTCAAAAAGATGAGGAACAAGCTGCCGAAGAATATACGACGGATATTGTAATCGTTGGTGGCGGTGCTGCCGGACTTACTGCTGCAATTAATGCTTCCTCCAATGGCTCTTCTGTTATCGTTCTTGAAAAAGGTGCTTCTCTTGCAGTCGCTAATGGTGCAAATGCCGGCGGCCCTATTGCAGTTGGCACAAGGGTTCAAAAGGCAGAAGGCGAAAAGCTTACGATCGAGAAGCTATTTACCCATATGAATGACTATGCAAATAGTACGATTAACAGTGCATTGCTTCGTAACGTCTTAGAACAAAGCGGCCCTACCATTGATTTATTCCAAGACCTTGGCCTAACTGTTAGCTTACGTCAAGATGCTTACGGAGTAGGATTTAGAGCTCGTCATAAGATTGCAGAAAAAGGCGAAGATCGAACTGCTCCTCAGGCTAATAAGATTATTGAAAATGGTGGCCAGATCATGTTAAATACTACTGGTACTACCATTTTAAAAGATGAAAATAACGTAGTCATTGGAGTAAAGGCTAAGAAATCAAATGGTACCGAAGTTACCGTTCATGCTAAAGCAGTCTTAATCTGTACCGGCGGATATCTTGGAAGCCAGGAAATCATCGATGCCAAATTTGGCAAGGTAACCATCAATCCTCTTGGCAATACCCTTTCTACCGGCGACGGACTTCGAATGATTAAAGAAGTTGGTGGCGTGGAAGATCGTAATTGGGGCATCGTTGCAAATGAATTCTCTGCAACCAATAAAAAGGCTGGTGACTGGACCTTTACTTCCAATGAAAACTTGCGTTTCGGCATTTATGGTGGATTACTTGTTAATCGTGACGGCAATCGATTCTTTAATGAAGAGATTATGGCGACTGATCCATTAAGCGGTGCAGAGGCCACTCTTCGTCAGGGACATTACTATGCAATCATGGACTCTAGCTACTATGACAGTGTTTGTGAAAAAGGTATCTTTAAGACATTAGGCTCTCCAAAATCATGGATTGCGGGATTGCGTAATCTTTCTGAGGAAGCTCCTGAAAGCAAGGCCCATGTAAGAGTATTAACCAATGCGAAAGACCAGCTACAGGAAGGTATTGATCAAGGATGGGCTTACAAAGCTGATACGCTGGAAGATGCAGCAGAACACTTTGGCCTTACAAATCTTGTTTCTACGGTAGACACGTACAATAAGATGTGTAAAGCAAAGAAAGATACTTTATTCTACAAAGACAAGATTTTCTTGACTCCTGTTGACAAAGGTCCTTTCTATGTATTTGAATATGAACCTAGTGCTTGGTGTACGATTGGCGGGGTAAAAGTCGATCAATACCTTCGCGTACTTGATAATACCAACACTCCAATCAAGGGATTATATGCAGCAGGCATCGATGCTGGAAGCATGTACTCTTCCCCTTACTATGACAATGAAGGTTCTGCTTTAGGATTATCATTTGCATCCGGAACTTATGCGGGACAAATGATGAGTCAGTATATTAATCAGGATTAAAAATTATTGAACCAAAAGGCCCTGTAAGAGACGCATATCTCCTACAGGGCCTTTTGGTTAATATCTATAATCGAATATTCTTGTGGACTTCTTTTCACTTCTAGGAAGATCCCCAATCTCTACTGCCTTTGGAATAATCGTTACGCCGATTCTTGTCTTAAACATTTCCATAACTGTCTTCTCCAAGTATCGTTTTACATTCTCATTTTGATTTTCCTCCTGCACAGCATCGGTTTCAAAGAATACGGTCATCTGATCTTTTCCATTTAAATGGTCGATAAATACCTGGTATTCGCTGGACACGCCATCCACTTCTTTTAACAGGTCATCGATTTGTCCCGGGAAGATGTTGACACCTTTTACTTTTACCATATCATCAGTACGGCCTAAGATAACGTCGATTCTTGGATACTCTCTTCCACATGGACATTTGCCCGGAATAAATCTTGTTAAGTCATGAGTACGATAACGGATTAATGGCGCACCCTGTTTCTTTAACGTCGTAATAACCAGCTCGCCAAGTTCACCGTCTGGAACATTCTTTCCTGTCTTTGGATCGATGATTTCAAAATATAAATAATCGTCAAAGTAGTGCATACCTGTATTATGTTCGCAGTTAATTGCAATTCCAGGGCCATAGACTTCGGTTAATCCATAAATATCATAGAGTTCTACACCAAGTTCTTTTGCAATTCTAGCCCTCATCTTTTCACCCCAGCGTTCGGAACCGATAATGGCTTTTCTTAAATGAATGTTCTTTCCACATTTTCTCTTTTCAATTTCTTCCGCCAATAAAAGAGCATAGGAGGATGTGGCACATATGACCGTTGACTTCATATCCTGCATAAATTTGATCTGTTTATCGGTATTACCAGGTCCCATTGGCACAGTCATTGCTCCAAACTTTTCAGCCCCTAGCTGGAAGCCAATGCCTGCCGTCCATAATCCATAGCCCGGTGTAATCTGAATACGGTCTGTCTTTGTCAATCCTGCAATTTCATAGCATCTGCTAAATAACGTAGCCCAGTCATCCACATCCTGCTTTGTATAAGGTATGATTACAGGTGTTCCTGTCGTTCCTGAGGAGGAATGGATACGGACGATTTCTTCTTCTGGAACTGCTGCAAGTCCTAGTGGATACGCATCTCTTAAATTATCTTTTTCTGAAAATGGTAATGCTTCAAAATCTTCCTGGGTCTTAATCGCACCAATATCAATGCCTTTTAGTTTCTCTGCATAAAATCCATTGGCAGCCATAACTCGTCTTAGCTGCACCTTGATCTGTTCTAATGTCTCGTTGCTCATCTTCATAATGCTTCTCCCCCTATTCTTACTGCCTTTTTATTCATTTCTAAAAATGCTGGTTTCACTTTTTCTTTTAGAATGTTCTCTACGTCTTCGGTTGTCAGGTCAATTACGTTGCTCTTTGCAAGTGCTCCTACTAAAGCGACATTTAATGGCTTTATGGAACCACATTCTTCAATAATCTTCTCAGTATCGATCACGTAACAGCGGCTTACCTTCTTTTTTAGATACTGAAGCATCTTGTCTGAATCATAGGAATTACCCGATAAGGATACGGTAACCGGCTGGATTGCACGGTCAGAAGTAATTAGTATGCCGTCATTTTTTAGGTAAGGAAGATTTCTTACGGCCTCACTTGGTTCAAATGCAATTATTACGTCTGCGCTTCCCATTGGGACTAAGGAAGTCTCTGCGTCTTTTCCTATACGAACATGGCTTACGACACAACCTCCACGCTGAGCCATTCCAATGGTCTCTGCCGTCTGAACAAATTCACCTTTTGCCATGGCTGCTGCTGCAATAATTCTTGAGGCAAGTACGGTTCCTTGCCCACCTACTCCACATAAAATAACATTTGTCATTTTTAGTTCGCCTCCTTATTTAGTGCTCCAAATGGACAGACCTGACTGCATAGTCCACATCCCGTACAAAGACTTGCATCTACTTTTATTTTTCCGTCTTTTATGCTTAATGCGGGACATCCTAACTCTTTAATACATTTCTTGCATCCTGTGCATTTTTCCTGCCGTACAGTTAGTTTCTCGCGTTTTTTCGTTACTGCAATACATGGGGATTTGAAGATAATCACTCGCACACCTTCTACACTTGCAGCCTCTTTTACGGTATCGACTGCTTCTTTTAAATTCAGCGGATTGACTTCTTTTAGATAATTTACGCCAATTGCTTCTACTATCTTTTTGATGCTGACTACTGGGGCAATCTCGCCCATTACTGTCTTTCCGATTCCTGGATGTGGCTGATGTCCGGTCATAGCAGTTGTGGAATTGTCGAGGATTATGATCACTTCATTGGACTTGTTATACACAGCATTGACGATTCCTGTTATGCCCGAAGCAAAAAATGTAGAATCACCGATAAATGCAAAGTTTGTTGTAGTATCTTGTGCTCGGCCAATGCCTTGGGCTACCGTAATGCCGGCTCCCATACATAGACAGGTATCCACCATATCCAGCGGCGCTGCATTTCCCAATGTATAACAGCCGATGTCTCCGCAAAATACTGCTTCTTTCCCTTTCATTGCCTGCTTTACTGCATAGAAAGAGGCTCTATGAGGACATCCTGCACATAGGACTGGAGGACGCATTGGGGTAGATGGCTGATCGTTAAATGCATCTGTTTGGATGCGATAATCCTTGCCAAATAATTCGCTGATACAGTCTGCTGCTATCACGGTTGACAACTCTCCTGCATTTGGAACTTTTCCATTGCGTTTTCCTATTATCTCGACTTGAATATTATATTTTCCACATAAATAGATAAGTGCATCTTCGATAACTGGATCTAACTCCTCAAATACAAGGACTTTTTCTAAGCCTTTTAAGAAGTTTAATGCTAGTTCTTCTGGAAATGGAAATGGGGTTGCTACTTTAAATAACTTGTAATCTTCGTTTGCTTTATTAAGTTCTTCTTTTATGTATGTATAGGAGACGCCTCCACAGGCAATGCCTAACTTTCCTGCTCCTGTTACTTGGTTATACTTTAATTCTGAGAAGTCCTTGCTTAGGACACTTTCTCTCGCTTCTAATTTAATCTTATTTTGATAGCTTAATCGTGGGAAGATGACCCAACGTTTGTCTTTTATAAATCCTTCAGGCTTTGTAAGGGTTGGAAGTTCTCCCACTTCGATGGATGCACAGGCATGGGATACCCTCGTGGTGGAACGGAAGATCACTGGTGTGTTGTATTTTTCTGAATAGTCAAAGGCTGTCTGAATCATCTCAAATGCTTCCACAGGATTGACCGGATCAAATACTGGGATTTTTGCATATTTAGCAAAATGTCTGGTATCTTGTTCGGTCTGGGAAGAGATAGGACCTGGATCATCACAGACTAAGACTACCATGCCGCCTTTTACACCGATGTAATTGACACACATTAATGGGTCAGATGCTACATTTAGTCCGACCTGTTTCATCGTTACCATGGTCCTTGCTCCTGAATAGGCGGCTCCTGCACTTACTTCCAAGGCTGCTTTTTCATTGACTGACCACTCTACATAAACCTCTCCTGGATTGCGTTTGGCAATGGTCTCTAGTACTTCTGTTGATGGTGTTCCTGGATAGCCGGATACGACTTGGACTCCGGCTTTTAATGCTCCTAGTGCTATGGCTTCATTTCCCATTAATAGTTCCATATTTTTATCTTCCTTTCCTTTGAGTGTGCATCCTTAGCGGAGTGTTTTTTAATACATCGGAGGTTTCTTGAAGAGAAGTTTCCATGTATTAAAAAAAGCCCCCATCCTATATACCAATATAGGACAGAAGCTTATGTTCTGCGTTGCCACCTAAATTCATCGTTCAACCTTATAAGGATTTGCGATGCTCTCATTCATGTACTAACATACATGTTGCGCGGTAACGTGCGCCTTACGTTTCCCCTACTTCCTTTTTACAGGGTTCAGTTTGCCCTCACAAGTCCATTCACCCAATTATCCATTGCTGCAATCCCACCATCTGCAACTCTCTTTGAATGTTGTAAAAAGGCTACTCCTCTTGTTCAACGGTTTGCTCTTATTAAATGGTATTATATACCAGTTTGCTTTTGCTGTCAATGAAAGATTTATTTTGTCAAAACACTCTAATTATCAATCAATTCTAGCTAACTTAGTATATGCTGTTACTCTTTTTGTATGCCTGTACCACGGTATTATTTTATACATTTCCTACAAATACATAGGTAAGCTGCTTTTCTGCTACTACCTGTAGACGATACAACAAGTCAATGTCCGTTGGCTGCTTATCTAACATATTTCTTCGTGGGAAAAACCTTGTGATATGAAGCGGAATATCCGGATCAACACTTGCAACAAAGGTCGATAGCTCCTTCATCTCCTGTTCCGTATCATTTTCACCCGGTACAATCAAGGTCGTTAATTCTACATGGGCATGTTGGGATGCCAGCCTGATAAACTCTTTGACTGTATTTAAGTCTCCGCCTAGTTTCTTATAATACGCATCGGTAAATCCCTTTAAATCAATATTATAGGCATCCACGTAAGGGAGTACTTCTTTGGCTGCCTCTGGAGTAATCGAACCATTGGTCACAACCACAGACTTCATCCCATACTCATGCAGCAGCTTGGAGGCATCACGTATAAACTCATAGTCAATTAATGGTTCATTATACGTAAATGCCAGGCCAATATTGCCGTAATCTTTTAGGGAAACCGCCTTCATAACCAGATCTCTTGGCGTTACAAGAACAGTCTCGGCCTGTTGCTCTCCCGCCATGGCAATGCTGTCATTTTGACAAAATGGACAATTTAGGTTACAGCCAAAGCTTCCTACGGATAAGATCATGCTTCCAGGATGAAAGCAAGCCAATGGCTTTTTTTCAATAGGATCTAGTGCCATAGACGTAATCTTTCCATAATTGATAGACGTGCTTGCATTGTTGATATTGGCTCTTGCCCTACACCTTCCAACCTGTCCCGGCTTTAAACTACAGTGATGCATGCAGACGTCACAAACAATTCCTTCTTCACTCATTGACGGCCTCCTTAATAATGGCGAACGACTTCAAATCGTTCCAGATTAACTTGTTCTTCTTCCTGAATGCCTGCCTTTTGTTTAGCAATGGAAATCTGTTCTTCTGGGGTGTCGATGCCATCTAGATTAGGTAATAGCAACCCTCTCTTATATCCTTTTGTTACAATGACGCCATAGCGTTTGACATCCAGTTCCTCTTTGGATGTAATTGGTTCCGGACTGCCTAGGACATCTACTGATATAACTAAGTCCTTAAGCTCATTTTTCTCGATTGGATCAAAACGTGGATCATTGACTGCTGCACTAATCGCATTGGCTATGATTTCTTTGGCGATGTTTTCCTGTACCGGGGCAATTGTCCCAATGCATCCACGTAAGGCTCCCTCTTTTTTCACGGATACAAATACGCCTGCTTCTTGATCTAGCATTTCCTCTGAAAGATTCTTTGGAAGAGGGAGTTCTTCTCCTGTGACCACATAATGCTCTAAGGATGCCCTTGCTAATTTTACATAGGCATCTTCCTTTTTTCTTAGTTCCTCCAGCTCTTGCTCTCTGTTCTCTTCATACTGCGCTAAAAAATGTCTGTTTTCATCTGTTCCAGTTACATGATAGGAGCAGATGCCATAACCAACGCCAAATGGGCCTTCATAGGAAAGCTTCTTTGTTTCTAAAGCAAGTCCATCTAGTACGCCTGCCATAATCACAAAGGAACGATGGCCACACTCTCCTGCCTTATCACAAAATGTTTCTGGGAAGGTAAATAACTTTAGAAAGTCTGCATTTCCCATAACATCCATAATCTTTTTGTCGTATTCCGGACCTTCTTTTTGATATCCATAAGGGCCTTCTTCTAAAAGCCTGTGAGACAAATCACCGCTGCCGATATAAACTAGTCTGCGATCTAATTCTTCTGCCGTCTGTTTGATCAGCATGCCAAGTCTGTAATGCTCGGATAAGGGCAGGCCGGAAAGTCCGATACGAACAATCTTTGTGTCAATCTTGCCTTGCATTGCCTGCTTGATAAAGTAAAGGGGAACCATGGTGCCGTGATCGAGTTCTTTTTGCCGTTCGCCCATAGTTCCTGCCTGAATGCCTTCAAGATAAGCCTTTCCGCTTAGATGGGAAACAAACTCTTCGTCATAGTCCGCTTCGATTGTGACCTGAGGAGTGCGAAACTGGCCAAAGTCGCCATATGCCTTTGCTCCCGGTGAGATATGAAAATAATCTGCATATAAAATGCTATGAGGAGATGAGATGACAATTACATCTGGTTTCAGATCTGCAATTTCCTTTCCAACTGCCTGATAGCTTTGAAGTGTCTGATTTATTTTTTGTTCCTCGCCCTTGCCGATTTCGGGTAAGATGATTGGTGGATGTGGAACCATATATGCTGCTATAACTCCCATATGTGTTACTTCCTTTCGTTTATATAACTTCTATTATGGTTATTATAACTCTAATTTCATGAATTAACCCAAGATTACTTGACCCTACTTTGTAAAACGGGAATCATAAGATTTCCATGGTATGCCGAACATGCCACTATATG
>JAUNRX010000015.1:0-7298 GCA_030539495.1 bacterium | reverse complement strand
TTTGTAAAACGGGAATCATAAGATTTCCATGGTATGCCGAACATGCCACTATATGTGGAGATTTGAAGTTTATCGCCTTCTTTTAGTGATATATAATATTGTATTGGACTTATGGAAAGACGTTCTATCCCACCATCTGCGTATTTAACATTTGCATAATATCCTACGGTTTTATACTTATCCCCTGATTTAGACCTTTGCTTTCTTAAATCTTCAACAACTACCTGTTCTGTACTTATTTTCTTAGCACCTAAGGTGTTTCCTGCGGCTACGACAAAATAGATTATAATGCTAACTCCGACTAATCCAATTATATACCCAATCCAGTTGGTCTTCTTATTGGGGGCACTGTGAATAAAATAAAATGCTAGTACAAATATAAAGCCAAATTGGATGCAAAATAGGAACAATTGCAATTCCCATTTATAAAAATGGATTCTTCTTGTATAGTTATAAAGAAATACAACACCACCAAAACATAATAAATTATGTATTATATTCAAGGTCTCTCGTCGTGTCTTTTCTTCTTGTGCTATTCTTATGCTAGCATCCTTATTAATAAATAGCTTAATCACCCATAAGATAATCACTAAGGAATAAAAACTAACTGCAACTTGCCTTGGAAACTGGCAGATTACGATTGCTGCAAGAACTATTAATAAATAAAATCTTTTATTTATATCCACCGGCTGCTTTTCATTTTCTATCATATTTTCTTTCTTACCTTTCTCTTTTGTATCTATAGTTACAATTATAACTTTATTAATCTGTAAAAAAAGACTGTTTCCATATATTTCGATTAAAACATAGAAAAAGGGACAGACACCTTATTTTACCTAAAGCGTCTGTCCCTTTTATTAATTATTTATTTTATACCATTGCTTTTTCTTTGTCATTTAAGGAGTCACGATCAATGGATACCACTGCTTCCGTCGTTAATAAGGAAGATGCCACGCTAGTTGCATTTTCAAGAGCGCTTCTTGTTACTTTGACTGGATCGATAATGCCGTTTTCCACCATGTCTTCATAGGTTCCTGTATAAGCGTTAAAGCCTACGCCGACCTTGGAATTACGTACCTTATCGACAATAACAGCACCTTCATAGCCTGCATTCTTAGAAATGGTAAGCAATGGAGCCTCCAATGCCTTCAATACGATATTGGCACCGGTTCTTTCATCTCCTTCCAGCGTATTCGTGAGTTCTCTTAATTTATCCATGCTATGGATGTAAGCAGAACCACCACCGGCAATAATACCTTCTTCCACAGCTGCCTTGGTTGCATTAATAGCGTCTTCCATACGAAGTTTTGCTTCTTTCATTTCGGTCTCTGTTGCTGCACCGACTCTGATCACTGCTACGCCGCCTGCAAGTTTGGCAAGTCTGTCTTGTAATTTCTCTTTATCAAATTTAGATGTTGTATTCTCCATTTGATGTTTGATCAGGGTAATACGCTCATTAATCTTATCCTTGTTGCCAAGGCCGTCAACGATTGTCGTACTGTCTTTTCTAATGGTTACTGATTTGGCCTGTCCAAGCTGCTGTAATACGGCGCCTTTTAGCGTTAAGCCTTTCTCTTCGGTCATGACTACGCCACCGGTCAATACTGCGATATCTTCTAACATTTCTTTACGTTTATCACCAAAGGCTGGAGCTTTGACTGCTACCACATTAAAAGTACCACGTAATTTATTTACGATTAACGTCTGTAATGCATCGCCGGTTACGTCCTCGGCAATGATCAACAGCTGTTTGCCTTGTTTTACAATGTCTTCAAGGAGTGGCAGGATGTCCTGGATATTGGAAATAGTCTTATCGGTAAGTAGGATATATGGATTTTCCAGTCTGGCTTCCATCTTGTCCATATCCGTTGCCATATAAGAGGATACATATCCTTTATCAAACTGCATGCCTTGTACTACGTCTAGTTCGGTCTTCATTGTCTTCGATTCTTCAATACTGATCACACCATTATCGCTTACTTTTTCCATGGCATCGGCCACTAATTCGCCGACTTCCTCGCTGCCCGAAGAAATAGCTGCTACTTTGGCGATATGGGATTTTCCTGTTACCTTCGAGCTCATGGATTTTAAAGAGTCTACCACACAATCGGTTGCTTTCTTCATGCCTTTTCTTAGTACAATTGGGTTAGCACCTGCTGCCAGGTTCTTCATACCTTCATTGATCATTGCCTGAGCAAGGACGGTTGCTGTAGTCGTACCATCCCCGGCAACATCGTTGGTCTTTGTTGCAACTTCTTTTAATAGTTGAGCGCCCATATTTTCGTACGGATCCTTCAGTTCTATGCCTTTTGCTATGGTAACACCATCATTTGTAATAAGTGGGGTCATATGGCCTTTATCAAGAACTACGTTTCTGCCTTTTGGACCTAATGTAACCTTTACTGTGTCTGCTAATTTATTTACGCCTGCTTCTAATGCCTTTCTTGCATCTACATCATACTTAATTTGCTTTACCATACTAAGTTACCCCCTATTCTTCTACCAAAGCGATGATATCGTCTTGTTTTACTATAATAAACTCTTCGTCATCAATCTTTACAGTGGTGCCAGAATATTTTGAATAAATAACCTGATCATCTTTTTTCACCTGCATTTTGACTTCTTTCCCATCGACCATGCCGCCCGGACCAACTGCTACAACAATTGCTTCTTGTGGTTTCTCCTGGGATTTTTCTGTCAGGATAATGCCTGATTTCGTCTTTTCTTCTGCCTTTTTCTGCTTCAAAATAACTCTGTCAGCCAGTGGTTTTAATGTCATGTTAATTCCTTCTTTCTATATTACATCTTTATCTTGCATGTTATATAGCATGTAGAACTTTTCTTTAACTATGTTATAGCACTACCTGTTAGCACTGTCAATAGTTGAGTGCTAAATTTTTACAGATAAAAATCACTTCGTCTAATTTTGTACGAAGTGATTTTCTTTTCCTATCTATTCAACTGCCATACTGCTCTTTTCTAAGCCATTCTACCGACTTCCTTAATGCATCTACAGTCTTAGTTTCCACTACACATCTGCATCCTAGCTGTCTTGCCAGATCCAATCGATTTCTAAGATTGATTTCTCCTGTCCCTAATGTCCTATGATTTTGTTCTCCCAAGGCATCATGAATATGAAAATGTTCTAGCCTCTGTTTATGTTTCATAATAAAAGGCTCATCGATGTCTTTCACGGCATGAGAATGCCCAATATCCCACGTAAGGGCAAATGCCTTGCTTTCCAACAACAGTTCAACTGCCTCTTTCTCATACTCTAGAAATCCGTCCGTATTCTCAATGCAGATCTTGATTCCATCTGGTCCAATGGCTTTTTCACACATAGAACGAAACTCTCTCATTGCCTGCAAATACTCCTGTTTATACTGTGCAAACAGATGTACCTTTCGATCTGGCAAGGTAAAATGTACACCATGGTTCATATGCATGTTTAGAACCGGAATTTTCAGTTGTCTTGCTGCCTGTATGGCTCTCTCCACCGTATTTTGATAGGCCTTTGCTACTTCCTTATTAAAATCACAGACATTTAGAGTTTCATCTAAATGGATCGTGTAGAAAAGTTGATGTTGTTCTGCTGACATTCGCAATCTTTCTACTTCCTCTAACTGTTCAATCTGGTACTGTGGCAAATTCATATTAAGCTCTATAAAGTCCAAACTCAGCTCATTGCACAATTTTAGTGTCTCTTCTAAGCTTGAAAGTTCAATTAGTGTTGGCATTCCAAACTTTATTTTTTCCATAAACACCTACCTAATCCTATTATTTTTCTTTTTACAGACGACAAAACTAATGGGAAAATTATGGCCTGTAATCACTTTTTGCTTCACCACGATCAGCCCTTGCTTTCGTAAGAAATTCAGGTAAGTCTTATGGGTCCACCGGCTAAATGTCTTAAATCCGATGGCCTCCATAAGTCTTTCGATCAAATGTGATTTAATATGATCCCTTGTAAAGGTTGGTGCAATAATAATCCCATCTGCTTTTACTACTCGCTTAATCTCTTTAATTGCACGGACAGGCTCTGGCATAATATGAAGTGCATTGGCAATGACCACGGCATCAAACTTCCCTGCTTGATACTGTAATTTTGTGGCATCTGCTATTGCAAAGGTAACGTTTGTTGGCAAGCCTTTTTTCTCTGCCTGTGCTAACATTTCAGGAGAAAAGTCCGTAACTTCTAAAGTGGCACATGCCGAGGCGATTGCTTTTGATAACATGGCTGGGCCTGCTGCCAGCTCTAGAACATGCATTGTATGATTTAATTGTGCCGCAGTTACTTGCTCTAACTCCTGATATGCCCTGGCAGAGGATTTTTTCCCCCTTGTAAACCGCTCATAAAGCTTTGCTGTCTTTGACCAAAACCTTTTGTTATCATCCATTTTCTCGTTCCTCCCAATGGTTATCCTAATGCCACATCCAAGATCATCATAATCGTAAATCCTATTGCAAAGCAGATCGTTCCTAGATCCGAATGTTCGCCTTCGGACATCTCTGGGATCAATTCCTCGACTACTACATACATCATAGCTCCTGCTGCAAAGCTTAATAGATATGGAAGGGCAGGAACAATCAAGGTTGCTGCCAAGATGGTAAGGATGGCACCAATAGGCTCTACAATTCCAGATAACATGCCAAATAAAAATGCCTTTGGCTTCTTCATTCCTTCTCCGCATAGAGGCATGGAGATAATTGCTCCTTCTGGGAAGTTCTGAATGGCAATTCCAATTGAAAGGATCAAAGCTCCCATTACTGTAATTTGGCTGCTTTTTGTGACATATCCGGCATACACTACTCCGACTGCCATCCCTTCGGGAATATTATGTAGCGTAACTGCCAGCACGAGCATGGTTGTCCTTTGTAAATGGCTTTTCGGCCCTTCGGACTTGCTGCTGTTCATATGTAAATGGGGTATGATATGGTCTAATAGTAATAAGAACAGGATGCCAATCCAGAAGCCAACTGCCGCTGGTACAAAGGACCATTTTCCCATGGAGGATGACTGTTCAATGGCAGGAATGATCAGGCTCCAGATGGAGGCCGCAACCATGACACCTGCTGCAAATCCTGTCAGGCTTCTTTGGAGCCTAGGCTTTAAGCTTCCTTTCATAAAGAACACACAGGCTGCTCCAAGGGATGTTCCTAGAAATGGAATTAAAATTCCTTTTACAACTTCTAATGTCATTTGGAAACACTTCCTTGACTTGCTACTGCTTTCATTTTCTGTGCAATTAAGGACTGGTCGCCAAGATACTGTTTACTGATAAAGTTTCCTTGATCATCAAATTCATACACTAATGGTACTCCTGTTGGAATATTCACCGATACAATTTCATCTTCTGACAGATTTTCAAAATATTTTACAAGAGCTCGAATGGAATTGCCATGTGCTGCAATGACTACTCGCTTTCCTGCCAGCATGTCTTTTTTTATGACAGACTCATAATAGGGGATTACTCTGGCTATGGTATCTTTTAGGCTTTCTCCCAATGGAAGCAGATCTTTTACTTCCTTTCTATACTGTTCTTGTACTCTTGGATTCCGGTCATCCTCCTCTGTAAGTAATGGTGGATTCACATCAAAGGACCTTCTCCAGATCTTCACCTGCTCCTCTCCATATTTCTTTGCTGTCTCTGATTTATTCAGTCCTTGTAACGCTCCATAATGACGTTCATTTAGTTTCCATGACTTAATTACCGGAAGCCATGCACGGTCCATTTCGTCTAAAGCCAGATTCAAGGTATGTATTGCTCGTTTTAGGTAGGAAGTATAGCAGATATCAAAATCATATCCATTCTCTTTTAATGCCCTTCCTGCTTCTTTTGCTTCTTCTCTTCCTTTGTCGGATAGGTCTACATCGGTCCAGCCTGTAAACAAATTCTCCTTGTTCCAAACACTCTCACCATGACGTAATAATACTAGTTTCATAGTACAACCACCCTTCTACTTTTATTAAGTTAGCTTTAACTAACTTAATAGTATACCTTTTATCAGAATTTGTCAATTGACTTTTCTTTACTTCTTCTCTTTCTTTACTATGTAAAATACATTGTTCAGAGCACTGGCAAGAAACCATATGACTGCCACTAAGACAACTAATAGGATACTTTCTAACAATTCTAATTTTGGCAATATCCTTGTAAATAAAAAGATTAGTAACATGGCAGATCCAAACAGGATACCATGAATGATTTTAAATGTCTTATTATCTTTTTTCATCTTGTATTCCTTTCTGTAAGAACTCAACTACTTTGGTGATCGCCTTCCCCTGCTCTTTCCCCTCTATTCCGTGACCTAAGTCAGAAAAGACTTCTAATTGGCAATCCTTCATACCTTGTTTGTATTGATAGGCTGCCTTTCTATCAACAACTAGATCATCTTCTCCGTGAATTACTAAGGTTGGGCCTTGAAATGCTTTCGTTATCTCATAGATCGGCAGATATTTTGCAATTCGAAAATACTTTCCACCCACCTCAGTAGTACCGTTATTAATCCTAACCACCTTGGGAATGTGATCGGTATCATAGAGTGTACCCATGCATGTACCTCGCAATGCATCGTCCTTTAATGTGGCCGCAGGGGCTAACAGTACCAATTTACTTATGACATCCGCATACAAGCCTGCCAACATTCCTCCTACCACGCCGCCTTGGGAATGGCCTAAGATATAAATGTCTGAGACGAACTTCAATGACCTTGCATACTCTAGCATTGCAATTGCATCTTCTATTTCATTTAACACATCCATATCTACAAGTGCTCCATCACTCTTACCGTGCCCATTGAAATCAAAGCGCAGTACTGCAATATTTCGCTGTAATAATTCATTGGCAATCAAGGTAAATAAGGAATCTCTGCTAGCTCCTAAATTGCCTGTAAATCCATGAAACATAACTACGATGGGACAGGGGCTTTTCGATGGGCTCTCCAACTTTCCTCTTAAGAAAACTCCATCTCTTTGTATTGTAACGTCCATGACTCATCCTCCTTTTTGCACTTGTTATACTTATATATTTTACCAGTATAACGGAATCCGGATAGTAATTCCATGTTGTTTATTAGGGAATTTTTCTGGAATGCGGACATTTTGCGACATCTTCCTTTCCCCTGAGTGCTCATCCTTAGCGGAACGTTTTTTTTATACATAGGAGGCTTCTTTAAGAGAAGTTTTCTATGTATTAAAAAAGCTGTAGGTGTTCACTTCATTCGTGTTCACCTACAGTGAATTCTTCATTATGCAATGCTCCAATTCTCGGCCTTAGTTCTTGCTCCGATAAATCGTT
>JAUNRX010000110.1 GCA_030539495.1 bacterium | reverse complement strand
TTGTGTCTCCATAAGTAATTGCTGTGTTTTTGGATAAAATGGTAATACCACGTTCTTTTTCAATGTCATTTGAATCCATGACACGTTCTTCCACGGCTTGGTTTGTACGGAAAGTTCCACTTTGTTTAAGTAACTCATCAACTAAAGTTGTCTTACCATGATCAACGTGGGCAATGATTGCGATGTTACGTATATCTTCTCTTATCATTTTTGTATCCTTCTTTCTAATATCGGGACCAATATGCTTTCTCTAGTAACACTCATATGAAATTGTATAATATATTTTTAATAGCAACATTATAAAAAATGCGACCTGATATTATTATCTCTTTAACATAATACGTATATTCTATTGGATATTGGCAATATTTATAAATTATAAAATTTTTTACGAAATACAACTTTTATATTTTATCATATATTGCGCATATTACAAGTGTTTCTTCTATATAATGCGTACAATTATACGTACAATTCCCTATTATTCTACGTATCAGCGAGAAATCAGCCTACTATTATATTACTGAAAGATTTTGGGTGAGTGTATATTTTTTATATAAATAGGTAAAAATTTCAATTAAACTCTGTTATAATAAAGTTATTAATCCACGTTATACGAAGACAGTATTCATAAATTTTGATAATATTTTTAAAAACACTTGCTATAACATTAAAAAAATGGTAAAATTTTACTTCTAAAAGGGAAATAACTTGAATAAACATAATAAGAGAACAATTTTAAAATACCTAGGACAGGGAAGAGAGGAGTAGTACATTATGACGGATAAAGTATTCGATAACAACCAAGTTAACATTGCAGGAGAAGTAGTAGGTGACTTTAAATATAGTCACGAAGTTTTTGGGGAAGGATTTTATATCCTTGATATCAGTGTCAATCGTTTAAGCGATTCTTATGATATTATCCCCCTAATGGTATCAGAGAGACTTATTGATATCAAAAAGGATTATAAAGGACAATATTTAGAGGTGTCCGGTCAATTTAGGTCTTATAACAGACATGATGAGACAAAGAATCGCCTTGTATTATCAGTGTTTGTTAGAGAGGTAACTGTATGTGAACCAGGCTATGAAAGTGCAAAACCTAACTACATTTTCTTAGACGGTTTCATTTGTAAACAACCAGTATATAGAAAGACGCCATTAGGCCGTGAAATCGCTGATATCTTATTAGCAGTAAATCGTCCATACGGTAAATCTGACTATATACCATGCATTTGCTGGGGACGTAATGCAAGATATGCTGAGAAGTTTCCAGTTGGTGGACACGTTCAAGTTTGGGGGCGTATTCAAAGCAGAGAATATCAGAAAAAGATTAGTGAAAACGAGTTTGAAAAACGAGTTGCCTATGAAGTTTCTGTTAGCAAGTTAGAATATGTGGAGAATGAAGCCGAATAGCAAGGTATATCTGGGTTTACATTAATCAACTGGATTTTTGAGACTTAGTATGATAAAATAATCCCTATGCTATATAAGACATTGAGGTGAAATCAATGAGTAAAAAAATTGTTCAGGTTTATTATGGTGATGGCAAAGGTAAGACGACAGCGGCAATTGGACAATGTATCAGAGCAGCCGGGTTAGGTCATTCTGTCATAATAATTCAGTTCCTAAAGGGACGTGATATTGAAGAGTATTCTTTTTTAAATAAGTTAGAGCCTCAGATCAAGCTCTTCCGTTTCGAAAAGGCGAAAGAGATGTTTGATAAGTTATCCGTAGAGGAACAGAATGAGGAAAAGAAGAATCTTCTAAATGGAATGAACTTTGCACGTAAAGTCATTGAAACAGGCGAATGCGATACGCTTGTCTTAGATGAAGTGCTCGGTTTAATAGAATATGGGATTATCAGTATAGATGATATAATAAAATTTATCCAGTTAAGAGACGATTATTATAGATTAGTACTTACAGGGAATCATTTACCAGACGAATTGGTTCCTTACGTCGATAGTATCTCTCGTATTGAAAAGATCAAAGGGTAGATAAGAAGGAGCTATTACTTGTTGTGAAAGACAACAGGTGATAGCTCTTTCTTATGTATTGCAATATAAAAAAAGCAATGCCAAATGGCATTTTTTGAAGTGAAAATGCTTATGAAAAATTCAACTTAATATGATTAGAAATCCATATAAGTAAACGTCAATCTGTTGTTGTAAACACCTTTTTCCTATGATAGCATAGTTAGGTGCTCCTTAAACAAGGAGTAATAATTAATACTAATTAGAGTGTATTACACAACTAGTTTTGGAGGCTACTTGATGAAAGAAAAGATTTTGTCATTTTTTAAGATTAAGGAAAGAGGAAGCAGTATTGGCATCGAGCTTGTTGCAGGGTTAACGACATTTATGACAATGGCATATGTTCTTGTAACACAACCGGCAGCGATGACTGGTGGAGCAGCTCAGATCGTAGATGTAAATGGTGTCGTTATTACATCTCAGTCCATTATGATTTTAACTGCATTAATCTCAGGCTTAGTTACCGTATTAATGGCATTATATACAAACTTGCCATTTGCATTATCTGCAGCTATGGGAACTAACTTTATGCTAGGTACTTGTTTACAGAAAGGGGAAATCTCATTTGCACAGATGATGACAATTATCCTCGTATCCGGACTTATTTTTCTTGCAATGTCCATCTTTGGAATTCGTGATTTAATCGTACGAATGATCCCTAAGAATATTAAGGTTTCCATTAGTGCATGTATTGGTTTCTTTATTGCCATGCTAGGATTAAAGAATTCGGGAATTTGTGATTTTTCAAATGGATTAAATCCAGGCGACTTTACAAAACCAGCAGTATTTTTATCAGTGATAGGCTTATTCATTATTGCAATCTTAACAGCAAAGAATGTAAAGGGTGCATTACTAATCGGAATTGTAGTAACAACAGCACTTGGAATTCCTATGGGTATCACACCAATGCCAACTTCGATTTTCTCTTTACCTGACTTTACAGAAATGAAAGGTCTTTTATTCAAGTTTGATTTCAAAGGATTATTGACACCACAGTTCTTTATCCTTATGTTTACTGCATTCTTCAGTGATTTCTTCTGTACGCTTGGTACTGTTTTAGGCGTTGCTGGAAAAGCGGATATGCTAGATGAGAATGGGGATTTCCCAGAGATTCAGAAACCATTCTTAGTAGATGCAATTGGTACAGTTGCTGGTGCATGCTTCGGTACGACGACAGTAACGACTTATGTAGAGTCTACTGCAGGGGTGGAAGCTGGTGGACGTACAGGGCTTACTTCTTTAACAACGGCAGTGTTACTTATTGCAACAATCTTTATTGCACCATTATTTAGCATTATTCCAGCAGCGGCAACTGCACCTGCATTGATCTTTGTTGGATTTACAATGATTCAAGGAATTAAGAATATTGATTTCAGCAATTTTGCAGAAAGCTTTGGACCATTTATGATGATTCTCATCGGAGCGTTCTCCGGTTCTATCGCAGATGGTATTGCAGCAGGTATCCTTTGTCACGTTGTAATGACAGTATTTATCGGCAAGTTCAAAGAATTACATGTGGGAATGTATGCATTATGCTTGCCACTAGTTGTGTATTTTATCATATAAAAAAGGTTATAGGAGGGGAGTGCATACTGTAATTTTCCCCTTCCTCTACAAATGGGTGATATGTGTTTCGCTGTCAGACACCTTACGGTGTTTGTCCTTGAGACACATGTCACCCATTTGTAATGTCAGAGGGAAAACAGGCTGGTGTTACTCAAAGGAATAGCTTTCAAAAAACGAATAAGAGTTACGAGTAAGAAAAGCATTATAAGAGCATATTGCAAAAAATGTTTGCTAATAGGGAGTAAATGCCAGTTTTTGAGAATGACGGTTGACAAGGAAAAATACGGATGGTATGATTATTTCAAGTTAAATAGGTACATAATAAAATAGCTTTATTGGTAGAGGTGCATTTTTAAAGAGTAGGTATTCCAGATGTGTTTCAGGCACAGAGGAAGGATATCGAAAGGGAAAAATGCCGAAGGTAAGATACCCCTGAAGTATCGGTCCTGGGTATATAGTGAACAACTATATAACTGTCATCAAGTTGATGGAGTGCTACCTAAAGAATTATTTTTATCCGATTATCAGATAGAAAATCTTTAGGGTCGACTGCATGTCGACTTTTTTCATTATATGGGAGAGTAAAACTTACTGTCCATATAATAAAACGGCCCGCTATAGTGTTTTGAGGATGCGGGAATGTTTTTGGTATCAGTGAAACTCACATAATGATTTCAGGAGAATAAACTAATACTAGTTATTAAGCAAACATCATGATGAGCATATGTATCAGAAAAGATCATTGAGGAGGTTTTTTATATGTCTATTTTTAAAGGTGCAGGTGTTGCAATTGTAACTCCTATGAAAGAAAATAATGAAGTGGATTATGATAGATTTGGGGAGTTATTAGATTTTCAAATCAATAATCAGACAGATGCAATCGTAGTATGTGGAACAACAGGAGAAGCTGCTACTCTAAGTCATGAAGAGCATTTAGCATGCATCAAGTTTACTGTGGATTACGTAAATAAGAGAGTCCCAGTTATTGCAGGTACAGGTTCTAACTGTACTGAAACAGCAATCTATTTATCAAAACAAGCAGAAGAATATGGAGTAGATGGATTATTAGTAGTTACACCATATTACAATAAAGCAACTCAAAATGGTTTAAAGAAACATTTTACTGCAATTGCAAATAGCGTTAAAGTACCTATCATTTTATATAATGTTCCAAGTAGAACAGGTTGTGCTTTAAAGGCAGATACAATTGTTGAGTTAGCAAGAACAGTAGATAATATCGTTGCTGTAAAAGAAGCATCAGGGGATATCTCCTTCGTTGCTGATTTAATGCAAAAAGCAGATGGATGTATCGATGTATATTCAGGAAATGACGATCAAATCGTTCCTGTACTTTCTTTAGGCGGTGTTGGTGTAATCTCCGTATTATCTAATATTTGTCCAAAAGAAACACATGATATCGTAGACTTATATTTAAATGGTAATGTAAAAGAAAGTTTAGCACTTCAATTAAAATACTTACCAGTTTGTCATAATTTATTTACAGAAGTAAATCCTATTCCTGTAAAGACTGCTTTAAAATATATCGGAATTGACTGTGGTTCTTTAAGAAGCCCATTAACAGACATGGAAGAAGAGAATGCAGTGAAATTAAGAGAAGCAATGAAGGCAACTGGTATTAACGTAAAATAATCAACTAGAGAGTGAGGATAAATTTTTATGGTGAATATTATTATGCACGGATGCAGCGGACACATGGGTCAGGTAATCACAGAATTAGTTCGTGAGGATGAAACTTGTCAGATCGTTGCAGGGATCGCAGTTGAAAGCAAAGGCGATTATGGATACCCTGTATTTGAAAGCCTTGCAGATTGTGATATCAATGCAGATGTGATTATCGATTTCTCCAATGCAAAGGCAATCGATAACCTGCTTGCAGGAGCCGTAGAAAAGAAATTACCAATCGTTCTTTGTACTACTGGTCTTAGTGAGGAACAACTTGCTAAGGTTGAGGAAAGCAGCAAAGAAATTGCAATTTTAAAATCAGCAAACATGTCACTTGGGGTAAATACTTTATTTAAACTAGTGCAAGAAGCTGTAAAAGTATTAGGAAATGCTGGATTCGATGTTGAAATCGTAGAAAAACATCACAATAAAAAGCAAGATGCACCAAGCGGTACTGCATTAGCAATCGCTGATGCAATCAACGAGGCAATGGATAACCGTTACGAATATATCTTTGACCGTTCTCATGTACGTCAGCAACGAGGCAAAGATGAATTAGGTATTTCTGCAGTTCGTGGTGGTACAATTGTTGGGGAACACGAAGTAATCTTCGCGGGAACTGATGAAGTAATTGAATTTAAACATACTGCATATTCAAAAGCAGTATTTGCAAAAGGTGCAATCTCCGCAGGAAAATACTTAGTAGGAAAGACTCCTGGTATGTATGACATGCATGATGTAATCGGAGAATAAAATCAATCGAAGATGAGTTAAGTTAGGGGCCGATGAGCCACATGAAAATGTGGTCTATCGGCCTCTTTTCGTTATGCACTTTTATGGCTTTCTTCACAAATACTAAACAAAAAAATCACAGAATGTTCGTAATTTATCTGTATCATCAGACGTATGAATTTATATATCTAGAAAAGGCGTTAAGGAGGAAGAGCTTTGATAGAAGTGAAAAATTTAGTCAAGAGATACGGCAGTTTCTGTGCAGTAGATGACTTGTCGTTTACTGTAGAAAAGGGCGAAATCGTTGGCTTATTAGGGCCTAATGGTGCAGGTAAGTCTACGACTATGAATATGATTACAGGATATATTTCATCAACAGAAGGAACGGTAGAGATTGATGGATACGATATATTTGACGATGCAGAGGAAGCGAAACAACATATAGGCTATTTGCCAGAGCAGCCTCCTTTATATATGGACATGAAGGTGTGTGAGTATCTTGAATTTGTCGCAGAGTTGAAAAAGGTAAAGAAGTCAGAGCGTGCTAAGATGATAGAAAAGATCATGGAGGATACGATGTTAACGGATATGAAAAATCGTCTAATCCGTCATTTATCCAAAGGATATAAACAAAGGGTTGGTATTGCAGGTGCCTTAATTGGATATCCGGACGTGATTATTTTAGACGAGCCTACGGTTGGGCTGGATCCAAAGCAGATTATTGAGATACGTGATTTGATTAAGAAACTAGCGAAAAAGCATACCGTTATATTAAGCTCCCATATTCTTTCAGAGGTTAGTGCGGTTTGTGATCGTGTCATTATCATTAACAAAGGAAAACTGATTGTAGATGATACTCCGGAGAAGTTAGCCGAACATGCAAGATTTGCAAGTGGAATTAAGCTTGTTGTAAAAGGCGACAAAGGAAATATCATAGGTGCATTATCAGATGTGCCAAGTGTAGTGGATGTTAGTGTGGATAAAGAGGAAAACGGTTTCGTTTTTGTCACGGTTTGTGGAAAAGACAAAGAGGAAATCCGTGAGGACGTCTTCTTTAAGCTGGCAGAAGAAAAGATGCCAATCTACACAATGGAGAAGATGACATTTACATTAGAGGATATCTTCCTAGAACTTACAAAAGAAGAGGAAAAGGAGGCTGTGTAGAGAATGCTTGCTATTTATAAGAAAGAGCTACGCTCCTATTTTACAACAATGATTGGATTTATCTATGCTGCAATTTTTCTTGTAATCGTAGGAATTTACTTTATGGCATATAACCTAAATGGCCAGTATGCCAAGTTTGAGTATACAGTCAGTGCAATCGAGTTTTTATACATCGTGTTGATACCAATCTTAACGATGCGTTTGGTTGCAGAGGAGAATAAGCAAAAGACAGACCAGCTGTTATTGACTTCGCCAATCTCCATTACGAAGATGGTTCTTGGTAAATACTTTGCAGCAGTTACCATGTATTTAGCTCCTGTTGTGATTATGTGTTTCTATCCGTTAATCATTGCAAAGTATGCATCTGTTAGCTTTGGTCCTTACTATGCAACGGCGTATTCCTGTATTTTTGGTTTTATAATGCTTGCAGCAGCATATATTGCGCTTGGATTGTTTATTTCAGCGATTACGGAAAATCAAGTAATTGCACTGATCATTACGGCAATTGCAGTATTTATCAGCTATATCATGCCAGGTATTGAGTCCATGCTTCCAACGGACAACCAATCTTCTTGGTTAATCTTAAGTTTGCTTGTAGTAGTGATATGCCTGATTTTATATCTTAGCATTCACAACATTACAATGACCATGATTATTGGAGTCGTGGCAGAAGTAGCATTAATGTTTGTCTATTTATTAAAACCTTCTTTCTATGATGGGCTGGTTACAAAAGTGCTTGATGTATTCTCCATTAGTGAGAAGTTTTCCAATTTCAGCGCAGGCATTTTAGACATCAATGCAATCATCTATTTCTTAAGTGTGGCAGTCATGTTTATTCTGATTACTATCCAAGTGATTAAGAAGAGAAGATGGAGCTAGGAAAGGGGGAAGACATAAAATGAGAAAACCATTGAAAAAAGAAAGTCTAGGCTTACTGAAGAAGCGTATTGCAGCAGAGTTTAAAAGTAAGAAGTTCAAAAATGGCGCGTACAGCAGTGCAATGATCGTTGTTATCTTAATTGCTGTGATATTTGTAAACTTACTATTTGGTGAATTTGACTTATCCATAGATTTATCTTCCGAAGGCACGTATACGCTTACAGAGCAGACGAAGAAGGTAATGGGGAACGTAAATGACGAGGTAACGATTTATTATGTGGTAGGAAACGGCAGTGAGATTTCCATAATCAATAACATTTTGAAGAAGTATCCTGGTCTTTCAGATAAGGTGAAATTAGTAAATAAGGATCCTGACTTATATCCTACCTTTGTTCAAAAATATGCAGGTACCGATACGGAAGTATCCGCAAACAGTGTAATCGTTGTAAATGAAAAAACAGGAGCATATAAGTACATTCCTTACAGTGATATGCTTGTATATGATGAAAGTGATTATTCTTACTACTATACAGGCTCCAGTTCTTCCCCTTCTGCCATCGATGTAGAGGGGCAAGTGACAGCAGCCATTCAATATGTATCCAATGAAAATAATACTAAGCTATATCAAGTAACCGGGCATGGAGAAACAGAACTTACTTCCTTTGTTACCGGTGAGTTTACGAAGCTTTGTACAACGGTAGATTCCTTACAGATTCGTTCGGCAAGCGAGGTGCCCAAAGATTGCGATATCTTAATGATCAATGGTCCAACAACGGATTATACGGAAGCAGAAGTAACGTTGATTAAGAGCTATCTTGAAAAGGGTGGAAAGGCATTTATTCTGGTAAATCCTCAGGCAACTTCCCTTACAAACTTTAATGGATTAGTAAAACAGTATGGTGTCGAAGTGAAAGAGGGAATTATTATGGAGTCTGCTTCAAACTCCCTTAGCAATTATCCATATTATTTAATTCCAACAATAGCAACTTCTGATCTTACAGCTGGAATTAGCGTAAGTACCAATCCAGTATTAATTCCGATTTCGGTTGGATTAGTAAATGCAAGTACAAGGGATACGGTAACGGTAACTCCTTTTTTAACGACTTCTGATGATGCCTTCTTAAAACAAGGGACAGAATGGGAAAGCTATGATAAAGAGAGTGGCGATCTTGATGGACCATTTTCTCTTGGTGTCTTAACTAGTGAGACATATAATGATGTAAAGACAGAAGTGGTTGTATTGGCAAGCAGCAATATTATTGCAGATGATTTTATGCAGTACGATATGTACGGAAATGCAACATTGATCAATAATATTATTTCTTACCTCGGCGGACAGGAAACAGGACTTTCCATCCCATCCAGAAGTTTATCCGAAGCCTATATTACGCCAACAAGCGCAAGTGTTGTGACCTGGTCACTTCTATTAATTGTAATCCTTCCAATCATTCTTTTGTCCACGGGATTTGTAATCTGGTATCGTAGGAGGAAAGCATAATGAGCAAAAAGAAAAAGAAGAAAAGTAGAACTCTGATTATTCTTATTCTGTTAGCAATTATGTGTGGGGGTGCATATCTATGTGTTCATGGATATGTGTCCTCTAAAAATGAGACAAATGAGGATAGTGAGGAAGAGGAAACATCATCCGAGGTACTTCTTTCTGAGACCACGGATCAGGTAACCAAGATTTCTTATAAAAATGATAAAGATACGGTTGTGCTTGTAAAAGAAAAGGAGACTTGGAAACTGGAAAGTGACAAGAACTGTCCTATTGATCAGTCCAAAGTAAGTGATATGCTATCCATATTTTCTTCCACGGAAGCAACCAAGAAGATTGCAGATAATCAGGAAAATAAGGTAGAGTATGGACTAGATTACCCTTCATTGTCAGTAACCATTACCTTAAAGGATAAGTCCACCGTAAGCTATCAAGTTGGAATTGCTGCAATTGGAGACTCGGAAGGTTACTATGTCAGCGTGGATGATAAGGATGGAATCTATCTTGCACCGGTAACCGTATATTCACCATTTCAGTATAACGTAAAACAACTGGTTGCCATTGAAGAGGTGCCTGAGATTACATCCGACTATATTTATGGAGTAACCGTAAAAAAAGGAAATGAAACTACATTTGCAATAAAGGGCAATGACAGCGAGTATGTAATCACATCTCCTTATAAACAGGAAGTGGCAGCAGATGCAGAAAAATTATCTACATTGCTTGATAGTTATACTGCATATTCCTTTACAGAAAATGTGGATTATGCAGGAAAAGAACTAAGCAAATATGGCTTGGAACATCCAGCATATACAGTGGAAGTGAAGTATTATGAGGTAGTAGAGGAAGAAGCAACAGAAGAGACAGAGGACTCTGGTACAAGTACAGGAACAACTACGAAAAAGGGCGATAAAAAGACCTTTACATTATTCGTTGGAAATAAGGAGAAAGACGGAAACTATTATGTTCAGATCAAAGGTTCATCTAGTGTATATCTAATGGAAGAGAGCAGTGTAACCACATTAATCAATGTAGATGCATTTGGTGTGGTAGAGAAGGCACCAGTGTCTATAGACTTAGCTTCTGTTAAGAAGATTATATTTAAGACCGAAGATAAGACGTATACAATGACTGTGGATGCCAAAGCAGCGGATGAAATATCTGATTCTGATGAGACAGAAGAAACCGCATATAATGCAACTTTTAATGGAAAAGAAATGGATGATGCATCGGCAGCCTCGTTATACAGCAAGCTTACAGCTTTGGAGTATAAGCAGGAAATTGAAAATGGAAAAGAAGGACAGAATGAGGTATTGTCTATAGAAATTGAGTATGGCGACAAGAGCCAGTATTCCAAGACAATCGTGTTAAAATCCTTTGATTCTAACTATGATCAAATTATAAGTGGTAAGGTATCTGCATTTACCGTAGATAAGCGAGTAGCAGAAGAACTAATCAGTGCACTAAAAAAGATGTAAAGAACAAGTGATAGGAGCTTTTCTGGCAATACATGACCGTATTGTCAGAGGCTCCTTTTTTGTATACAGGAAGAGGCTGCTTCGTTATGTATAATTTTACAATATCCACATATACTTTCACTAATATTTCTTTTTTTAATGCAAGTAAAAAACAATGATGTTACAATGAGTTTTATCATAAAATGAAAATTAAATTTATAAATTGGACAACATATTACCCCTCTAACAGCAATATAATAGGATAAGTACTTAGAAGGGTATGAAAAAATTGTACTAATAGGTGGTTTATATGATAAGCAATAAAGTTAAAATTTCATTAATTGCTATATGCGCAGTTTTAATCGTTTCGGTATTTATCATTAATGTTACTGAACGAGTGAATGGTAATAAAGAGCCTCTTTTGAATTCCGTGGTAAAGCATACAGATGAGTCTGGTATTACGAGATCTTATCTGGCTAAGATGGTATCGCTGCTGCAATATTCGAAAGATGAATTAAGACTGTTAGATGACTCGATGGAGTTACAAGATGTAAAGAATGATGAATGGTTTTACACGTATGTAAATGGTCTTAGTTCCATGAATATTTGCGATATACTTATAGGAAAAAGTACCTCTTTTGAGCCAGAAAGAAGAGTAACCTATGGTGAGCTTGGGCAGATTGTCATAAAGCTTGCAGAACATATTGATAGTAATGAAGTGAAGAAAGCAATTCCCGTGTTGTGGGAGCAGGATGCAAATAAAGAAGTAGAATGGGATACATTTCTTACCGCATATAATTACCTAATTGATCAGGTATATGCAAAAAATGATTCTAGTTCAATCAAAGATAGCATGAAGACCAAAGAGCTGTATGTGGTCGGAACAAAAAGTGATGTAGCGAGTTTTTCGGGTTTTGAAACGGTGACCGATACCGGGGGATATACCAATGACGGATTGGATATGGACCCATTTCTAGATACGATGGTCAAAGTTGAAGTAAGGGATGATGAAATCCTATATGTAAAGGAACTGATTACCAAGGATGTCACGTTATCCAACGTCTATATTACAGGACAGGATGGGAAAAGTCTTACGGTCTATGTAAATGGAATTGAACGTGCATTTGAAATGAATAATGAGATCAAAGAAGAGGTGACGAAAAAAGTTGCCGATGTTGTTATAAGTAATAAGCTGGTCAAAAGCATTAATCTAAAGCCTGAGACAATTAGAGCAAAGGTATTGGTTGCAAAGGATGATTATATTGAACTTGAGGATTATGGGAAGCTTCCAGTCGAAGCGAATTTTAGAGTATACAAGGTATATGATAAGATTGCAATGGAAATGACCAATGACCTTTTAGTTGGATATGATAATGCAGATTTCGT
>JAUNRX010000109.1:6080-12504 GCA_030539495.1 bacterium | reverse complement strand
ATCACAAAGGCATTTAAAGCAACTAGTAAGCAGTTTGATGAGGATATCATCAACTTACTGACCCTTAGAGTAACCTCTGATTTTCAGTCAAAGATAAAAGACGGAAAGATTTCAGTAGAAGATGTCCAGGATAGCGTGGAACATGTTCTTGAGCAGACTGGATATACAGATGTTGCGAAGGCATACATCCTATACCGTAAGAATCGTGAAAGAATCCGTAATATGAAATCTACGATCCTTGATTACAAGGAAATCGTCAATAGCTATGTGAGGGAAGAGGATTGGAGAGTAAAAGAGAATTCCACGGTGACCTATTCCGTTGGGGGATTGATTTTACATAATTCCGGTTCCATTACTGCAAACTATTGGTTATCTGAGATTTACGATGAAGAGATTGCAAATGCACATAGAAATGCAGACATACATATACATGACTTATCCATGTTAACCGGATATTGTGCAGGCTGGTCATTAAAGCAACTGATTAAAGAAGGGCTGGGCGGAATTCCAGGAAAGATTACGTCTTCTCCTGCAGCACATTTATCCACTTTATGTAACCAGATGGTGAATTTCTTAGGAATTATGCAGAATGAATGGGCAGGCGCTCAGGCATTTTCATCCTTTGATACCTATTTGGCACCATTCGTAAAGATCGACCATTTGACATATAAAGATGTAAAGCAATGTATCCAGTCTTTTATTTATGGAGTGAATACGCCAAGCAGATGGGGAACGCAGGCTCCATTTTCCAATATTACGTTAGATTGGACAGTACCGGATGATTTAGCAAACCTACCATGTATTGTGGGTGGTAAGGAAGTTGATTTTACCTATAAGGATTGTAAAAAAGAAATGGATATGGTAAATAAGGCATTTATCGAGATTATGGTAGAGGGTGACGCCAATGGACGAGGCTTCCAATACCCAATCCCTACCTACTCCATTACGAAGGACTTTGACTGGTCTGATACGGAAAATAACCGTCTTTTATTTGAGATGACAAGCAAATATGGAACTCCTTATTTTTCAAACTATATCAACAGCGATATGCAGCCTAGCGACGTTCGTTCCATGTGCTGCAGGCTTCGTCTTGACTTACGTGAGCTTCGTAAGAAGACAGGCGGTTTCTTCGGATCAGGGGAGAGCACCGGAAGTGTTGGCGTAGTAACCATCAATATGCCTCGTATTGCCTACTTATCCAAGAATGAAGAAGAATTCTTTACTCGCCTCGATCAGCTGATGGATGTTTCTGCAAGAAGTTTGAATGTAAAGCGTAGAGTGATCTCCAGATTGTTAAAAGAGGGCTTATATCCTTATACAAAACGTTACCTTGGAAACTTTGACAACCATTTTTCAACAATTGGCTTAATCGGAATGAATGAGGTCGGGCTAAATGCAAACTGGCTTCGTGTGGACATGACACACAAGGTAACGCAGGAATTTACCAAGAAAGTATTAAACCATATGAGGGACAGACTAAGGGATTATCAGGAACAGTATGGAGACTTATTTAACTTGGAAGCAACGCCGGCAGAGTCAACGACCTATCGTTTGGCTAAACATGATAAGAAGCAGTATCCGGATATAATTACTGCTGGAAAAGCGTTAGAGACACCTTACTATACCAACAGTTCTCATTTACCGGTAGGCTATTCAGAAGATGTATTTGATGCACTGGATATTCAGGATGAGCTTCAGACCCTTTATACATCAGGAACCGTATTCCATACGTTCTTGGGGGAAAAGCTTCCGGACTGGAGTGCAGCAGCAAAATTAGTAAGAATTATTGCATCCAATTATAAATTGCCTTATTATACGATTTCTCCTACGTATTCTATTTGCAAGACTCATGGCTATCTTCCAGGCGAGCAGTTCGTTTGTCCAAAATGCGGAGAGAAGGCAGAAGTCTACAGCAGGATTACAGGATATTATAGACCAGTCCAGAACTGGAATGCAGGTAAGACACAAGAATACAAAGATCGTAAAGTTTATAGTGTTGCCAATGGATTTTCCGTACACAATATGGCAAATACTATAGATAGTGAGGTGGAAATGGCAAGTGTCGCATATAAAGTGGACGCTGCTTCACAAGATCGTATTTTCTTATTTACGACAAAGACTTGTCCAAACTGCATTATGGCTAAGAAGATGTTAGAAGGCATCGATTATACCATTATTGATGCAGGAGAACAGCCGGATTTAGCCAAAGCATACGGTGTGATGCAGGCACCTACGCTGATTGTTGAAAAATCGGGAGAAGTGCAGAGAATACCTAATTTATCAAGAATTAAGGCATATGCAGATTCTATGAAAGTGATTAGCCAATAATCATATTTTTAAAGATACGGTCTAGTTTTTCTTGCATATACCTCTAAAAAAAGATAGAATAGAAAAAGAAATTTGACGAAAAGGAATGAATTTTATGAGTATAGCAGATCGTATCTTTATTGATATGTGTAACGATATATTAACAAATGGAACAAGTACAGAAGGCGAAAAGGTACGACCAAAATGGGAAGACGGAACCAGTGCCTATACACTTAAGAAATTCGGTGTTGTAAACCGTTACGACTTATCCAAAGAGTTTCCAGCGATTACATTACGTAGAACAGGTATTAAGAGCTGTATCGACGAAATGTTATGGATCTGGCAAAAGAAATCAAACAATATTAACGAATTAAACAGCCATATCTGGGATAGCTGGGCAGATGAAAGTGGTTCTATCGGAAAAGCTTACGGCTACCAATTAGGCGTAAAACATCAATATAAAGAAGGCATGATGGATCAAGTTGATCGTGTGATTTACGATTTGAAGAATAATCCATACAGCCGTCGTATTATGACAAATATCTATGTGCATCAAGACTTAAATGAAATGCATTTATATCCATGTGCATACAGCATGACATTTAACGTTACAAAAGATAGAAATAGCGATAAATTACGTTTAAATGCTATTTTAAATCAACGTTCTCAAGATGTTTTAGCTGCAAATAACTGGAACGTTTGCCAATATGCAGTTCTTGTGCATATGTTAGCACAAGTTTGTGGATATGAAGTCGGTGAACTTGTTCATGTCATTGCAGACGCTCATATTTATGACCGTCATATTCCAATTATCAAAGAGTTAATCGGAAGAGAGACTCATCCAGCTCCAAAATTCTGGATGAATCCAGAAATTAAAGACTTCTACGAATTTACAGTAGATGACTTTAGATTAGACGATTATGTAACAGGACCAAAGGTAACAAATATTCCAATTGCAGTTTAAGGAGAACTAAATGAATTTAATCGTAGCAGTAGATAAGAACTGGGCCATTGGCTACAAAAATGACTTACTTGTTCGTATCCCAGCGGATCAAAGATTTTTCCGTGAAGAAACAACAGGTAAAGTAATTATCATGGGAAGAAAGACATTAGAATCCTTCCCACAAAAACAACCACTAAAAAATCGTAAAAATATTGTCATTACACGTGACAAAAACTATACGGTAAAAGATGCTGTTGTTGTACACAGTGTGGAAGAAGCATTAAAAGAAGTAGAAGGCGTGCCATCTGATGATATCTATGTAATCGGTGGAGCAACAATCTACGAACAAATGCTACAGTACTGTGACGTGGCACACGTGACAAAAATTGATTTCGCTTACCAAGCAGATACTCATTTCCCAAATCTAGATGAAAATCCAGAATGGAAAGTAGTAGCCGACAGCGAAGAACAAACATACTACGACTTAGAATACTATTTCCTACGCTACGAACGCGTAAAATAGTCCTATATATAAAAGGGTGTTGCAACCGAGAGCCAATCTCTAAGTTGCAGCACCCTTTTTCCGTTATGTTTTATTCCTTTAGGAAACTAGTCTTTTCTAAGAAGGTATTTTATACCTTCTTCCCCCGGGCCGTTGCCTCAAGCCTTTCAGGAACTTATTTCTGCAACGGCCCTATCCTCATTTTGTTAATATATTGGACTACTATCTGCATATGATTATACAAATGCAATTAGGAGTGATGGGCTTGAAAAAAGTATTAGGTCTTGGATCCTTTATCGCGGTATGCCTTATCGTTTGCTTATTTGTAGACATGTCAGCGTTAAAACATAGCAACACTGAGACTTATGGAGAATATTGTAGACGGGTTGGAAAAGTGACCGAAGAAGATACAATAAAAGCTTCAAAGGAGCAAAAAGCAGACCAGATCGCCAATGAAAAGGTGAAACAGGAAAATAGCCAGTCAAAGGAACTGAATGATACAAAGGAGAAGGAAAAGAAGCAGCTAACAAAGAAAGCATTTTTAACATTTGATGATGGTCCTAGTAAGAATACTCCTAAAGTGCTGGAGACATTGGATAAATATAATGCCAAAGCAACCTTCTTTATGATTGGAGAACAGATTACCCCAGATATGGAGGAAATGGTAAAGTCCATGCAGAAGAAAGGTCATGTAATAGGCGTACATACCTATACCCATAATCGAAAGAAAATGTATGCCAATGAAGAGGCATGCCTAAATGATATTAAGAAGACCTATGACCGTTTGATTGAAGTGACGGGAGTTAATCCAACCCTATACCGTTTTCCATATGGGAGCGCTAATTGCTATATTTCAGGATACTGTAATGATGTAATCCGTAAGTTAAAGGATATGGGATTAGATTATGTAGATTGGAATGTAACAGGGGAGGATAGTGTTGGCAAGCCATCCAAATACTCCATTATGAAAAATACATCCAAGTTTAAAGATTATATAGAGCCTGTCATTCTGCTTCATGATGGACAGAGCAATAAGCTCACTGCAGAAGTCCTGGATGATATTTTGAAGAAAATTAAGGACGCAGGCTATGAGTTTGGAACATTGGATGAGAGAAGTGAATTATTCCAATGGCATCACGATTGGCAGAAAAAATAGGAGAAACGGTTACGATAGGTAACGAAATAAAAAGAAGCACATAGATTATATAAAAGGAATAAATGAGGTAAGTATGAAAAGAGATATTGTTTACCCAGCTCAGTTGGAGACACAATCCCTTGGTGGGCTAAAAGTGAATGTAACCTCGCTCCTTCAGTCAAGACCGATTAAAGATGCTACCGTTACCATAAGTGCAACAAATAACCCTGGAACAGTGCTTGAACAGTTGACAACGGATATCAATGGTAAGACAGAGGAGGTACAGTTAAGTGCTCCAAATATTGACTTGAGTTTGACACCAGAGAGACAAACACAGCCTTATAGCGAGTATGACATAACCATTACAAGTCCTGGATTTGAAGGTTTTTCAATTACAGGAGTACAGGTATTACCAACAATTACAGCAGTGCAGCCAGCAAGATTAATTCCTCGAAGTGATAGGCAAGGGGAAGGACAGCAGGACGTAGCATATACAATTGGACCAAATGTTTTATTTGGAGATTATCCTCCAAAGATTGCTGAGGCTGAAATAAAGCCAGTAGAAAGCAATGAAATTGTATTATCTCAGGTTGTAATTCCTGAGTTTGTAGTTGTACATGATGGAACACCTAAAAACAACAATGCAGAGAATTATTATGTGAAGTATAAAGACTATATTAAAAATGTAGCATCCAGTGAAATCTATGCAACATGGCCAGAAGCAACCATTCAGGCAAATGTATTGGCTATTATGTCATTTACGTTAAACCGTGTTTATACAGAATGGTATCGAAATAAGGGCTATAATTTTACAATTACGTCATCCACTGCATATGATCATAAATTTATCCCAAATCGTAATATTTATGATACGATTGATAATATTGTGGATACAATATTCAGTAATTATCTGTCATTCCCAAATGTTACACAGCCAATCCTTACCCAATATTGTGATGGAAGACAGGTATCTTGTCCAAATTGGATGACCCAGTGGGGATCGAAAGACTTGGGAACTCAGGGACTTAGTGCAATTGAAATTTTACGGAGTTTCTATGGACAGTCCATGTATATTAATACGGCAGATGAAATCTCGGGAATCCCATCCTCCTGGCCGGGTGTAGTATTAGAGATTGGATCAAGGAGTGAAAAGGTTCGTCAGTTGCAAAATCAGATTAACGTTATTGCAGGTGCATATCCATTAATTCCTAAGGTCTCAGAAGATGGAGTTTATGGTGAGAGGACATCAGAAGCAGTATCTGTATTCCAGCGTATCTTTGATATGCCAGAGACAGGAACTGTAGATTTTAAGACATGGTATAAGATTAGTGGTATTTATGTAGCAGTTAGCAGAATTGCTGAGTTAAGTTAAGGTTAATTTGGAATAGTTAAAAAAGAAGGAAGGAGAAAGCAGATTTGTGCTTATTCCTTCCTTTCTTTTTGAAGAAAATGCTATTAGTATTCATAATTTGTAAATCAAAAAGTTGCAGTAAATGGAAAGACATCAGGTTGGGTAAAGGCTATAAATAGTGGATTA
>JAUNRX010000109.1:0-5980 GCA_030539495.1 bacterium | reverse complement strand
TTATCCTGTAGTAGAATTAGTTAGCCTTGATACCTGCTGCAGGCTGAGTAAATACTATCAAGGTGGAATACAATATGAAGAATCGGACAAGAGACTATGTTCGCTGTCAAAAGGGAAAATCCATTGCAGTTGTTGGATGTGCAGATTTCATGGACCTACGGCATCAGATATGAGAAAAATGGAGATGTTAAAGCAGATGGAACAGGAATATGATTGGGAACAGTAATGCCTATATCATTCCATAAGGAAAGTCTCTCCGATCGATAGTACTTATAGAAAGGATCAAGCAAACTATGCTAGGTCCTTTTTCGTTTTAATAATCAAAATCGGCAAGGGGGAGTAATATGCTTCGTAATCAAAGAATTGATCATGGAAATGTATTTAACTTTGGAAAGGTATCCAAGGACTATGCAAAGTATAGAGATATCTATCCACCAGAATTCTATCGAAGAATTGCAAAACTAGGGCTATGTGTAAAGGGACAAAGAGTACTGGACCTAGGAACTGGGACAGGTGTGCTGCCGCGTAATATGTATCGATATGGTGCCTCTTTTGTAGGTGCTGATATTTCAAAAGAACAGATAGCAGAGGCAAGAAGGTTATCAAAAGAGGAGAATATGAAGATTGAGTATGTGATTGCTTCGGCAGAAACAATCGAACTTCCAGAGCAGGCATTTGACGTGGTTACAGCATGTCAGTGCTTTATGTATTTTGATCCGGAGCTATCGTTACCCGTAATACATAGGCTGTTAAAGCCAGGTGGTCATTTTTGTATCTTATTTATGGCATATCTTCCAGGCGAAAGTATAATTGCAAAAAAGAGCGAAGAGTTAATTCTAAAATATAATCCAAATTGGACAGGGGCTCATATGACACGCTATGAACCAAAGGCACCGAAAGGAGCAGAGAACTGGTTTCTGGTAGATCACGCAATTACTTATAATTTAAATATTGCATTTACCAGAGAAAGCTGGCATGGAAGGATGAAGACCTGCCGTGGTATGGGGGCATCCTCTTTGAGTACGACGACGATTGCAGCATGGGAGAAGGAACATATGGCTTATCTTAATACTGTTCCAGAGCATTTTTTTATTCCTCATTTTGTAACAATTTTAGATTTGCGCAAAGAGATTATTTGAATAGAAAAGCAGGGGAGAAAAGCAGAATGATTAGAATAGTGGAACCAGAACGAATAGACGGGAAAAAATATACGATCGAGAGCAGCAGTATTTATTTTTCCTGTATTGTAAATGATGAAGCAGACGGTATCATATGGGCAGATAGAGAAAAAGATCCGGACTTCTTACTTATATGGAGTCCCTATCAAGAAGGATTTCAGTTAATGGGGAAGCCTTTAGAAAGACAAGAATGGAAGAAATTCCGAAGTTGGTTTGATAATACAATACCAGCATTTTTAGCGGAACGGGAAATGGAGGACTTTGAATATGGTGCTGATACTCAGGAATTAGCCAATATGTTTAAGGAAATCTTTCAAGATAAAGAATATTTTTCGGAGAAACAGAAGATCTTTTATTGGTCCGAAAGAAAAAATAATATAAAGCTACCTGAAGGATATGAGGTGAAACAGATCGACCGGGCATTTTTTAAGCAAGAGTATAAGGATACCCAATTTATTACGGAGGAAATTACAACGGCCTACGGAGTACTGGAGCCATATTTTTCTCATGGAATTGCCTATGTGGCGGTAAAAGGTAAGGAAATTGTTGCAAGAGCCGATATGCTTTTTTCAAATGCACTCTATGGAAATATTTCTGTTAATACAAAAGAACAGCATCGAAGAAAAGGATTGTCAGCTTATCTCACAATAAAGGCAATCGAAGATACTTGTAAACTGGGGATTACTCCAATCTGGGATTGTAGCGAGAACAATTTAGCGTCTGAAAAAACAGCAGAGAAATGTGGATTTAAAAAGGCAAGGGAGGACATTATTTATTGGTTTCAAATATAAGGAGGTAAATGCTTATGGAGAGACAGCAATTTAAACGGCTGAGGATAGATTTGGATGATTTAGAGTGGATCTATATTCCGGATGTGGTTTATGCCGAGTATGACAATTGCAAACGCCATTTACAGATGCTCGTGCCATATCGGTATGAATTGAAAGAGCAAATTAACTATCCGCTTATTTTATTTATACCCGGTTCTGCATGGTATAAGCAGGAAGTGTATAACGCTATTCCATCTTATGTGAAGTTGGCAGAGCGGGGAGTTGTGATCGCAGTTTTACAGTACAGGGAGTCTACAATTGCCCATTTCCCAGCCCAAGTAGAAGATGCCAAGGCAGCCATTCGATTTTTAATCTCCAAATCAGAGGAATTTCATATTGATGTAAATAATATTTTTATAGCAGGGAATTCCTCAGGAGGACATATCGCCTTGATGACAGGGCTTACCAATAGCAATGGGGAGTTTAAGATTAGGGGGATTATCGCGGAATCAACGCCATCGGATATTATAAAGGATATTGAAGATACAATGCGTGCTGGAGCAACAGATGGATTTGAACCTGGTAAGGATCTACTTGGAGTGAGCAAGTTAGAGGATAATATGGAGCTTGCAAGATCGGCATGCTGTGAGAAGTACATAACAAGGGACCGAAAGATTCCACCGATCTTATTATTTCATGGAACAAAAGATGGAATAGTTAGCATAGAGCAGAGTCGTAACTTATTTTCCCTATTAAAGAAGTTTGATAAGGAAGTGTCTTACTATGAAATTGTTGATGGGTCTCATGGGGGAGCCTGTTTTTGGACGAAAGAAATTTTAGATATTATAGAGAAATTTCTTATAAGAAATGCTTATTAATTGACATATTTATATAAGATGGTAAAATAGATAATAAAGTCGAAAAAAAAGACTTGCGCTATAAGAATCGTTATGATATACTTACGACAATTTAGGATTAAGGCAGAGTAACAAAAAAAGAAAACCTGGTCTACGTATGGGTTTTGATTCTTTTTTTTTGCGTATTTTTCTAAATCCACGTAGAAAATCAAAAGAAAAAAGAAAGGAATAGGTGTAATTATGAAAGCTTTTCTAATACTAGAAGATGGAACAACTTTTACAGGCACAAGCATTGGATCAACTCGCGAGGTGATCAGCGAGATCGTATTTAATACGTCCATGACAGGATATGTGGAGGTACTTACGGATCCAAGTTATGCGGGGCAAGCGGTAGTGATGACATATCCATTAATAGGTAATTATGGTGTTTGCTATGAAGATATGGAGTCGAAAAAGGCATGGCCTGACGGGTACATTGTGAGAGAAGTAGCAAGAAGCGCGAGCAACTTCAGATGTGAAGACGGATTAGAAAAAATTTTAGTAAATAACGATATTCCTGGAATTGCGGGTATAGATACAAGAGCATTGACGAAGATCTTAAGAGAAAAAGGTACCATGAATGGTATGATTACCACAAATGAAGCCTATGACTTAGACGAAGTAATAGAAAGATTAAAACAATATAGTGTAACTGGTGTAGTTGAAAAAGTTAGTTGTGAAACTAAAACTACATATAAACCGGGTGATTTGGATACAAACAAAGACAACGCAAACGGATTTAAAGTAGCTCTTATGGATTTAGGTTCTAAGAACAACATTGTAAGATGCCTATTAAGAAGAGGTTGCGAAGTAACTGTTTATCCTGCACTCACAAAAGCCGAAGAAATAATAAACGATGCACCGGATGGCATCATGTTAAGTAATGGCCCTGGAGATCCAGCGGAATGTATTTCTATTATAAAAGAAATCAAAACATTATTTGATACGGAGATTCCGATCTTTGCAATCTGTTTAGGACACCAGTTATTAGCATTAGCAAACGGCGCAAAAACCCATAAGATGAAATACGGACATAGAGGGGCAAACCACCCAGTGAAAGATTTAAGTACAGGACGCGTGTACATTTCTTCCCAAAATCATGGTTATGTCGTAGACGAAGACAGCTTGGATAAAAGCATCGCAGAAACAAGCTTCATCAATGTAAATGACAAGACAGTAGAAGGACTTCACTATGTAAATAAAAATGTGTTCACAGTACAGTTCCATCCGGAAGCATGTGCAGGACCAAAAGACAGCGAATTCCTATTTGACAGATTTATTCATATGATGGAGGTGTGCAAATAATGCCAAAGATTAATAGCATAAAGAAAGTATTAGTAATCGGATCCGGTCCAATCGTAATTGGGCAAGCAGCAGAATTTGACTACGCAGGAACACAAGCCTGCCGTTCCTTAAAAGAAGAAGGAATTGAAGTAGTATTAATTAACTCAAACCCTGCAACAATCATGACAGATAAAGATATTGCAGATAAAGTATATATCGAACCATTAACAGTAGAAGTGGTAGAACAATTAATTATCAAAGAACAGCCAGACAGCATCCTTCCAACCCTAGGCGGCCAGGCAGCACTTAATATCGCAATGGAATTAGAAGAATGTGGATTTTTAAAAGAGCAAAATGTTCAATTAATCGGAACAACTTCTTTAACAATCAAAAAAGCCGAAGACCGTTTAGAATTTAAAAAGACAATGGAAAAGATCGGAGAACCATGTGCAGCCAGCTTAGTTGTTGAAAACGTGGAAGATGCAGTAGCATTTGCAGCGACTATCGGTTACCCAGTAGTTATCCGTCCGGCATACACATTAGGTGGTAGCGGCGGCGGTATCGCACACTCTGTAGAAGAGCTGGAGGATATCTGTTCTAACGGATTAAGACTTAGCCGTGTTGGCCAGTGTCTGATCGAACGCTGCATCGCAGGATGGAAAGAAATCGAATACGAAGTAATGCGAGACGGAGCAGGAAACTGTATTACCGTATGTAATATGGAAAACTTAGATCCAGTTGGTGTTCATACCGGCGATAGTATCGTAGTTGCACCTAGCCAGACATTATCGGATAAAGATCATCAAATGCTTCGTAGTTCTGCATTAAACATTATCAGCGAATTAAATATTACAGGTGGATGTAACGTACAGTATGCCTTAAATCCAGAGTCCTTTGAATACTGTGTTATTGAAGTTAACCCACGTGTAAGCCGTTCTTCTGCCTTAGCTTCTAAAGCAACAGGATATCCAATTGCCAAAGTAGCAGCAAAAATTGCATTAGGATACACACTTGATGAAATTAAAAATGCAATTACAGGCAAGACTTACGCAAGTTTTGAACCAGCTCTTGATTACTGTGTTGTAAAAATTCCTAGACTTCCATTTGATAAATTCATTATGGCACAAAGAACGCTTACGACTCAGATGAAAGCAACCGGGGAAGTAATGAGTATTGCGACTAACTTCGAAGGTGCCTTAATGAAAGCACTTCGTTCCTTAGAACAACACATCGACAGCTTGGCAACAGACGAATACAAAGGACTATCCAATGAAGATATCATTGAAAAGCTTCATGTGGTAGATGACCGTAGAATCTTTGTAATCGCAGAAGCAATCCGCAGAGGTGTAAGTTATGAAGAAATCCATGACATCACAAAAGTAGATGAATGGTTTATCGATAAGATTGCAATCTTAGTGGAAATGGAACACAGCCTTAAGTCAGAACCACTGACTATAGACTTATTAAGAGAAGCAAAACGCTTAGAGTTTACAGATAAGGTAATTGCTCAATTTACAGGTAGAAAAGAAGAAGAGATCAAAGCACTTCGCTATGAAAATGAAATTACGAAGGCATTTAAGATGGTTGATACATGTGCCGCAGAATTCGAAGCAAGCACTCCATACTACTACGGAACCTTTGGAAACTACTGTGAAGTAGATCCAAGCAGTGACAAGAAGAAAATCTTAGTCTTAGGATCCGGACCAATCCGTATCGGCCAGGGTATCGAATTTGATTACTGCTCTGTTCATGCAACTTGGGCACTTCGAAACAAAGGCTATGAAACAATTATCGTAAATAACAATCCAGAGACAGTAAGTACCGACTTCGATATCGCAGATAAGCTTTACTT
>JAUNRX010000108.1 GCA_030539495.1 bacterium | reverse complement strand
TATGTCTCATTCTGCACCTTCATATAAGTAAATAATTGCTCTAAGATCTCACTTAGACTCTGGATCCTTCCTTCAATAATCTTCGAATACCGCCATCTCTCTTTTTCTGATTTTGTTTCTACCATCAATTGAAAATATCCATCTAACGCAGTAAGAGGTGTTCTAATATCATGAGAGAGATTCGTTACCAACTCCTTAAGATTCTTCTCCTTGGTCATATACTCAATATTCAATTCCTTATTGGTACGGATCAGCCGGTTCAAAGACTTGGTAAACTCCGTAATCTCTTTAAAATCTAATTCTTGTGTCACTTGTTTATTTGTATCATGCTCGCTAATAAAATCCAGTTGCTTTTTAAAAGAACGAATCTGCATTCGATACTTCACTAACAATACCACACTTACAACTGCGATCATGATTGCAATCCCTGTAATCCACATCTCTTCTCTCCCCCTCATGTCTTTTTTGATGTCTTTTATAATGGATAGAAAAAAAGCCGAAGCAATTTTTTCTTATCCATTATAAAAACAGCCTTATCGAATATCCTGCTTGTGAAAGACAAACATGCTCAGCCCTGCATATGCACACAAGTAGACAACACATGTCATGATAATCTTTAAAAAGCTTGATTGCTCATAATTCAAAGGTAACCTGCTAAATGCATTGATTAAGGAATAGTCTGCTAATTTAGTAGTACCAATCATGCTGTCTGCGAAGTCAATAACGATGCTAAATAAATTCATACTGATGCATACTGCTAACAGCATACTAAATGCCGTACTCTTAAGTAAGGTAGTCAGTAAAATTATTAAGCTGCTGGCTGCCAATTGAATCAGCATACTTACCGATACATAAGATAATAAGCTTGCCAGATTTCCAACCTTGATCCCATTATAGAAGATCTGCTGACTAATCATAATTCCTATGATCGTAACAATACTGCTAATAATCACAAAGCTTGCCATTACTACAAGTTTAGAAAGGATCAGCTCATACCGTCCACTCACCTGAGTAACTGTATTTTTAATAAATCCACTGTTTTGCTCACTGGTAACGAATAATACACCAAAGATACATACAAATAATAATAACGTCCTTGATTGTGACATCATAGAATACCAATCTTTAATATCTGCATTGTGTATATCCATGCCATTGTTGGATATAGAAATTCCCACTCCACTTCCCACGGGTGCTCCTGCTTCGCCAGCATTCAGCTCTGAAGAAGCCGTTACTTGGGCGATCTCTTTCTCCGCAACTTTTACTACATATGCTGAAAAAATAAACGTTGCCATCACGACTGCTAACATCACATAAAAGCTTTTCATATGAACCATTCGATAGAAATCCATTTTTAATACATTCCACATATTACATACCTCCTGTCAGGCCAAGGAAATAAGATTCAAGGCTCTCATTGTTTATTCCGATTGCATTTACCTGGATACCACGGTTTGCCAGCTTCCGATTAATTTCCGAACACTTCCTTAGCTGCTCAAAGATATATACTTTATCATTCTCCACTACCTTGTAATCCGCAATTCCGAAGTCTTCCTCGAGAATGGTACAAATCATGTCCGTCTGTGGACTTAGTATCTCAATTCGTTCACTGCATTTGGTCATTAACTCTTCCTTACTTAGTTCCTGTACCAAATGTCCTTGATTAATAATTCCATACATGCTGGCAATCTTAGACAGCTCTTCAAGAATATGGCTGGAAATAATAATGGTCATATTCTTCTCCTTATTTAACCGTAACAGGATGTCACGAATCTTAGCAATCCCTTCCGGATCAAGCCCGTTAATTGGCTCATCAAGTAACAATAAGTCCGGTTCACCAACCATGGCCATTGCGATTCCCAAACGTTGCTTCATTCCAAGGGAAAAATTCTTAACCTTCTTCTTTTTTACATTTTCTAGACCCATTAAGGTTAAATACTCATGTATACAGCTCTTATCCTTAACCCCAATACCTAAACATTTTAAATTCATGTTCTCGTAAGCAGTCATATTAGGATATAACCCCGGCGCTTCGATCAAAGTGCCAATCCTGGAATACACCTTGCCAAGCTCTGCTCCCGTATATCCAAACAATTCAATTTCCCCTGACGTTGGATGAGACAATCCCGATACCATTTTTAAAAATGTCGTTTTTCCAGCCCCATTCTTTCCAATAAATCCATAGATATCGCCTTTTCTAACATGAATATTGACATGATCAACTGCTGCCTGCTCTTTGAACTTCTTTGTCAAGCCATTGGTTTTTAATAAAAACTCACTCATTTTCAATTCCTCCTATCAACTTCTATATTGGAAATTATATAGGGCCACTGTTAATATATCGCCAACAAAAGTTTAAGAAATAGTAAAGATACTTGCAACGAAGTATTTAGCAGCTTAATTTAAATCCGATCCCCCATACCGTATCGATATAGTCTTCCTTTGACACCTTCTTCAGCTTAGTTCTGATATTGCTTATATGTACATTGATTGTCTTTTCTTCTCCCACATAAAAGTCATCCCAGGCATACTCATAAATATCCTGCTTGCTAAATACTTTATTTGGATACGTGAGCAGCAGTTCCAATATCTTAAATTCCTGCCTTGTCAGATTAATTCCCTCATTCTTTACCTTCACTGTATATGTACCTTGATTAAGTTCTAGTTCCTTATGCCGTAAGACCTTTCCTTCTTTGCTGCCTGCTTGTCCTTTAACTGCTTCACTTCTTCTTATCTGAACTGCCACGCGGGCCAACAACTCCTTAATCTCAAATGGCTTCGTAATGTAATCTTCCGCTCCGAGTGTCAAAAGATCCACCTTTTTGTCTAAATCATCAATGGCAGAGACAATGATGACCGGAGTCTTCAAGTTTGGTTTGAGCTCCTTTAAGAATTGATCTCCCTTCATACCTGGAAGCATCAGATCTAGAAGGATAACATCGTACTCTTGTGTCTTTAGACACATCTTGGCTTCGGTTCCCGAATACGCCTGGGTACATTCGTATTGCTCTTTTCCAAGTGCTTCGTACATTAGATTGTTGATGTATTCTTCATCCTCGATAATTAATATTTTCTTTGTTGACATAAGATTATAGGTCGCCTCCTATCCCTGTCATCTTTCCCCTTGATTGTATGTTTCATGTTCTCACACATATCAATCTCCCCCCTTATGGTATCCTCGTTACTCTTTCTTTTATTGTAGCATACAATCAGTATTTAAACATAACACTGAAAAAAGAAAGAGGGCAATGATTGTAGTAACCATTGTCCTCTCGTGATACTGCATGGTCAAAATGACTTTCTGGATCATTTGCAATTCACTCACCTGCTTTTCCATGGCGACCTTCTGGCTATATCCTTATAACCTATCAAATACTAAAAAGCAGATTGTAATTGCAAATCCAATAGAGAACATAAGCAAGTTAAATGACAGTCTGCTTCCTACTGCTTCAAACTGATTTATAAAGGAATAATATGCCTCCTTAAACCTGTTCCTCTTATTCTGGCCATCCATAGGCTTTTTCATTGGCAGGAATAAAGTCTCATCCAATCGATGAAGTATGACATCCGTAGATGCAGAAACAATCCTTGCAAATAATCCACCGATATAAGGCAATACACCAAGAAGCAATGGTCGATATACCAGATTCTCCAGGTCCAGCCATTCCGGCCATGCCTGTATATATACCTTTTCTCCGTTTTCATTCTTCCTCATTAACAATCCTCGCACTACGATAAGATAGGTCAACACACCAATGGTTATAGAGATTAAGGCTCCTTTTACATTCACAAATGCGAAATAATGGACTGCGTGTGCCGGTGGAGTTCCAAATAAAAATCCTTGCCCCATCGTTGCAATTTTATCTTGTGTTACATAAGGAAATAATCCAAGTACTAAGATTACAAGCGCAGAACCTCCAATTGCAAAGGTAGTCTTCTTATCCATATAGTGCTTTTCTCTTTGTCCAACCTTTGGATCCTGTATATTTTTCTCTATAAAAATAGCGATAAATAATTTCAGCATGTAGGCAATGGTTAGTCCTCCTGCAACTAAAAAGATCCATTCTATACTTTGATAGTACACGGCAGAATGACCATGCTCCTCCAATTCAACAATATACTCCACAATGCTTTCATGAAGCAATGTCTTACTTACATAAGCGCCGCCTAATGGAATTCCCATCAAGGATACTGCTCCTATTAAGAAACTTACTAAAAGTACTGGCTTTCCTCTTCCAAATCCTCTGATGTCATTTAAGTTCAGCTTATGCAGTTTTGCTACCACAATACCTGAAATCATAAATAACGTAAGCTTGATCAAAGAATGATTTACCATATGAAGGATGGTTCCTCTTACTGCCAATGCATTATGGGTTCCCAACAAGGACTGCATGCCAATCCCCAGCAGGATAAAACCAATCTGGGACATGGAACTTAACGCAAGCGTCCTCTTCAAATCGTTGGAAAACACGCCAAGCAATGCTCCTAAGAACATGGTGATGACGCCAAGAAACAGCACGATGTTACCCCAAAGTTCATCATAAAGCAAGAGCCTGCTTGAAACTACAAGAATACCAAATATACCTGACTTGGTAAGTATGCCGGATAACAAGGCGGATGCCGGAGAAGGTGCCACCGGATGCGCTTTTGGAAGCCAGATGTGAAGTGGGAACATACCTGCCTTCGCACCAAATCCAAATAACATGCATCCTCCGATGACATATCGTATCGGATCTTTTGCAATCCGCTCTGACTGGGCAATGATCTGATCGGTACGTAATGTTCCGATACGGTCATATAGTAAGAACAGTCCAAGTAACAAGACTAGTCCACCAATCACTGCAACGAACAAGTAGGTCTCTGCAGCACGCATTGCATCTTCTTTTTCACTATTTGCTACCCATGGATAGGAGGCAAAAGACATAATCTCAAAGAAGATAAATGTTGTAAACAAATCACCCGATAGAAAGACTCCGATGGTCGCACCTAATGTAAGCAAATAGAAAAAATAAAATCGATTTCGATTTCTTGAATGAGAGAAATACGACTTTGCGGAAAACGCAGTCATCATCCACATAAAGGATGCGATGAGTCCATACAATACCTGAAATCCATCCATGGACAGATATAATCCGGCATAGCAAAATCCTCTCCATTCAAAGGAAACCATTGTCCTGTATGAGACAAACAACAATAAGAAAATAAGAAATTCAATCACTGTAATGCCTAGAACAAGTAAGTCCCTTATCTCCTTATTTTTCTTTCCTACCACATAACATAGGATTGCACCAAACATCGGGAAAAAGACTAAGAACAACAAACTATAATTTCCTATCACGATTCGCTTTCACTCCCTTTTATCTTAAATTACTCCATTTACAATTTTCTCCACAAACTCAACCAGCGGTCCACTTTTTATGCCAAACCCAATCATTGCAATGGTAAATACAAGCAAAGGCACAAGCATATACCAATTCGGATCATGCACCTTCTTTAATCCTTCATTGTCAAATCCTCCGATTGGGAAAAATGCCGGCATAATGATATTAAATAGATAAATGGCTGCCAACAGGCCTGATATCAATAAAAACAATATTCCGATTAACGCAAGAGGCGTCCCGATTTTCATAGCCGCCGTGGCAAGGTACCATTTGCTTACAAAGCCATTGAATGGCGGTACTCCCATAATGGAAAGGGAGGCAATGGTAAAAATGCCAAAGACAAGTGGCATCTTTTTGCCAAATCCGGTAATCTCACTGACATACTCTTTATGCGTCTGGAACATAATTGCTCCGGCACAGAAGAACAGCGTAATCTTAATCACTCCATGAAATACCATATGAAGGATTCCACCAAGCAGTCCCGCAGGGGTCATTAACGTCACTCCAAATAAAATATAGGACAAGTTGCTTATTGTAGAATACGCCAGCCTTCTCTTGATATGCTGCTCTCTTACCCCTTGTATGGATCCAAATAGTATCGTCACTAATGCAGCAATCATAACAACGGATTGGGCCCAGGTGCCTCGCAAGTACTCTGCACCAAAACAATAATACGTAATCCTCATGACTGCAAATACACCTGACTTAACAACTGCAACTGCATGCAATAGTGCGGTTACAGGCGTTGGTGCAACCGATGCTTTGGGCAGCCATCCCTGAAATGGGAAGACTGCTGCTTTTACGCCGAAGCCAAAAAATGCAAATATATAGGCAAGCAACATCATATCTTTCGATACGCCTAATGTCTTAAAAGGAAGACTTCCACCATATATAAATTCATTTCCCCCATTTGGGAGAAGGAAAACCAACGCAACAAATCCAAATGCAGCACCACCGATGGAATATTTAATATACGTCATGCCTGCTTTTATGGATGCCGCGTCCATAGCATGCATTACCAAAGGAAGCGTCACCAAGGTAAGCAATTCATAAAACAAATATAAGGTAAATGCATTTGCCGAACATGCCACTCCAAGTGTGACGCCAAACGTCATGGTATAGAAAACAAAGAACGTGTTTTCCTTTCCTTCATGGGTCATATACTGAAAGGCAAATAATGTGGCAAATGGCCATAATCCTGCAATCAATCCTGCAAATACCCTTGCTAATCCATCCATCTTAAGAGCAAACTGAATGGTATCTGTAATCTGTAACAGTACAAGGCTTCCCAATGGAGGCCGATATAAGAGGACATAAGTAAGTATAGAAGTTGCAATAACGACTCCTTCTACGAATACCTCCCGATACAGCCGTCTTTTAAACCTGAGCACCGAAAGCACTAGTCCTCCCACTAAGGGCAGGAAAATAATAATCAAAAGCCAGTTCAATGAATGCACATAATTTCCTCCCTTCTATTGAACCAATTGTCCAATTTCTGATATAAAGCGGATTAACGGACCAGGAAACATGCCTAATACTACCGTTGTAATTCCAAGTACCAAAATAGGAACCACCAGCAATCCGCTTGTTTCTAATGAAGTGCTTCCCTTGTAATCATAGTCTGGACCTGGGAAAAATGCATGAATGATGATTGGCAGCATATAGCCTGCTGTCAGCAATGCACTGACTAGTAAAATTATTGGAATGAAGCCGGACCAAAAGGACAAATCAGAAGCTAATGCTCCCTCAGCCAAAAACCATTTACTTACAAATCCACTAGTAGGCGGAATTCCGATTATGGCTAATGATGAAAATATAAATGACCACATAATGACCGGCATCTTCTTTCCAATGCCATTTAATCCGTCCACCCGCACGATGTTGGTTTTGTACATAATCGCTCCGGCACACAAAAAACTAGTTCCCTTGATTACTGCATGGAATACCGTGTGAAGCAGTGCTCCTAAGAAGCCTGCCTGATTTAAAACAGCAAGTCCCACCAGGATATAGGAAATCTGACTAACCGTAGAATATGCTAACCTCTTTTTAAATAATGGTTCCCGATATGCCTGCATGGAGCCCATAAATATGCTGATCACTGCAAGAATGATCCAGGTCATCTGTACCCAGGTGCCACGGATGATTTCAGCCCCTGTCGTATAGAATATGACACGCATAATGGCAATGACTCCAGCCTTAGCGATCACACCTGACAACAAGGCACTTGCAGGTGCAGGTGCTACCGGATGGGCAGTAGGAAGCCATCCATGAAATGGGAACATGCCGGCCTTGACCCCAAATCCTAAAATGCATAAAAAGATCATTGCAAGAAACAAGTTCGTATGCCCTCCCACTGCTGCCATATCAAGCGTTCCGCCTGCCATAAACTGATTGGACGTTACAACAGTGGAAAGATATACGATTCCAAATAACGCAAGGGATGCTCCGCCAATGGAATAGAATAGATATTTCATTCCTGCCTTTACGGCATCTTCCTCAAGTGAGTGCAGTACGAGCGGCGTACTGACAACTGACATCATTTCAAATGTCATATATAAGGTTGGAAGATTTCCTGCAAAGCAAACCCCATTTACCATACCAAGCGTAATCAAAAGATAGCCATAATATCGCCTTCTGTCGATTTCATGCTTGGTATATTCAAACGAAAAAATACCACAGCAAATCCATAAAGCTGCTGTGATTGCCCCAAATAATTTAGATAACCGATCTACTTGGAATAAGGCAGGTATCTCTTTTGTCAGATAAAAAAGGATACACGCATCAAATGGTGCATTTAACATTAAAATGCTGAAACATCCATTCAACACCAGGACTATGGTAACCACAACATTGCGTATGGCTGCCTTCTCCATAGACTTAAGCCCAAATACTCCGATCCCTGCTATCGTGGGGACAAAGATGGATAATACTATCATACCTTTATACATAAACATTCACCTTTCCACCAATACTAGAACTTACTCTGCGAGTTTCTCTTATCATCGCAACCGTGGCCAATCGCATGTTCTCATGACTTTGGCTCAATGTACCCATAAGTTAAACTATGGGGGATGTCCCCAATATGGATACCCCTTCTGCAATTATGTCCATGATCGGTCTGGATGCAATTCCTAGTATAAAGTTAAGGGCTACGAATGCTGCGATAGCCACTTTGAACTTAACTTCTCCTCTCCACCCTATCGTTCTAGTCATATCATTGGAAACAGGGGTATAAATCACAATCACTGCCCTTAGGAAATAAACCGCATTTAGAAGCGTACTGATTGCCAGCACGATCAGTGTGACCACGGTTTTGGACGGTGTCTGTAAACTTGCCTCGGCGAAATTAAGCTTGCTTATGAAACCTGCAAACAGCGGAATTCCGATCATTGATAATGAACCTATGCTAAATCCAATTCCTGCTGCAATATTGCGGTATCCGCTTCCTTTCAGATGATCAAACTGTCTGCTTCCATCCGAACTTCTGCTCAGTCCGTCTGCTGCGATAAATAACAACGCCTTGCTTACTCCATGGGAAAATACATGAAATAATGCAGCATATATTCCAAACTCAGTAGCAAGTCCAATGCCCATATAGATATACCCAATCTGGGCTACGGAAGAATAGGCCACCATTCGCTTGATATCCTTTTGTATCAATGCCATAACCGATCCAAAGATCATGGCAATCAATCCAAATATAAAAAGAATGGTGGTAATCCGGCTTGCAAACCAAATTTCAACTCCTATTACCTGATAGATCAGCTTGATCAACAGGAAAATATATGCCTTTGATACAAGGCCAGACAGCATGGCGCTTCCCGATGGAGATGCACTGCTATATAGATCCGGAATCCAGGAATAGAATGGGAACAATCCGCTTTTCATAGTAAGTCCTATGGTGAACAATCCAATTATGATAGGAATGATCTGTATATAGGCTCCGCTAAAAAATTCCTCCATTAATGTTTGTTTTAAATACGGCATCAATAGCTGCCCTGTAATGGTATACAGTAAAGACAGTCCGATTAAAAACAGCCCTGAACCAAGCAGGCTCATAATCAGATATTTTGTGGTGGCCACCAGTGCCCCACCCTTCTGCCTGCTGGCTACCAATCCACAGGCTGCAATAGTATTAATTTCAATAAATACATATGCGGTAAACATATCATTGGTATATATAAGCACAAGCATGGATGCCAGCACTAGGTCAAACATAATATACATATAATTCTGCTTTTTACCACTTCCTTTTTGACCATTCCAATCCAACCCGCCTAACAACGAAATAAAGAAAATGATTGAAAACGAGAATGCGGTAAATGCTTCTAACACTCCCACACGAAGTTCATTTCCCCATGGGGCACTGCTATGTCCTAACAGATAGATAAAAGACTCATTGGCTGCCCTGGTCTCCATAAATACGTATCCGCTTAAGACTACGATGATCCCGCTGACCGTAATTGTAATGATTTTCGCATACTTTCCCTTTAGTACTCCACTAATCATGCTGGCTGCCATTGCAAGTACGATCGTAAAGAATGGAAAGTTCTTATAAAATTCCAACTAATCCCCCTCCTTCTTACACTGTCTTGCAATCTCATCCATATCGAGGGTATGGTATTTCTGATACAGACGGACAGTAAGTGCCAGTAAAATTGCACTTAGGCTGACAGATACTACGATCCCAGTCAGTACAAGACCGCCCGGAACCGGATTGATATACGCATCCATAGAGGTAACTCCATCCACAATAATCGGCGCCTTCCTTCCGGAAACATATCCTTGTGTCGCTAGAAGCAAGTAGACTGCAGTGTCCATAATATTAAATCCCACGATCTTCTTTAGCAGGTTTCGATGCAATAGTAACATGGTAAACCCAATGCCAAAAAGAAAAGCCGCCGCTCCTACCATATAATTTATCCATATATTCTGACCCATATCAAATCTCTCCTCTCCGAAACAGTGCATAAAATGCATACATTGTGCACCCTACGATTAATCCAACACAAATATTAAGGGGAAGGATCAATCCTGCACTTATGATGTTGCCTGGTGTTCCAATCGGGATTACGCTTTCAATATGGTTTGCTCCGGTAATAAAGGAATAACTCTTTGCAATGGTATAGAATATAAGGGCACCCGTAGTAATGATGCCATAGGTCTTCTGATTGAAAAAAGTACGTGTCCTCTTTAGTCCGAACGTATTCATATATAAGATCAAGGCGGCTCCTAGAATGGCTCCTCCTGAAAATCCGCCTCCCGGTGAGATATGTCCATTCAAGATCACATAAATACCAAATAATAAAATCGATGGGATCAATAGTTTTCCAACATTCTGCAGGATTAAGTTCTCCCGGATCTTTATGCGGGATGCTAGTACTTCATCCTTTAGCAATAAGAAGACAACACATGCTGAGACAAATAAGACCGTTGCTTCACCAAATGTATCAAATGCACGATAATCTAAAATCATTGCAGTAATTATATTGACGGCACCCGTCTCATACATCCCTTCCTCGATGTACTTTCTTGACACCTCATTGTTGACAGGATTGTCAGCAGAGCCAAATGGTGGCAAATAAGAGGCCGTATATAAAAGTACACCTACTATGATCACACACACAATGACACAGACTCCCTTATAAATCCATTCATAACCGGCTTCACTGTTCGCACTCAGCTCTAGATTAGTTTCATTTTTCTCTATATTAGTTTCACTTTCCTCTATCATGGTCTCCTCCTTTCCGCTCCTCACCAATACCGTCAATTTTCTTAATCGTAATAAAAAACAGGATACTGGTAATTCCAGCCCCTACCGCAGCTTCTGTAATTGCTAAATCCGGAGACTCTAGTATCATCCATAATAACGACATGATTAAGCTATAAGACATAAAGATTACCACGGTGGTAATCAGATGTTTTGTAAATGCAGTGGCAACTGCACATAAAATCAAAAACAACAGCAAGCTTATAATAAAAACAGTCATCTTTTGCTATACCTCCTTATCTGTCCAGGTTTTCACCTTACGGTGATGAAGCAGCAACTCCAGTCTCACAATCAGATGGGACGATACTGGGGAGGAATACCATAAAAATAGTAGCACTAAGAGAATTTTTAAAGTACTAACAACTTTCTCAGCAGTTGTTGGATAGACTAAAACACTAAACAGTATGCTTCCAAACAACACCAGCAAAATTACCGATGTATCTAAGATAGCTGCTGCATGCATGCGATTTAGGATATAGTCAAAGCGATGTAACCCAAATGTGGCTATGGTAGCGATAATAACCCCTGTCAAGATAAATCCCATGGCTACTAATGCTACAATCCATTCAATCATCTTCTATTCTCCTTTTCTTTATTTCTTATCTTTTTTCCAGACAACGATATATACCTTGCACAATACCACGATTGCAAGAAAGCTGATCATGGCATAAATGATTGCAATATCCATTAAATATCCTTCCTTCATATAAATAGCCAGCAGGCCGATCACCAGAATGACCATGGTATCTATCATATTATTGGCAACGATACGGTCTGTAATGGTACTAGCCCTTATTGCATGAATTAAGCAATAGAAGATCAAACACATGATCCAAATCATCATGATGAGTAAAAAAATCGTTGTAACTGTCTGCAGCATTACTTCTTTGCCCCTTTCATTTTTCTTAACTTTCTTTCGAAAACCGTATCATCAATTCCTTCTGCAAATTCCTCATCCAAACAGACGACGGTTACCCTCTTGTCTTCAATGAACGCAGTAATGGTTCCCGGTGTCAGAGTGATCGAATTGCCAAGAACGGATTTTTTCATGTTAGAATCTAAGGTTGTCTCAAACGAAATAATTTTCGGCTTGATCTCACGTTTTGTATTTACGATAATTTCAATCACCTTAATGTTTGATTGTATAATTTCACTTATAAGCTGGAGCACATAGACTACGATCTTTCCTATATTGCATGCTGCTGCAACCGTATTTTTAATGCTATAGTCCATATACCTGACCATAAACCATTCAATCACTGCTACCAGACATGCTCCAATAATCAAGACTTCCTGGGTAGCCTTCCCATTGAAGATAATCCAAAATAAAAAAAGCAATACAAACATATGACTCCTCTTTTCTGCTATTTTTTCTTCTTGTTATTATTTACAATAGTATAAAAAAAAACCAGACTATTTAATTTTATAGTCTGGTCTTGCAATTTATAGGCTTTCAAAAGATAGTTCCTATGTATTAAAAAGGTGCTCCAAATTAATGGAACACCTCCAGATGCAATATATTCAC
>JAUNRX010000014.1 GCA_030539495.1 bacterium | reverse complement strand
GCATCTTTCCCAATCTCCGTAACTTTCTTCCCATCAATCATCTCTGGTACATGCACTTCGCTTGCATTCCCATTATATTTGCTAATTGATATATTCCCGTCACTCAACACTTGATACGAATAATCTCCATATATCTTATCTCCACTTGCTGCTGTATCCTGTGCTGCCACGTGTACCCCTTTACCGCTCAAGCCAAACATACAAACAAACAATACCAATATAATTCCTATAACCCTTATGCTTCTCCCTCTCATACTTGCTCCTCCTTCTTACTCCTATCCCCTTATTTATTCTCCTCTATCTGAGGCTCTAGTTTGGCAATTACATCCGTTCCTGCCAATGCGACATTATACTTTTTATGACCCAAGAAACTCTTTGGTGCATTTAACTCCATTCCATACGTTGGAATTATAATCTTGGGCTCCTCTACCAACTCTCCTCTTTGGCGGCGAGCATTTCTTTGCATCTCCTCAATTTGCTTTTCCTGCTGCTTTAGAATTTTAAAATAAGAGGCAAGTAAATCATTGTAGCCTTCAATATTTGGAAGATCATCTTGGATTTGTGGATTTAATAACACGCTGTTTTTTAGTAGGACTTTGATATCCTCTTGCTCATGAGAATTCTTTAGTTCCTTGATCACTGCACGGATGCGTAATGCAAAAAACAACACTATTGCTAGCATAAATAACATAATTGATAAGGTTATTGCTACTATGTACAGCCATTTATAGAATGCAACCATTTTACTGCCTCCCTTCTATTTTGTCGCGTACGTACTCTCCAGTATCATACGCACATCTTTCTCTCTGCCCAAAATATACTTCTTTATATCTTCTGTTTTCTCCGTCATAGCTTCTGTCTGTTTTGCCTTCTCTAAAATAGAATTATACATATTAAATACTTCATTTTTAGCAACACCATCTATTTTGAACTTTCTAGCGTATACCTCTATGGATGATGTGATAATACTGTATAACTCTAGTTTTACAATTTCACTCTCTTCATTGCTTGTCTGTACTAATGACATTAATTCATTTAGATCTTTAAAATAAGGAGCATAGCTTCCTTGATCATTGGCTTCCTCAATATTTAAAGTAATATCCCGATTAAACTTTCCAATGCTTTGGTAGACAGCGGCCATATTGTACTGCTCAAAAGACTGATCTGAATATCTAAGAACGTCTTCAAACCATCGTATAGAACTCTTCATTCTTGTAATCTTATTATCATTTTCATTTGTTTGGCCATAATCATAATAATACCAATACATCTTTCCAATTTGAAATGCCAACATGTTATAGTCTTTTTGCTTCTTTATGGAATCTAAGTTGCCACTTAATAAGCTGAGCAGCTGTTCTTCCTCATCTTGTGAAAATACAGTATCCTCTTTATACAAATCAACTAGGTGTAAATACGCTTCTGTATTATTTGGACAAATCTCGATTGCTGATAATAGCAGCTTTTTTGCAGTCTCCTGATCAGAAGTTGCCTCTTCACGAAGAAGAATCGTATCATAGTTTTTATTTTCCTCATGTTTCATCAATAAATAAGATCCAATGCCTGTCAGGCCAAGAAGAATACTTGCTATTGATATACATACAAATATCCTAATTTTTATTTTCTGGTGCTTAATATGCTCCATATCAATTTTCGTATAATTGCACAGAGCATAATAAAGTTCCATACAGTTTTGATACCGCTCTTTTGGATTTGCCTGCGTACATTTTGATATAATTTGCTCTAATCCACCTGATAAATTAGAGTTCCAATGCCTTATTGGATAAATCTCATAAGGTGGTTCGCTTGGACTCTTTCCGGTTACCAAATGATATAACGTAACGCCAAGACAGTATATATCGGTTCTAGGGTCTGTCTGGCCATGTCCGCCAAACTGTTCTGGAGCTGCATATCCTTTTGTACCAAGACTTACTGTATCCGAGCTATGCTTTTCCTTATATTCTCTTGCAATACCAAAGTCGATTAATTTTAAGTTTCCATCTGGCTTAAGCATAATATTATCCGGTTTCATATCACGATAAATAATTGCCGGATTTCTTGTATGTAAATAATGCAACACCCCGCATAACTGCTTGGCCCATTCAATTACAAGGGTCTGTGGCTGTGGCCCAAAATGATTAATAATCTTGCTTAATGGCTCTCCTTCCACATAATCCATAACTACGTATAATAGGTCTTCTTTCTCTATAACCTCAATAATTCTTGGCAGAGCAGGATGATCTAATTTCTTAAGCAGCTTTACTTCCTCCGCCAAACTACTCAATAAGAAATCCTTATCTTCAACTCGATCATTAATCTCCTTAATTGCCCATTGTTTATTCAGTCGAATATCCATAACCAAATAAACTTTGGACATACCACCCTGTCCAATTAACTTTAATACCTCATATTTATTTTCAATAATTGACCCGATAGTTGCCATAATGCTCCCCCAGCTTTATAACGTTCGTATTACAATCACGCTTATATTATCCTGTTCTTTTCTTTCTTTACATAGTTCTACCAAATACTTTATATTCTGATCGATACTGTTCTGCGTCGATAGTTCCAATGGACGTAGATGCGTATATATTTCTTCTTCCGATATCTTATGACGAAATCCATCTGAACAAAGCACATAGGTACAATCTCGCTTTATTGGATATAGCTTCATATCCAAATCAATTTGACTCGAGTCTCCCACACACTGTAAAATAATATTTTGTCTAGGATCTTCTCTTGCCTGTTCTCGCGTAATTAATCCCTTTTTTACTTGTAATTCTACAAAAGTCTGGTCCTCCGTCATCTGCCTAATATACTGCTTTAACTCATATAGCCTGCAGTCTCCCACATGGAGCACAAACATTCCATATTCATCACAAATAAACACTGCAGTCACTGTTGTTCCAAGCTTCTTTCCCTGTTGCTTACCATACTGAATTAGCAATTCATTTGTCTGTAATACAAGGCTTTTCCAATCCTCCTGCACCTGTTCAAAGGTAAGACCTGATTCACATAACTTAGGAAGTCTTTGATCAAACCATTGTGTAAAACTATGGATTAGCGTTGCACTTGCAATCTCTCCCTGCTCTAATCCACCCATACCATCACAGACTACTGCCATTGTAATGGTATATCCATTTTGTTCAATCATTTGCAGACAAATGCTATCTTGATTTATTTTTTTACGAATTCCGACATCCGTATTATAACTTGCAACTATCTCCAAGATTCTTCTCCCCCACCATTACATTTCCCATACTATTACTTAATAAAACCTTAACATATCTGCTATACACAAACTACAGATGTTACAAATTTCGAATGTTATTGTAATATTTAAGAGGCTGCCCCGCACAAAGCGATTCAGCCTCTTAAATATGGTCAATTATTTAGTTTTAATATTCAAAATCTCCAACTTTCTCTAATTGTTTCTCTGTTAATTTTGAATTAATATTTACCTCTACGATTACATTATCATATAGAAAAATATACTCGTAGAATTTATCATCAATTTTCTTTACGTACACTTTTTTCGCCTTTAAATTATTATTTTCAATGATATCATAGGTGTAATCTTCGACGCCATTATAACACTCATCCTTTAAGATTCGATTATACAAATACTTACTTTTTGTCTTATATACAATATAGTAAAGACAAGGTTCACTGCTTTTCGTATCATCAACCGTAATAAGTGTCGGTTCATCACTATAATAATCCTTTTTAATCACAAATTCTCCGTCTACCTGATGATATTTGGAATACTCAGTTTTAGAATTTGTTGTAATACCAAAGTCCTCTAAATCAAAAGGAATCTCATCCTCATATCTATTGATTTCTCCAGACTTCCCATTTACCTCATAAGCAAATTGACTTTTCTTATGTACATCTACAAAAATAGAAGAACAATTATAGGCAATCGCGTAGATGATTATTGCAATTGCACATACACCTATACTTCCTAAAATTTGAAGCAAGTAGTTGCCTTTCTTTTTCCTTCTAACCAGCTGATTTAGTAAAACCAAACCTGCCAGTACAAATAAAACAAGACATCTTGTAAATGCACCTTTGGAATGAAATGTCCTGCTTTCCACAAAGAATCCAATAATACTAATTAGCAGCATTATTACTATGATACTTAGGCCTACATATGCCATTCTTCCTCTTGGATTCTCTGGAAGCTGCTGCTTAAGCTTGGCGGCAATTCTCACCTTACTATGCCACTTTCGATTCACCAGAATATAGGCCAATAAAAATAGAGCTAATGCGATCCAGGCCACTACATAGATAAACTGGCTGAAACTTGTCAGTATATGTACAATTCCCATAAACTCCGTAAATACATTACAACAAGCCATAAAGATCAAGCAAATTAATAGATAAAAATATTCTTTATAATAGCTTTTAAAGATGCTTTCTACGACTGTCTCCTCTTTCATCTTTGGCTTCTTACTATTTATTCGGTCAGTAGACAGCACTTGGAATCTGGAGTTTGCATAAACAAATGTCCAGCCCTCCTGCTTGCATTTTTCTATAAATCCTTTATTTTTTGTATTTTCAGAGCTATTATTCCATTTTTCCTTTTCAAATACTTCTGCGTAGTATTGAATTTCCTTTGGCGTCCCCTTCTTAAAATAAAAAAGACTTCCTATGTACTTATATACAAACCAGCCTTCACTGGCCATCTTGTTCAAAAATTCTTCGACTCGGTCTAAGTGTTGTAAATGCACACTACAATAAGCCACTCTCTTATCTTTTTCCCTCATACCTTATCCTCTCATTGTTACAAAATACATTTTTTCCCTTTTTATTACATTATAGCATTTTCCTGTTTATTATCAACTAAAAATAAAACTATCTTTCTGTTCCTATAAATATAAAAAATGCCACCAATCCATTGCTTATTGGCAGCATTTTTTACTCTTTATTATTTATTTGCTTTTAAATATTTTTCCCAATACATCACTTCATTTTCTGGAATAGATGGCATGGCTACTCGTATCATTTCACATAAAAGATCTGCTTTCTTCTTTAAATGCTTACTATTGAATTCATAGGAAAGTTCATTATCTGCTGTCATCAAGTATTCAAAGATACGTGCACGATCTTCAATTGGAAATGTATTTGCATAATAATCAATAAAGTAAATATTATTGACATCATCCAAACTTTTTTCATCTGTAGGCGTATATTTTGCATTATTAAATGCGTTATATTCCACACCTTCTTTATCAACATAACTATATTTATAATCATATTTCTTTGGATTTAGGGTTAACCACTTGGTATAAATTCCTTTGCCGACTTTTCCTCGATCCACCATATACTCCAGCTTGCTATCCACAGCATGCATGATTTCATGAGAAATAGACTGTACTAACCCTTGCGGATAAGTTGCATCCATAACGATCATTTGCTTCCCTTTATATTGAAGTGCAAAACCACCTGGATTTTGTATTCCATTGTCGCTTCCTTGTACTAATGCTCCACACAAATAAATTTCTAGCCCTTTAATAGAGCCATACTTTAGATCTTTGAAAAATCCCGTTGGAAATCTGCTTAATAGCTTTTCTACTTCCTTTAATGCTGAATTTGTCGTTTCCTCATTATATAGAGCATTTACTGCAAAGTCTGGAAAGAACTTAACCACATTATTTCGTATATAAATCGTTACTCCATATTTTTTATTTAACTCTTCCACATACGTGTCATTGTCTTCCTCTGAAATATCCGTATCGGTATAAAATGCTGTCCCCGACTGAGTCATTGCAATCTCATTTTCCTTTGTCATATCCCAAAGCATGACCCTTGTCTTATTATCAATAAAATATGTGAAGTATGCAATTTTATGGTTTGGACTAAACCCATAATAACCTGGGGAATAGAAAAACCAATCATTTACGGGATCTGCATCCTTCTCTTTATATCCTACATAAGAAAATAGTTCTTGTCTTTCTATCGAAGCACTGCGCGTCAAAAAGCCTTTATTTAAATCATACAACTGGAATGTTAAAAGCGTAGGCTCGTCACTCTTATCAATATTATTTTTTATGGACAACAAATTCCCATCTTCACCGTCTATATAGAAGTTCATTCCCTCAATCTTATTGTCAAAATAAAATTTATGAAGCACTCTAGGATTATTGATTGCGAAGTACTCTAAAAATCCATCACTTGTCTTTTCAGAGTCCATAAGATAAATATTATCCTGTCCAGTTACAATATTGCTTCCGACGCCGTCCATTGCGGTAATAATTTTCTTATCCGGGTCAATCAGACAGGTTTCTAGATTTCCCTTACTGTCTGAATACGATGCCACAATATATTTTCCATTTGCAGTAACTTCTCGGATTGATATATTTTCATATGATTTATCCAGCTTCATTATCAGCTTGGACTCCTGCGTTTCTAGCATATACTGATATAAATTTTTGTCCTTGGAATCTAGATAATAAAAATAAGTGCCTTCCTTACTGCCTGCCATAGATGAATATCCATCCGTAAGCTGACTGGACTCAAATAGTACGCTTAATTCCTTATCTAAGTAATAAAATGTATTCGCTACCGAAGTTCCTAATAGGATTAATCCATTATCACAGAATAGGGCTTGATCCATATATGCCTCATGATCAATCTTGGTCCCCCCTGTTAGTACACCATTTTCAATGTCATAATAATATACATAAGACTTACTCTTTGCATCCTTTAAGACAACAAGTAAGGTATGGTCATCATAGAAATATAAGGTATCTACGGTATATCCTTTTTTATCAATCCATTCGTCTATTGCATAGACACTTTTATTCTCATTAAGCGGTGTTCCCTTAATTATCACCTTCTGCTCTGTTTGCGTAGATTCTACTTCAGGAGAAGCCGTTGTTTCCTCTGCACTCTGTTCTGGATTTGATTGTTTTTTATTTGTAGAACATCCTGTCAAAAGAAATACTAACACCATTAGCATCGAAGCGATACTATACAAGCGTTTTTTCATCATTCTAGCTTTATTTCCTTCCATTCGAGATTATTTTACAATTATTTGTATCTAATAATATTACCATCTTTTTAATAAAAAGAACAGAAGAAACACTTTGATGTATAAAAAAAAGAAATGCTACAGGAATCGTAACATTTCTTTGTATAACTTAAATTCTCTCATAAATAGAGAACTCGTATTTTGCATTTTGTCCATATTCTGAATATACTACATCTTCTTCTACAAAAGCTAACCTTGATAATAATGTAAGCTCTTCTACCACTTGAATTTGCATACCTTCTAACCACTTAATAATGGAAGTATCCTCGATAATGCAAAGTGGACGAATAAACTGAAGTTTTTCAACTTGATTTGAACAGCGTTTAGGCTGAAGTTGTGCAGCCTCTTTTCTTTGCATCAATGTCATAAATGTAGAATTAATAATATCGTTATAATTATTTGGCAATGCGACTTTCGTACAGCCTTGCTCTTGCATTTTTATATACACTTCATCAATGTTCTCTTGTTCTAAACATACATACTCTTTAATTTCAAATGCTTCTATAATTTGTTGCATTTCCTTGGAAATCTCATTGCCTTCTTTTACTAAGAAGTATCTTAATTCAAAAGCAGAACCATTTTCTTTACAAAACTCATTTAAACAAGATAATAATGTTAAGCTATTTTTATCTGCGGATATTTCAACTGCAATGATATCCTTTTCCATAATTAAATGATAACGTTTTACCATCTTCTTAAAATCTTTGTATATGTTCAACTTACTTTTCCCTAATAAGCTTTGTTGTATTACTTGATAATTCATATTATCCTCCCTTTAAGTTATCTATAAATGTAATTTATATCTATGTATAAAATTCATAGTATTTCACTACGTTTTCTATATTTTAAGTATGTATTAGTTATATATGAAAGGGTATCCAATGTCAATAAATCAAAACAACTATAATAATATATAATACCACTATAATATTACACCATATTAACAGCCTCTCCAGTTGTAAAATTTTGTTTTTCTTGACTTGTCTTGCTTGTATACTATAATTGAAGTAATACTAAAATAAGCGAGGTATTTATATGGAAAATAAAACGATTGTTGTCGCACTTGGACATAGTGCATTTGGTACTACTTTTCCAGAGCAACAAGCCAATGTAAAAGTAGCTGCGAAAGCAATTGCTGATCTTGTAGAAGAGAAATATAGAATTGTAATTACACATAGTAATGCTCCGCAAGTTGGAATGATACATACTGCAATGACAGAGTTTGCAAGACTGGATGACAGCTATACAGTTGCTCCAATGTCTTTATGCAGCGCAATGAGCCAAGGGTACATAGGCTTCGATTTACAAAATGCAATTCGTACTGAATTATTAAATCGTGGCATTTATAAGCAGGTTTCTACTATTATTACTCAAGTTCGTGTAGAACCATTTGATGAGGCATTCCATAAGCCAACCAAGGTAATCGGCCGTTATATGACCGAAGAGGAAGCCAAAGAAGAGGAGAAGAAAGGCAACTATGTTGTCAAAGAAGAAAAGGGCTACCGTAGAGTGATTGCTTCTCCAAAGCCAATTGACATTTATGAATTGGATGCCATTAAAGCACTTCTTGATGCAAATCAAATCGTAATTGCTTGCGGCGGTGGTGGTATTCCTGTTCTACAACAAGGTGCCAAATTAAAAGGTGCCAGTGCAATTATTGAAAAGGACTTGGCAAGTGAAAAATTAGCAGAATTATTAGATGCAGATACGTTGCTTTTCCTTACCGGAGTAGAAAAAGTATGCAAAAACTTTAATACTGCAAAAGAGGAACCCCTTGATGCACTTACTCTTGATGAAACTCAGGTCTTAATTGAGGATGGTCACTTTACTTCTGGATCTATGCTTCCAAAAGTACAGGCTGCTGCAAGCTTTGTTTCCGTTGATCCAAAGCATAATGCAATTATTGCTGCACTTTCTCAAGCAAAATCTGCTGTACGCGGAAAGACCGGAACTCATTTCAAATAGTTTTGTAATAACAAAAAAGGGCTACCGAAGTATACTTCGATAGCCTTTTTTGTTTATGATTTTATAAAACTCTTCTTACTGTATATACTGAACGATACTTATAATTTGATATTCTGATACCAGTGGAAGGACTGCTCGCATGAACAATTTGTCCGCCTCCAATATAAATACCACAATGATTTACCGTACCGTTATTTGCGTAGAATATAATATCCCCTGGTTGTAAACTACTTGTACTAACTTTTTTACCATACGTAGATTGGCTTCTTGATGTTCTAGGAATAGAAATACCGAAGTTTTTGTACACAGATTGTACAAATCCTGAACAGTCAGCCCCGTTTGTTAAACTTGTTCCACCATACACATATGGATTCCCTACAAATCTTTTTGCATATGCTGCTACTTTTGATCCTGTAGCTGAAGAATTTGTTGTTGAACTACTAGGTTTCTTTGTCGGCGTTGGTGTTGCAGTTGGTTTCTTTGTCGGTGTCGGTGTCGCAGTTGGCTTCTTTGTTGGTGTTGATGTAGAAGTTCCTACTTTTGTTGCGTAGCTAAACTTATACGTTACTTTCACATAATCCATGGATACCCAGCCTGTCTTACCATTTGCCGTAATCTTTGCCCAATCTTTCTTTGTGCTAAGTACTTTGAATGATTGTCCTCTTTTAACCGTTGTTAAAATAGAGGAGTTTGTGTTATTGCTCTTTCTAACACGTAATGTAGCCGTCGTTACTTTTACGTAATCTGTCGCATATTTGTCATAGTAGGAATATCCTGCTTTTCCAATTGCTAAGTAATCCGTACATACATAACCAGTTACATTACCAGATGTAACCTTTGCCCAATTTCCGCTTTTTGATTTAATTACTACAGCATTTCCTTTGGTTAGCTTACCAACGATTTTACTGCTCGTATTGGCCGATTGTCGAACATTAAGTTTATCAACTTTTGTAATTCCGACTTTCGCATATTCGGAGGCATCAATTTTTGTAGTGTCTACAGCTGCTTCTACTGTTGGCGTATAAACGCTAATACACATTAAAAATGGGACCATAAGGCAAATAATACTCTTTTGTAAAACTTTTTTTAACATACTTATTCTCCATCTTTTCTGTTTTTTGCTTACATATCGCTTCTCTAGCAATTAGCAAGCTTTTTAGTGACACATTGCTAATTATAGCAGAATTTTTCCAATTATTATTATGCAATACATGGTAAGTATAAATTATGGTTAAATTTACTATAATGTTTGCTTTATTCAAAATTACTATTATAATAAAAGTAAGAAAATCAGGACAGAATATTTTCTTCTATATTACCTCAAGTAGAAAAAATGCTCTATTAAAATACACATTTATTATTTCATTAGGAGGTTATATATGAATGAGGCTAAATTATTTAGTCATTTTCCTGAAATTCAATCGGATGAGTTAGTATTAAGTAAAATTACTGCTTCAGATCTTAATGATATGTATGAATTATGTAGCAATGAAACCCTATACAAATATAGTTCCTCAAGCGCTAAAAAGAATAAAGCTGTCGTCTATAATATGATTACACAATTTGAACGAGATTTCAACCATAAAAAGGCTATTTATTGGGGAATTTATCAAAAAAAAGATATTCAAAAAATGATTGGCCTAATTGAACTATTTGATTTCGACAAATCTGTCAATATGGTCACGATCGGATATATGTTAAATGAAACTTACTGGGGAAAAGGATATGCTACAAAAGCTGTCCATTTAGCACTAAACTTTCTATTTTGTACCGCTGAGATTCACCGCGTACAAGCTCTTATTATTTCTGAAAACACAAAATCAAAGCGTGTTCTTCTACGCAACCATTTCACATATGAGGGAACCGTCCGCCAAGGCATGTACTGGGACGGCATTGGCATTGTAAATATTGATATTTTTTCTATTTTAAAGAACGAATATGTTCTACTATAAAAATACGATCAAAGTGATAAGGAGGAACTCATGTCTACCACACCAAAACCAAAAGTACCTACGCTTCATAACGTAAAGTACATGATGGGCTTAATCTGGGATGCTGATAAGGGGCTCGTCAGTTATATGCTATACAAGAATATTTCTGAACAGCTATTTGACGCATTCTTCTCCGTCTACTTAACCAAGTATATCTATGAATGTATTGAGCAAAGGACATCCTTTACTAAATTAAGTTCATTAGTCATCTTCTTTTGTCTAATGCAGCTTATTGTACATTTCACATCAGCGGGATTAGCCTACTATCAAAAACTACATAACCCCATTATTTACAAATCTATATTTGATAAAATTATTGACCGTACCAGACAATTAGACTTAGTAGAATTTGAACGTCCTGATTTTTATGACAAATTTACAAGAGCATTTGATGAGACCTATACAAGGGCCCTAGAAACATTGGAAGACCTTACTTATGCAATTGCTTACCTCGTTCAGGCAATCGCAATTCTAGGTATCATTTCCAGCGTGGATCCTATACTAGTACTGTTTATCATTCCAGGAATATTAGGCAATCTTTTTATTGGCAAGCGTAAAATGGACCGCATTTATGAACTAGACAAGGTCACTACAAGAGATAAACGTGTTACTGAATACTGTAAGCGTGTTTTCTATGAAAAAAAATATGCCAGTGAAATTCGTCTGTACCCAATTAAGTCACTCTTATTAAAGCATCATAAAAACAGCTTTACGGCACGTTATAAGACTGGACAAGAATATAACAAATCAATTGTATTTTATGAGGCTATTGAATGTCTCCTCTACTTTGCCTTTGTGTTTACTGCCTGCTTTAGTTATATGGCTTATCGTGTAAAAAGCGGGACCGGGGCAAGTATTGCTTCCTATGTCGCTATGGCAACTGCAATTGGAGAAGCATCTTATGTTATATATGAAGGAATTAAACGTGCTCTATTATTAAAGAAGCATGACCTATATATTCAAAATTTGAGAGACTTCCTAGAGGGCTCTTCTGCTCAGAATGTGCTTTATATACAATCTGTAACCGGCAAAAAAGAACCAATTACGAACATTAATACTATTGAATTTCGAAATGTGACCTTTACTTATGAAGGAGCCAGTTCCCCTACCATCAAGAATCTATCCTTAACAATACAAAAAGGGCAGCGTATTGCCTTAGTTGGACACAATGGTGCTGGAAAAACAACTTTGGTCAAGCTGCTTATGCGTCTTTATAAGGTTACTGATGGTGAAATCTTAGTGGGTGGTAAAAATATTAATGATTACGATGAAAAAGAATATCTAGACTTATTTGGAACAGTATTTCAAGACCTACAAATTTTTGCACTACCTTTATGTGAAAATGTATTGCTCCATTCACCAAGGACAGAACAGGAACGTGCACTTGTGGTGGAAGCATTGGAAAAAGCTCAGTTTGGTGATACCTTGGACAAGCTTCCAAATGGGATTGATACCATTGTTACAAAAGAGTTTGATGAGAATGGCGTGGTATTCTCTGGTGGACAGACACAAAAGATTGCAATCGCTAGAGTATTTGCCAAAAATCCTGATGTTGTAATCCTTGATGAGCCTTCTAGTGCCCTTGACCCAATTGCAGAGTACAATATGTATAAAAATATGATGGCTGTGTCCAAAGAAAAAACGGTAGTATTTATTTCCCACCGCCTTTCTTCTGCTCGTGTTGCTGATAAAATCTATCTTCTTGAAAATGGTGCTATTTCAGAATCTGGAACTCACGAAGAGCTTATGAAGCTTCATGGCACCTACGAGAAGATGTTTACTCTTCAAGCAAAAAATTATCAGGATACTGTTTTGTCAGAAAAGGAGGCATAAGAAATGGCTAAGATAACAAAGAAAAAAGATAAACTTCCACTAACAGAGATTATTCGAAACACCTTTTTTATGATACGCTATGCCGTCCGCTTGGATAAATTCTTTATGATCTGTTACTTTTCAGTTGTCTGTATTGGCTTTGTCATAAATACCTTATTTGATACCGTTATTTTAAAAGGGATTATTGATCGGCTTTATAATAATACACCTATAAATGATCTTATTATTTACATCATTATTGGAACTCTGCTTGCTACTTTGGCCGAAATTTTAACCGAATGTTTAGAACATGTCAATCATATTCGTCTTATTGATTTTACGGGACGTGTACAGCAGGAGCTGTTAGCGAAAACGGCTAAAATTGATTTGATTTGTTATGACCATAAAGAATACTTTGATGACTTTGTAATCGCAACCTCCCAATGTGAGATTATGTTGCAGCAAGCCATTGGATGTGTTACCTACTTAATTGGTAATGCTCTTGCCATTATTACTGCCAGTGCATTTATTAGTACGATTAATCCAGTCGTTGCTATTTTTCCGGTCCTTGGATTTATTGTAAATATTATTACTCGCTTTTCTATTACCAAACTAGAATATGAATTTGAATTAGCACAAAAGAAAATTCGTAGAAAATCTGATTATTCCAGACGTGTCTTCTACCAGCCAGAGTACGCAAAGGAAATCAAGCTTACAAATATTTTTATTCCACTACATAAACAATTTGAGGATGCCATCAAGGAAGAACAGGCAGCTGCCAGAAAATATGGCATAAAGATTGCTATTTTATCCTTAGTGAACTGGATTGTAGTATTCACTTTTTTATCTTACTTTTGCATCCCTATGTACCTAGGCTATCTTGCATTAGTGAAACTCTCCATTTCCCTTGGTGATGTTGCTTCTTTAAATAATGCTGCTAATACTATTGGAAATCGTCTAGATGGTACAAACTATGCTCTTGTTTATTTTCAAAGAGTTGGGCTGTATGCAGATCGATTCCGTAAATTCATTGATTACAAGGTTAATATTGAGGAAGCCAAGGGGACTGCTACAGTGCCAGCTACATTACAGCCTCTAGAAATCAATCATCTTACCTATCGTTATGATGGTGCTGATCATGATAGCCTCCATGACGTTTCTCTTTCCATCAAGCCTGGTGAGAAAATTGCTATTGTTGGAGAAAATGGTGCTGGAAAGACTACTTTTGTAAAGCTTTTAATGCATCTTTATAACCCTACTACCGGTGAAATTCGCTATGGTAATTATAATATTAATGAATTTAATACTTTGGAGTATCGAGACAAGATTGGAGCCGTATTTCAGGACTATCAGATTTATGCCGCTACACTTGCAGAAAATGTCCTGATGAGGGAATGTCGGAAAGAAGACGAAGCTATCGTTTTAAAGGCACTGGAATCTGCTGATTTCTCGAACAAACTAAAGAAATTAGATCATGGTATTCATACTGAACTTACAAGGGAGTTTAATGAAGATGGTTCCTTGTTATCTGGTGGAGAAGCACAAAAAGTCGCCATAGCAAGATTATTTGCTAAGACGACTCATTTGTCACTAGCAATACTAGATGAGCCTAGCAGTGCCTTGGATCCTATTGCTGAATATACGCTAAACACCAATATAATGGAGCTTTGCAAGCATTCCTCCATTATATTTATTTCTCATCGTCTCTCTACCACAAGAGATGCCGATCGAATTTATATGTTTGAACATGGACAGATAATTGAACAAGGAACCCATGCTGAACTAATGGCGTTAGATGGCCAATATGCTAAAATGTTTGAAAAACAGGCAAAAAATTATAAGCTTAAGAGTATGTAATGTTTCCTTACTCCCAAATGATATTACGATGTTTTCCTATTTGGAATGCTTTCATATTTTCACACATCTCATCGATTACCAATTGTCGCGCCTCTCTTGCAGCCCATGCAATATGAGGCGTGATAAATAATCGATCCGAATCCTTAATTCTAAGTAATGGACTATCCTGCATCATTGGTTCAAAACATAATACATCAAGTGCTGCACCTAATATCTGTTTTGACTCTAATGCCTCCACTAAGTCCTCTTCCTTTACAATAGCTCCTCTTCCTGTATTTACAAGTATTGCAGTCCCTTTCATTCTTTCAAAAGCCTTTTTATCGAAAATCCCTCTGGATTTCTCGGTTAATGGTGCATGAATACTAATAATATCCGAGCGCTCTAACAGTTCCTCAAAGGTTACTTGTTCATAATCACTATTACTATTCTTTCCGCTTGTGGAATAGTAGATTACCTTGGCACCAAATGCTGTTGCTACGGCTGCTACTTGTCTGCCAATTGCACCAAGTCCACAAATTCCATATGTCTTACCAGCTAACTGGGTAAATTGTCTACTTTTCTGATAATCTTGAATCTTTCCTTGCACATAGTTCTCATCTTTTACATAATCATCAAAGAAACGTAGGTGTTCTAGTACATAAAATAATATGGCAAAGGTATGTTGGGCAACGGAATATGTAGAATAATCGCGTACATTTGCGACTAAGATATTACGGGACTTCATATATTCCTGATCAATCATATCGGTTCCTGTTCCCATAATACAAACTAGTTTTAAATTATTACAGTCTTTTAATGTAGCTTCTTCCATCCTGCAACGATTAATTAAGGCAATCTCTGCATCTTTTAGGCGTTCACTAATTTCCTCATATTTTGTTGCACCGTAACTAGTTGTCTCTCCAAGCTGCTCTAATGTTGTAAAATCGACATCATTTCCTAGACAATCTTTTTCTAAATTAACAACTTTCATTTAATTTCTCCTATGTTTTTTATCCATAGTATAACAAAAAGCAGCTAAGATTGCCATACTGCTTCTCTTAGCTGCTTACTGTTTACTCTATTCTTGACCGAACTTCATATCATTTAAAATCTTATAAGTGTCATAACGTTCTTGTGCCTGAATCTCAGCACGTGCAAATAGTTCTTCTGCTTGTTCAGGGAATTGTTTTTGTAATGCACTGTAACGAACTTGTTTCATAATGAAATCTCTGAAACTCTCTGTTGGTTCTTTTGAATCCAACTTAAATGGATTCTTTCCTTCTTTACGAAGATCTGGATTGTAACGGTATAGATGCCAATAGCCACATTTTACTGCTTGCTTGATATTTTCCATACTACGTCCCATACCTTCTTTTAGACCATGGCTGATACAAGGCGCATAAGCAATGATTAAGGATGGTCCATGATAGCTTTCTGCCTCTTCTACTGCTTTTAATAATTGATTATTATCTGCATGAATACCAACTTGTGCTACATAAACATTTCCATAGGTCATCATCATACGGCCAAGATCTTTCTTACCACACTTCTTACCAGATGCTGCAAATTTTGCAATTGCTGCTGTTGGTGTTGCCTTGGATGCCTGACCACCTGTGTTGGAATAAATTTCAGTATCAAATACTAAAATATTGACATCTTCACCAGAGGACATAACCTGGTCAAGTCCACTAAATCCGATATCGTATGCCCAGCCGTCACCACCAAGAATCCATTGAGAGCGTTTTACAAAGTAATCTTTGTATTCAAATAACTCTTGGATCTTAGCTTTTGTTACTTCATCTTGGCATTGATATTCATTTAGGTAATTCATTACCTTGTCACTTACTTCTTTGGATACCTTGCCATCTTCTTTATATTGAATCCAGTCTAAGAAGAGTTCTTTTAACTTTTCATCAATGTTCATGGCAACTAATTCTTCCATTAACTGTTTGATCTTATTTCTCATATGCTTAACTGCAAGGTACATACCATATCCATACTCTGCATTATCTTCAAATAAGGAGTTTGCCCAAGATGGACCTTTTCCTTCACGATTTACAGTATATACTGTACTTGGTGCACTTGCTGCCCAGATAGAGGAACATCCTGTTGCATTGGCAATCATCATTCTCTCACCAAATAATTGAGTGACTAACTTGATATATGGTGTCTCGCCACAACCTGCACAAGCACCTGAGAATTCCATTAATGGTTGTTTGAACTGGCTGTCTTTTACTGTATGAGCGGTTGCTTTGTCTGGTTTGTGTCCTACTTTCTCAACAGCATATGCCCAGTTCTGTACCTCTGCAGGTACTTGAGTATATAATTTCTTCATAACAAGTGCTTTGTCTTTTGCTGGACAGATATCAGCACAGTTACCACATCCAGTACAATCCATTGGACTGACTTGAATTCTGTATTGTAATCCTTCAAGGCCTCTTCCTACTGCCTTCTTAGTTCCAAATGTATCTGGTTTTCCTGCTTCTTCTTGTTCGTCAAGTAAGAATGGACGGATACAAGAATGAGGACAGATATAAGAACATTGGTTACATTGGATACAGTTCTCTAAGATCCATTCTGGGATATTGACACCAATACCACGTTTTTCGTATGCAGAAATACCATTAGGGAACGTACCATCTTCTCTACCCTTGAATACACTGACAGGTAAAGAATCGCCTCTCATATGCTCCATTGGTCGAACTACTTTTTGTATAAACTCTGGTTCAACAACTTCTTCATGACAATCACATGCTTTATTGTCTGCAGTTGCCCACTCTTTTGGTATCTCAATTTTTTCAATTAAGGCGACACCTTTATCTACTGCTTCATGATTCATAGAAACGACTTTTTCGCCTTTTTTACCATACATCTTAGTAATTGTAGATTTTAAACTGTTTATATATACTTCTTCTGGAAGTACATTAACTAGCTTAAAGAATGCACCTTGCATAATCATATTGATACGATTTCCAAGACCGATTTCTTCTGCAATCTTAACTGCATTTATAATATAAAAATTAGCATCTCTCTCTGCCAATTCTCGTTTCATTCTAGCTGGAAGTTTCTGATCTAACTCTTCTTTTGACCACTGGCAGTTTAATACGAAGATACCATTCTTCTTTAAATCACCTACCATATTATAATTGTGAACATAAGACTGATTGTGGCATGCTACATAATTTGCATCTTGTACCAAGTATGTGGAACGAATTGGCTCCTTGCCGAAACGTAAATGAGAAATTGTAATACCACCGGATTTTTTAGAGTCATATTCGAAGTAAGCTTGTACTTTAAGATCTGACTCATTACCAATAATCTTAATTGCTTGTTTATTTGCACCTACAGTACCATCGGAACCAAGTCCCCAAATCTTGCAGGAAATAATATCACTTGTCTGTTCAAAGCTAACATCCTTTTGATTTAAAGAAGTATTGGTAACATCATCTACAATACCAATTGTAAAATGATTCTTTGGTTGTTCTTGTTTTAAGTTATCGTATACTTTGACGATTTCATATGGATCTGTATCTTTAGAGCCTAAACCATATCGACCACCAACAATTACTGGATTTATTGGCTGGCCCTTAAATGCAGTACATACATCAACATATAGAGGTTCACCAATTGCACCTGGCTCTTTTGTTCTATCTAAAACAGCAATTTTCTTAACTGTGTTAGGAATACAAGCCATAAAATGAGAAACTGAAAATGGACGATACAAATGTACTTTTACAACGCCTACTTTCTCGCCTTTGCTATTTAGATAATCTACGGCTTCTTCAATTGTTTCATTTACTGAACCAATTGCAATAATAATGCTCTCTGCATCCTCTGCTCCATAGTAATCAAATAGTCCGTATTTACGTCCTGTCAAATTCCCCACTTTTTGAAGATACTCTTCTACGACAGGGACAATGTTATCATAAAATGGATTACAGCATTCTCTTGTTTGAAAATAAATATCTGGATTTTGTGCTGTACCACGAGTTACTGGATGATTAGGTGATAATGCATTTTCTCTAAATGCACATAACGCCTGTTGGTCGATTAAAGAACCATAATCACTGTATTCTAATCCCTCTACTTTTTGTATCTCATGAGAAGTTCTAAATCCATCAAAGAAATGTACAAATGGAAGACGTCCTTTGATTGCTGCCAAGTGAGCTACCGGAGCAAGATCCATAACTTCCTGAACTGATCCAGAAGCAAGCATTACACAGCCTGTCTGTCTTGCTGCCATAACATCCTGATGATCACCAAAGATATTAAGTGCATTCGCTGCCAAAGAACGTGCACTGACATGAAATACACCTGGTAATAATTCACCAGAGCATTTATACATGTTTGGTATCATTAATAATAAACCTTGAGATGCTGTAAATGTAGTTGTTAATGCACCACCTTGTAAGGCACCATGAAATGCACCAGATGCACCTGCTTCTGATTGCATTTCAACAACATCAACTGTTTCACCAAAGATATTCTTTTGTCCATGTGCTGCCCATTCATCAACAGTCTCTGCCATTGGTGAAGATGGGGTAATTGGATATATTGCTGCAACTTCAGTATATGCATATGCGACATAAGCTGCGGCAGTATTTCCATCTACTGTCATTGTTACTTTTCCCATTAGTTCTCCCTCCTACAATCTGCTGCCATTGTCAACCCAGTCTTTTGCTTCTTCTACGCAATAGTTGTCTGGTATTTTGACTTGGCTTACATTAAACTCGCTTGCTTCATCTGTCCAAGCGGCTGTTCTTTCATTATTTGTCGGAGTGGAAGAATGTAATCGTTTGTTATTTTTTCCTGATAACGCTGTCTGATTAAAAAATTGCATTGGTCTTTCCTCGCTTTCTAATTCTTATAATTAAACTGCTAGAAATATAAAATTAACATAATTAGTTGTTTGCAATTAGACAGGCTATTATACATAATTTAGGAAAAAAAAAGCTATCCTCTGCATAATAAATCGCAGAAGATAGCTTCGCTTTGGAAAATCCTTTTCCCCAAAAGAATTTACCGTTTTTATGTCGTTTTTTAGAATTTATGGCTAAGATCAATTTCTACTTATAAGTAGAAGAACCAGAAAAAAGTGATAAGCTGTCAAGAATTATTCTTTTTCATTAGTTCTTTTTAGAACTCTAAGCTACTTAGCTTATACTTCTAAAAACTCCATAATCTTTAGCTAACCTGTTTGTTTATTTGTGTAACGATTATTCAAACCATTGCAATCCTTAGCCTTAAAACGCCTTATCTGCCGTTTGCGGCTATAACCATACAGAAACACTTAAAGTATTATAGCTGCTTCTATTACATCATCACCGTAACTATTCATAATAAGTCTGTGATGCTATCGAAGCATACTATTTCCACCCTACTTTAACACTTCAACTTAATACATTCAAGTTTTATTTTATTTTTTAGAAAATATAGTATCTATTTATCACTTTTTTTAATGTAGAATAAAAAAAAGTGTTTTTATATTCTATATTTATCCTGTATTTTTTTGTTCATTATTAACAGTTTTGTATCTTTTTTATATTTTCTCACAATATTTTATCTAATTTTCATGTATAATATTAGCTTTTATCTGTTACTTTTCACGTTTCTATAAAATGGTGTTATTTTTTATACAATTAAAATTAGAATAACTCATCAAATCTCTTCATTGCTTCTATTGTATTTTCACGATTACCAAATCCAGTTAAACGGAAATAGTTCTTCCCATTGTTACCAAAACCAGCACCAGGTGTACCTACTACATAAGCATTATTTAATAGGTAATCGAAGAATGTCCAGGATTCCATATTATTCGGACACTCGAACCAAATATATGGTGAGTTTACGCCACCGAAATAACGAATTCCCTTCTTTGCTAAACAATCTGCAATAATCTTAGCATTTTCTTGGTAGTAACGAATGTTTTCTTTACATTCTTCCATACCTTCTTCTGTAAATACTGCGGCTGCACCAGCTTGTACAATATAAGAAACACCATTGAATTTTGTAGTCTGTCTACGAGTCCACATAGCATTTAAGGACATTTCTGCGCCTGTGCTTGCTGTAAACTTAAGATCATGAGGAACGACTGTATAGCCGCAACGAGTTCCTGTAAATCCTGCTGTCTTGGATAAAGAACAGAATTCAATTGCACACTCTTTTGCACCTTCGATAGCAAAGATACTGCGTGGTAATGTAGGGTCTGTAATAAAACATTCATATGCAGAATCGTAAAGAATTACTGCATCGTTTGCTAATGCATAATCAACCCAAACTTTTAATTGTTCATGATTGTAAGCAGCTCCTGTTGGATTGTTAGGAGAACACATATAGATTACGTCCACATGTTGGTTTGGATCTGGCATAGGTAAGAAATTATTTTCCGCATTTGCATTAATATATGTAACATTTTTTCCGTCCATAATATTTGTATCAACATAAACAGGATATACTGGATCTGGGACAAGGATTACATTATCTTTGTCAAATAATTCAGTAATATTACCTGTATCACTTTTTGCTCCATCGGAGATAAATACTTCATCAGCATCAATAGAAACACCATTTCTTTCATAGTATTCCACTACTGAATTACGAACCATTTCATAGCCTTTTTCAGGGCCATATCCTTTGAATGTTTCAGAGCTGGCCATGCAGTCAACACCTTCATGCAATGCTGTGATTACCTTTTCTCCTAATGGTAATGTAACATCACCAATACCTAAACGGATGACTTTCTTATCTGGGTTTGCTTTTGTAAAGGCATCTACTCTATGTGCAATTTCAGCAAATAAATAGCTTTCTTTTAAATTCAAATAGTTTTCATTTAACTTTGGCATATTTAAAACTCCTTTCCTTCTGATTGTTTATATTATCAAACTTATCCATTCATGTCAATAAAAGGCATATTAAACTAATTTTTATTAAGTGTAATCTACATATTTCGCGCTTTTTCCTCTTCTAATTCTTTTTTTGCTTGTATTGTTGCTTCTCTCGCCCCTTCTACCTTTTGAAAGATTTTCAGATAACAAGAGCTTGCTATATAAATAAGTAATCCCGGTATAATAAAGCTTCCAAAGATTAATGTAATATTGGAAATAATATAGAAGAATCCAAAAATACCAAGTAGTAAAAGCATCCCTACAGTATGTCCTAAATGCCTTACTGTAATCATATAGGAATTAATCAATGTTTGCTTAATGGTATTCTCATAACGCGCAATAAGTGGAAATACTGCAATAAATACAATTACATATAGAAATGTAGCAATCACTGTAACTACATATAATATAATCGGTGGATTCTTTAAATTACCAATCAACTGATAATTTATATACAATATTTCTCCAAGTACCATCATAATGATCCAGACAATTGTTGACTGTTTGAAATTTTCTTTAAATGCCTTAACGAAGCCTCTCCCTATATACCCCTCCTCATCATTTACCATTTTCATCGCCAGCTGAAATGCAGCTGTTGTAGATGCTCCTATGGTGATGATGGGCAGGCTGAATAAAATCCATAGTATGTTTAAATACATAATATCTAATATCTTATTAAACCCAGTAAATAATTTGCCGTCGACACTAAAAAACTTCATCTCGTTTCCTCCTAAGATTTATTTTCCTACCTCTTCCTGTATATACTCAGTAAGCATCTTCTCTGCTTGCTTTCTTCCTGCTTTATCAAGGTTCTCCTGTAGGTTATCCCATTCCTCTTCAAACTGTTCTGAATCACAAATAATGCAATCAACCAATCCCCTACAAGAAATTCTATCTAACTCATCTTGTAGGTCCTTTAACTCCTTCGGTAATGTATCGGTCCATACCGGTGAATATTCCTGTGTCTCAAATTCCTCAGATCCTGGAAAAATATCAATTAAGTCTTTTACATTCCAGGCCGCTAATGCAGCCTTCTGCTCCTCATCATACTGACTTTCCAGTGATACTGTACTCGTTAGCGTATAAGGATTCCCCGTGGAGTCTAGTATGTTGCCTCCATAGCTTGGAAATGGGTATCTGTGTATTTCAATACCTGTTCTCTCTTTATAATTCGTATCCTCATTATATTTCTTTATTTCTTCTGCCGTTCGATAGCGCTTTCCTTCCTCATCAACAAAATAATGAATGCCTTCTATTCCCCAATTAAGTAGGATCTGACCTTCCTCAGAGCAAAGATAATCTATAAACTGAATTACTCTTACCGGATCCTTGCATGCTTTTGTAATTCCGATGCCCCATCCGGTCTTTAATCCTTGTTTCTGTAAGGAAGCACATTTTATTGTATCATTCATTGTAACAGGTAATGACGCATACGTGCGCTCATACTGGTTGCTGGCCTTTAGGGAAGCCACTGCTCCTGCATAATGCCAGTCTGCATCCATAATTCCAAGTACTCTTCCTTCTGCAATCTTTTCTAGATACTCCTCATTTGTCTGCGTTGCAAATTCCGGATCTAAAATTCCCTCTAAATACATCTGATTTAACCACTTAAAATATTCTTTTTGTCCTTTGTAGGAGGTCTTATAATTTGCTTTATATGTACTGTTCTCTATAATCCACTGGCCATTATCAGGAGAACCATTTGCAATAAATCCAGCAGGATTCGATAACGTGGTATACCAATGCCAGTCGGAACAACAAAGGGAAATTCCAATGGTATCCTTACCATTGATGGTCTGGTACTTATTCATATAAGTCCTGATTGCCTTTTCATACATATATAATGTCTTTGGTATCACATATTGATTTTCTTTTAAAACAGCCCACTGAAGCTGTGCAGTTCCCGAAGTAGATACAATCTCTCCCCCAACTTGCCAGCTGGAAAGCAAATAAATACCTGGATTTCCCTTACTATACTTTAACTTTTGAAACTCATCCCCATATAGTTTTTTTATATTGGGTCCATACTGATCAATTAATTCTGTCAGATCCATCAAAGCTCCTGCTTCAATCAGACTTTGGCTTTCCCCCTTTGCATAAAGAAAATCTGGGTATTCTCCTGATGCAATCATTCGCTTCACTCTTTTTTCATCACTATTTACAGGAGAATCAATGTTCAACGTGACTCCCGTCTTTCTTGTGATTTGTTTAGCTACTGGGTCACTCCATGTCTCCTCTGCTCCGTCTGCATTATAAAAAACAAATGTAATCGGGTCTGATATCTCAGTATTGGATTGATTGCTACAAGAACCTAGAGAACAAACTAGTGTACTGACAAGAAGTACGCTCGAAAGCAATCGTTTCACTTGCATTCCCCCTTCAAAATCCTATATTTGGTATAATTTACATTATATCGGTTTTTTCCTGTAAAATCAACAAGGCAGTGAGTCTCCCCACTGCCCTGCTAGTTGAATAATACTTATTATTTTGCTGTACTGTCTGTCTTTGTTGTAGATGTTGATGCTGATTTTACTGCATCTTCGCATTGTTTTCTCTTCTCAGCTTCTTTTTGCTGGAACTCTGTACATTCATCATATCCATAACCTTTTGCTTCTGAAATCATCTTATCTACGATTTGATTATACTCATCGTCATTCTTTGCAAAGATTGCATTCCATGTATACTTTCTAATACATGTCTTAACTTGTTCCCATTTAGTCTTTAGAGATTCATCCTTTTCAGTTGCTACATAGGAAGTAAGTGGAGAAACTGTATATTTACATTTTTGTTCAATGTATTCATCGGATTTGATATATCCGCCATTCCATTTCTCCCATTTCTTTTGGATATCTGTCTGCTCTGTAGCAAGGTAAGTTTTCCAATATAAATAGTTATAAGTTTCTTTGGATTTTGAATCTGGGTTAATATCATCAATACTCCAAGAAGTAATGTTCATTTGGTTTGTACCATCACCATATTGTCCAGTATAACCATCTTTGTTTAACTCAGTTTTAGAGCTCTTCTTACATTCAAGACCTAATTCAGTTAAATAGGTATCACCATTTTCATCGTAATCCCAGCATACACCCTTAGGTCCATTATAGTTAACAAGAGTACCTTCTGGAGTTGCTAAGTAATTGATAATGGCCATTGCTAATTCTGGATTACTACATTTTGCACCGATACACCATTGTCTGTTACCACCTAATAAACTGTTACCATAACAGATTGTCTTAGAGTCTGCTGCTGGTAATGCAAACATACCCTTTCCTGCTTTTAAATGCTCTGTACTATTGTAGTTCGTAGCACCATTAAAAGTAAATAAGTCAAAGAATGCAGCACCATCTTTAAACTTTTCACCAGCCTCTGTAGCTGTCTGAGTCATTGAATCAGGATCAAGTAATCCTTCTTGATATAATTTATTATAGAATTTCAAACATCTTAAATACATACCGTCTTTTTCTAATGCACCTTGGAATGTTTGTGTATCTACATCATAAAGACCAAAACCAAATTCATCATATCCATATAAAGCTGCCGTAGCCTTTACATACATTACATAGTTATCATCCCAGTCTTTAAATAGGGATACACCATAAGTACTCTTTCCTGAATCAGATTTAGGGCAAATTTCCTGCATCTTTTTCAATACTGGAATATAATCCTCTAATGTTTTAACTTCTGGCATTCCAATTTGTTCATATAAGTCCCAACGAATATCTGGATGATAGAAGAAGGAGCCATGAGAATCTGAGCTAGATGCTACATTGTATCCATAACCATAAATCTTATTTTGTTCTTTGGTAATTCCTCTATTTTGCTCTAATGCTGTTTGCATATGATTCCAAATGTATGGTGCATATTTGGAACATAAATGTTCATTCTGTGCATCCCAATCATATAACTTTCCACTTGTTGCAGCTTGTTTATATTTATCACCATTATCACCAAAGATTACAATATCGCCTAAGTTATCTTTCTCCATTAACGTATCAAAAATACCATTGGCATCACTGATGATATTTAATTCAACATTAAATTTGTCCTTTATTATTTTTGCAAACCATCCAGTCTGCATACCATTATAGTTTGCTGTTTGTGTATAAACATCTAACTTTAATGTCTGTTCAGGAATAATATCCTTTAAATTATCAGCTTCTAATTGTTTTGAATTTGGATCTGCTTTGGTTGCTTCCGTCGTCGTTGTCGTTGTTGTACTCGTTGTTCTGGCACACCCAAGCATTGTCGTACTTGCAACTGCAGCCAGCGTCACTGCCGAAGCAACTTTTTTAAAATTAAACATATAATCTCCTCCTCTTTTATGTTTAAATATTTTTTGTTTTAAATCATTTATCTTAAGCCATGTGCAATGGCTAAAAGACATACCTTAACCTTTTACAGCTCCTAACATAATACCTTCTTCAAAGTAACGATTCATAAAAGGATATACAATTAAGATTGGGATAACGGACACCATGGATACGGTATACTTAATTGCTTTCTCATTTAACTGGTTTCCACTGGCAATCATATCTGGATTTGACATCATTGCCTGAATATTTGTTGTCTTATTTAAGTAGTTGTATAAGATATGTTGTAAGGTATACCACTTTGGAGTAGAAGACATTAAGATAATGGAATCAGTAAAAGAGTTCCAATGTCCAACTGCACCAAAGATTGCAATTGTTGCTAAGATTGGCTTGCTTAATGGCCAGATAATCTTTCTAAATACGGTCATATAAGAAGCTCCATCCATCTGAGCACTCTCTTCCAGCTCTGCCGGAATTGACTCTATGTACGTTTTAACTAAGATAATGTTGTAAGGTGCCACAATACCAGGAATGATATATCCCCAGAAAGTACCTGTTAAGTTTAATGCAGATAATGTAACAAACCATGGAATGATACCTGCATTAAAATACATTGTGACGATCATAAAACGATACCATAACTTACGATGCCACATCTCCTGTTTTGTTACAATATAACCAATAAATGCAGAAGCAAGTACCATAAGTGCAGTACCAAGGACTGTTCGTCCTACGGTTACTAGAAATGCTCGTCCAAGTTCATCCACCTGACGTAATGCTAAGTAGTTCTGAAGCTGTAATCCCTTAGGAATTAATTTAATTGCGCCCCTTTTAACTAAATCATTATTACTGATTGTGTTAATGAAGATGTAGTAAAATGGGAAGAAACATGCAATTGCAAATATTCCAAATACACCATAATTGATTATGTTAAATACAATGTCTGAAGGTTTTCTTCTATAAAATACTTTTTGTTGTTTGACTTTCTTTGACATATTCCATTTCCCTCCCTATATGATACTTTCGCCACGAACAGCTTTAGAAATCTTATTCGCACCAAATAGCAATACTACACTGACTATAGATTTAACCATACCTATTAAAGTAGATAATGGAATACGACCGTTTTGAATACCTAATTTGTAAACATATAGATCAAGTACTTGGATTGTTTCTGTATTACGTGGATTTTCAAATACTAAGTATTGATCCATACCATTGCTTAATATACCCGCAACTGCTAATAAAAGTAATACACAATAGGTAGGAACTAAACCTGGAAGAGTAATATGTCTCATCCTTTGGAATCTGCCTGCACCATCAACGGTTGCAGCTTCATACAATTGTTGATCAATACCTGAAATAGCTGCGATATAAATAATTGCACTCCAGCCTGTACCTTTCCATAAGCCCCAAGCTAACATCTTAAGCCAGATATGACTTCCGCTCATTAGGTAATTTGTCGTTCCACCTATAACGCTGTTGATGAAACCTTCTGTAGAAAACATTGCGAATGCTACTGCATAAACTAAAACCCAACTGATAAAGTTTGGAATCGTCGTCAATGTCTGAATCATTCTTCTAAATGGTTTACATTTAATTTCATTAATGAAAATTGCAAATGCCATAGCTACCCATGAAGTACCAATTCCTAAGAAGCTCATTGCTAATGTATTTCTAAGAACTTTAACAATATCGCTTCTTGTAGAAGCATTTTGGAATAACATTGTAAAGTACTTAAATCCTACAAAGGAGTCTAAGGTAATCGTACCACCTGATTTATAATCAAAGAATGCATATCTCCAACCCCATAATGGTAAATAAGAGAAAACGAATATTAATGCAATAAATGGTACAAATAATAAGAACAGTTTATATTTGCTTTCCATTCCATACTTCTCATTTTTTTCTACTTTTGGAGATAATACTAGTACTATAATGCTCAAAATTAATATAATTGCAAGGATTGCCCAATAAAAATAGTACCCAGCACTGAATATTGGCTGTAATTTGGAAACAAGTGGGCTGTCAAATAATTGGTTATATGCCATATAGATACCCGCAATAGAAATAATACCTACTACAGATCCACCGATGTTTAAATAAAGTCCTAATCTTTGTAACTTTCTTGTACCAACTGACATACATGCACCAGCGATTACAGCACAAATCCCTAAGAATGTAAATAAACTGGATACATATAATAAAGTAATTGTTCCTTGGCTAATCCAGCCTGCTGATAATGCTCTGGTAAAGCCTTCTTTTGTATTTGAATAAGATATCGCGGATGTAAAAAGAGATGCTGTCTTACTGACTAAATCTGATATTCTGGCAGGATTTAATGAGGATACAAATAAACCGATGCAAGAAAGAACTGTCAAAAGACGTAACACAACATATATAACATTTACTGATTTTTTCGTTCGTTCCATTTTGCCCTCCTATTTATTTTTAATAGTTTAATGACTTAACTATAGTATATAGGAAACATTAGGTAATTTACACCTGAGTTATTATACATGAAATACATAAATTTTTAGTTATTATAATTTCTATGACTAAAAATTCAGGTTTTTTCTGTGCTCGTTGCATAAATAGTTACTTTTAATTGACTTTTTCTTTCTTAAACTCCTTTGGACTTACCCCTACGTACTTCTTAAACTTAGAACAGAAATAGTCGATATTACTAAATCCAACCTTTTCTGACACCTGATATACCTTCATGCTCCCTGATAATAAGAACTTTTTCGCATTTTCAATTCTGATTTTATCTAACGTAACATTGAAACTTTCGCCAAATTCCTTCTTAAATACCTTTCCTAAATAGGCACTATTGTAGTTAAACATTTTAGCAATGTTCTCAAGTTTCAACTCTTTATCATAATTTTTATCCATATAGGCATACATTCGTTTCACTACATTATCTGAGGAAGTATTGCCGATGCAGTCACAAAGCTGATATGCAAATTTTGTAACATGTTCCTTCAACTGCTCTATCGATGTAGCCTCCATAATTCTGGAAGTAATCTGGCTTAAGCTTGGGAAATGGTCTTTAATCTTCTCATATCGTTTACATAAATTATTATGTAATAATATAAGATTTTGTGCTGTAAGGACCTTCACCTCGGATTCTTGAATCAGGCTTGTCTTGATATGATTCTCATAATTTTGCAGCGCCTGGTGGATTCCGTCTTTATTTCCAACCTCTATCATATTACAAAGACGCTCTACAAAGTTTTCAAGATAGCCCTGCTCCACATTTTCAAATACCTTTATGGTTAAAGCACCTTCTGAGTCATATAAAAACTCGTAATCCAACAAAAGTTTCGCACATTCATAAGAATATACGAGATCTTTCCATGAAACTACCGTATGTCCAAATGTTAAAAAGAAAGCCTCTCCTTCTCGATTTTTGATTCTCTGATTGTTTGCACATAACATCTCACATGCTTTCTCATAAGTATGTCCCTTTAGAATCAGTATCGCCTTATCTTCCTCGGTAATAGTTTCGACATTATTAATCCCCACTAATAATGTATCTAGCTTGTCATCAATTACAGATTTCTCAAGAATACATTCATCCTCCAGCATGTGGCTATTAAACTTGGCAATACAGACACAATAACAGTTTGATGAAAAATCAATATGATATAGTGCCACATCTTTCTGTAGTAATGCCATTTCAAGCCGGTGCGACAGTACTCTTCGAAGTACCTCTTGTTTTGCTTTCTTCACACTCACCGATACATAAGATTCATGAAATCTTTCCTGATCAAGCTCCTGTTTGATCTCATCCAGCATTCCATGCACTTCATCCTCATCAATTGGTTTTAAAAGATATCCCTTTACCCCTAGATTTATTGCGGACTTGGCAAAATAAAAATCAGAATAACCCGTTAATATTAGAAATACCCCTTTATATCCTTGTTTTCTTGCCTCTTTAACCAGCTCAATTCCTGAAAGACCTGGCATCTTAATATCTACCAGTACTAGATCCGGCTGGTACTCCCCTATCTTTTTTAGTCCATCTTTTCCATCAATACCTTCTGCACAGATTTCAAATCCATGCTTCTCCCATTCGATTAACTGTCTGATTCCCTGGCGAACAATTGTCTCATCGTCAACAATTAGTACTTTATACATTTGTCTCTCCTTTAAGAATATTGTTTAATCAGCTTCTATAGGTAATGAAATCACTACAGTTGTTCCCTGATTTTCAACTGTCTCAATCATAATTCCATACTCCATGCCATATAGAAGTTTAATCCTTTGATTTACATTACTTAGTCCGATATGACTTTTATCTAATTCATCTAAATCATTCATAGATGCTAAAAGTTCCTCTAGATGATTCGTTGAAATTCCAATGCCATTATCCTCTACTATGATCTGAATTGTTCTCTCTTGCTTTCTCACTACAATCTTCAACAAGCCAGATCCCTCTTTGGATTCCAGCCCATGTACAAATGCATTTTCAACAATAGGCTGAATTAGCAATGGTAAAATTGGCTTATTCTCTAACTCTTTTTCCACTTCAATCTTATACTGAATACGATCTCCAAATCGATAATGCTGAATTTTCAGGTAATACTCTACTAACTCAATTTCAGACTTTATCGAGACAAGTCGGTCGCCTACCTGAATATTCCTTCGCATCATTTTTGCAAGCATCTTTACTAAATCTTCTATATCACTTTGATGATTTACTCTTGCTTTCATTCGAATGGTCTCTAACGTATTATAAAGAAAATGAGGGTTGATTTGACTTGCCAGCATCTTAAATTCAACGTCCTTTTGTCTTGAATATATCTTTTCTTTTTGCACCTGTTCTTCAACAATCTTAGACATTAATATCTGAATACTTTCAATCATCTTATGTAGATCATCATATAATTCGCTAATCTCATCATTTTGTCCTGATACACTTTCAATATGAAAATCCCCATTCGCTGCCTTATGCATTTCACGCTTCAGTATATTCATTCGTTGACTAAACTTATGGGAAAATGTAATGATTAAGATTAACGATAGAGAAACACATATCACTATAAAGAAAAATCCTGTACGCTTACTATGATCTGTTGCTGCCAGAATCTCACTATATGGCCGAATGCTTGCAATCGTAAAGTAGGACTCTGAATAGGTTGGTCGAATTCTCTCATATGTCAGGATACAAGTTTCATCATTATAAATAACCTTTTTATAGTTTTCATTTTCATCTTCAGGTATGGACTGAACTAGCTGAATCAGTTCTTTTAGGTCGATATCCTGATTATTTGTATGTATTACTTCTTTATCATTTAATAGCATTACTGTGTTGTTACTGCGATTAGCTATCGGGAGCTCCGTCCGCTTGTTCTGCATTACAATAGAGAGTACGCCTACTGTCTTACCTTCTGCCGTCTTAATTACCCTTGTTAATCGAAGCGAATTCCTCATATTAAAATTGCTGTATACATAACTCCAAATTGGTTTTCCATCGGCTAAAATAGTATCCTTGTACCATTCTGAATTACGAATATTCTGATCAGCATAAATAAAGCTACCACTATTTGCAATCGTCTTATTTGTTAGATACATAGTAATGCTACTAATCTCCTGATGATAATCGGTAAGATATTCTGTAAACTTTGTGTAATTCCGATAGTCATTTAACACCTCTTTATAACTGTTGTAATTAGAAAATGCAATATGCTCAATGTTCGGATCAAAATATAGCTTTTTTGATACATCGGTGACTACCCTAATATTTTCATTTAATGCATCCTGAATTAAGGATAGTTCAGCAAACTCTGATTGCTCCGACTGTTTGATCAATGTATTGTTAGTCCCATTACTAAAATAAACACTAACCGCCACCAATGGTATAATCCCACATAGTGTATAAACAATGAGTAATCTCTCTTTAAGCTTTATATTTCTATGCAATCGACAAAGTTCATGTAGCCATTTTTTTAAATATCTCATTCTTTCACCTATAAGTTATGTAAATTCTATATTTTTCCTTATATCTACCATTGTACCTTATCTTTCGCTAATTTCAAGTTTTAACCTATACTAATTTTTACACTTTATCAGATTTTTTTCCACCTTTTAATGCCAAAGAAAAAAACAGCTGCCACTCGGTTTCGGTGACAGCTGTCATTTGATAAACAACTACTTTTTTTCTTTTTCTACGTCCTATTGCTTGGAAACTCTTATCTAGAATAATAGATGCGCAATCCCTGCAATAATCGGTAGCGTGATTAAGGTACGTTCAATAAATATAATCACTAAATCTTTTAATTTTACAGGGATCTTGGAAGCAAGTAATAATGCTCCAACCTCAGATAAATAAATTAACTGAGAAACTGATACCGCTGCAACAACAAATCTTGTGATATCACTTTGCACAGAATCTGCTACCATAACGGATGGAATTAACATATCTGCAAAGCCTGCAAACATTGCCTGAGCTGCTGCATGTGCTTCCGGAAGTCCTAATACTTGTAAAATTGGTACAAATGGAAGTCCTAAATATTTAAAGATTGGCGTATATTCTGCTATAATTAGGGCTGTTGTTCCAACCATCATTACGATTGGAATTACACTAATCCACATATCGATTACATTCTTCATGCCATCAATGATAATACTTTCAAATACATTAATATTTTCAACTTTTTCTAATGCACATTGCACGCCGTAAGATGCGCTTGCCTTGCCTTCCTGTTCCTCTAAATGTTCTGGTTTTGTTCCATCAATCAACGTATCACGTTTTCTTGATAATGGTGGTAATTTAGGGATTACAATAGCTGCGATGATACATGCAAATGTCACTGTTAAATAAAATTGTAAAAACATATTTCCTAGACCAACCGTATTAATGACAACAAGGCTGAATGTAATGGATACTAAGGAGAAGTTTGTCCCAATGACACATGCTTCTTTTTCTGTATAGTAACCGTCCTCATATTGTTTGCTTGTTAATAATACACCGATTGTTCCATCACCTAACCAAGAAGCAATTGCATCTACTGCACTTCTTCCTGGCAGCCCAAATACTGGACGCATTACTTTGATTAATAGGGTTCCAACAAACTCTAATAGACCAAAGTTTAATAATAAAGGAAGACAAATTCCTGCTAATAAAAAAATACTAAATAATACAGGTAGCAAGTCTGAAAATACAAGTCCTCCTGTTGCTGTAGATGCAATGACTTCATACTGTGGAAAGAAGTATGTAATCACAACATATACTGTTGATATTCCACGGATTACTAAGCTAAGTGGCTTAATATCAAATAAAGTTGCAATTAACTCAAATTTTAATAGCTTTGTTTCCGAATTTATTTTTTTAATAACTTTTATAAGAATACTTCCAAAAAAGGAAGTGCAAATTAACACGACTAAAATAACATTAATATACTTTGCAAAAAACTCCATTAATAAATTAGATAATACTGCAATAGGTATTGTAAACTGTCCATGATCATTAATTGGAAGAATAAATAAAACAATTCCGACTAATGACGGAAGAATAAATTTCAAATAATTTTGTAAATTACGATTTGATTTTTCCATACTTACTCCTGTTCCTTGTTTGTTACGTGTATCTTATTGCATTATAGTAACATTATTCAGAATATGCAAGCGAAAAATGAATATTTATTAGTTTTTTTATCGTTTTTTACATATATATTCATTTAAAAAACCATTTTTTCTCATTTTCTCCTTATTTCGTAAATAATAATACAATTCTCAACTTTATATTATGATAGAAAAAAGGGCTATTATACATTTTATTACTCTGTATAATAGCCCTTGCTTATTTTATTGTTGTTGCATTTTCTGTATAATCTCTAATGCCATGTGTTTATCTGCATTAAACATATGCTCAAAAATCCAGTCCTGTGTATTATCTTTAATTTTTTTAAGTTCATCAAATGGCATTTCTCCTAATTTAGGTAAATCAATTGCTAACACCATTTCATTCATTTTGTTATGGGACTTAATATGAGCTTCCTTTAATGAATAATCATATTCATTCATAAGCTGTTCTTCTTCATAAAAATGATATGATACAAACTCTCTTAACTGTCTCACTACATCAATTAATTGTTGATTACTAACACCAATGCATCTTGTAATAAGCAATTGTTCCATGTCTCTTACTATATGAAATAATTCCTTATGTTGCACATCAATTCGGGGAATCCCAATCTCAAGCTCTTCTTTCCAATCGAATTTAAAATCAAACATTTCATTTACTCCCTAGTATTTTACCGTCATAATAATTATAGTATCAATTATAACGAAATGGTGTTTATAATTCAATTAATTAATACCATTTTATCTATTCACTTTAATAGTTCTCTGATATTGAGAAGTCCCCATCCCTGTTTACTCCAAGGCTGGCCCATATCAATACAACTATTCTTAATTCGAAGCTTAACTTCCTGAGTCGTCATTTCTGGATATTTATCTAGTAATAATGCAATTGCTCCCGATACCATTGGTGTAGCCATAGAGGTCCCACTTTTTATCGTATAAAGCTGAACTTCTCGTTTTGGTGCAAAAAAGTTAAATCCACCTCTCGGCTTGGTCACATTACAAGAAACTATATTGGATCCTGGTGCTACCACATCCGGCTTCTTTATACATGCATTCGTAGGTCCTCTTCCTGAATAATCTTTTGCCCTGCTTCCTGAAAGTTCAACACTTACATCATCATCGGAGGCACCTACTGTAATCACTTTCCTACTAATTCCTGGCGTTGAAATTGATTTTGGTTTTGGTCCATTATTTCCTGCTGCCACTACTACAATTATTCCTGCATCCCAAACAGCATTCACACCTTTTACTAATGCTGAATTCTCATCATAACAATCAGATGACGTGGTTCCTACTGAAATATTCACTATTCTAATATTATATCGTTCCTTATTATTCACTACCCACTGTAAACCTGCTAATACATCTGATACATTACCATTTCCTTTATTATTCAATACTTTTACTCCAATAATATTGCAGCTTGGAGCTATTCCCATATATTCTCCACCTGATTCATGGCCATTTCCTGCAATGATCCCACACACATGTGCTTGATATTTAAATTCCTAAATATTCCAGAAGAACACTAGCTTAACCTTTCCAGAATCCTCTTTTACACTGACTTCAATGGTTTGGATTAACGATTGTATTAAATAATAATCTAACTTCTTAATCTCTATTTCCTTTTTTTTCTCTTCTTTCTCTTCATTGCTCGTTACCGCTAATTCGGTAATCTCCCGTTCGGTATCCTTAAGTGACTTATATAATAGCTCTTGAATTTCTATCCGATCATTCTCAGAAACAGATCCTTTCGAATAATCTATATATAACATACTCATTGCTTTTAGAATATGTTCTTTTTCACCTACCAGGCGTCCCATATCCGCCTTCTTCATATCCTCCCTATGGAAGCTTCCTTGCAATACCTGTCGTTCATTCTTTGTAATATAATGCTTCACTAAACGATTAACATTTTCTAATACCACATTCTCTAACTCATCGGAACGAATTGCATTGCGGCTGCATTCCCTGCGATTCGATCGCTTATACAGCTGACACATATAGTAATGATAGGCTTTATTTCGGCTAGTACTTGCTTTATAAAGTGTTTTTTTACAGTCACCACAAACCAATTTCCCAGCAAATATATTCGTTACTTTATTCTCTAATGTCTTTTTTCCAAACGACTTTCTTCGTTCTCCAAGAAGTGTCTGTACCTGATCAAATACCTCTTTTTTAATAATTGGCTCATGATTATGTTCAATCACATGCCACTTCTCTTTTGGTAAAAGGACAACCTTTTTATCTTTATAACTAACCTTTCGTTCTCTTCCTTGAATTAATGTTCCAATATAGATCGGATTTGACAAGATTCTCTTTATTGTTGAAATACTCCACAATCCACTTTCACTATAATATCCCTTCGGAGTCTGATACTTTAATCCTTGCATATGCTTATACTGTAATGGTGTTGGAATATGCTTAGATGATAAAATTTCTGCAATCTTTCCAATCCCATTGCCTGCCAAATACAATTGATAAATATAGGTTACAATTCCGGCTGCTACTTGATCCACTACTATCTTATGATGATCTTCCTCATCCTTTTTATATCCATATGTGGCAAATGCAGAAATATATTGTCCATCCTCCATTTTCTTCTGTAACACTGCCTTAATATTTTCTGATAAATCCTCACAATACCATTCATTTACCAGTCCATTGATCTGTCTTGCCTTTTTTCCAGAACTGAATGCGGTATCGGTTCCATCCACTACTCCAATAAATCGGACTCCTAATAATGGAAACTCTTTATGTAAATACTTTTCTATATGTTCCATATTCCTAGAGAAACGATTTTGTGACTTACACAATATCGTGTCAAACTTCCCTTCTCTAGCATCCTTTAACATTTGGTAAAATGCTGGCCGCTTTGTATCATAAAGGCCTGAATAATCTTCATCTACATAAATATTATACACTTGATAACTATGGGCACTGGCATATTGTAATAAAAGCAAGCGCTGGTTCTTTATACTCTCACTTTCATCTCCATCATATCTCTTTTCCTCATCTTCCTTGGACAGTCTAATATAGAGGGCTGCCATGGTCATTTTTTACCTCCTCCTCTCCATCCATTTCTTGTATTGCCTGTAAATGCTCTTTATATTCCAGCAGTATCTGATACAAATGTTTCCTTCGTTCTTTCTCATCCTCACTCTTAAAATGATGAACAACCTCGATTTTACACTTTATATTTTCCTGCTTCATACCGTATATCCTTTACTTTATCTCTTACTATATTTTATGATTAATTTATTGCATTATGCAAAAGGGATTGCCCCTGTAATAAAATGATTACCTGGGTATCCCTTCTTCTAAAAACGTATGATATTTCTCGTTGATCCACCGATTGATAATTCTGCCGGCAGCATCTTATGCTTATGTACGGATTTTCCTTTAATTACATCGAATAAAATATGAATGGACTCTTGAGCCAATTGGTTTACCGGCTGACTAATGGTTGTAATGGATGGGTGATAATATCCCGCCATCTCAATTCCATCAAACCCCACTACAGAGTAATCCTCTGGAATTGATTTTCCTGCCTCAAAGATTGCCTTACATGCTCCAATTGCCAAAATATCTGAAATTGCAAATACTGCTGTAAACTTTGGTCCTCGATCTAATAACTCCTTCATTACTGCATAGCCATTTCGGTAGGAATACTCTCTACAATCTTCCGGCATATATCCAATCAAGCTCTCTTGTACTTCAATTCCATATTCTTTTAATGCATTACAATATCCTTCTAGCCTAAGTCGTCCAATACTTTGATCTGCTTTTGCAGCTGTTATAATCGCTATCTTTTTATGCCCCTGTTTAATTAGGTATTCAACTGCCTTATAACTTTCTAATCGATCGTCCACTGCGATTGAAGAATACTTACTTTTGTCAATATTCTCAGTAATACTGCTCACTGTGCTGATTATAAATGGAACATTAATTAATGCCAGCTTTTCCTCCGAATGAACAAAGAAACCACCTAAAAATACAATTCCTCTTAAATGTCTTTCATTCTCCAGTTCAATAGCAACATCAATCTCATCTTCATTTGGCTTAACATGCCTAAGAACAAGGGCATATTTATTACACTTAATTTCCTCTTCCATAATTGTAAGCATCGTTGAAAACATAGGATTGTTCATCCCTTTGACTAAAATTGCTATAGCTTTGGCATCATATCTCTTTAAATTTCTTGCACTATTATTGGGCACATAATTATATTCCTTCACAACCTCTAAGATCATTTCTTTGGTCTCTGTATTTATATCTGGATGATTATTAATTGCCCTAGAAACCGTACTCACACCAACGCCACATAGTTTTGCAATATCTTTAATTGTAATCTGTTCCATTCTAATCCCCTCTTACATTTATTACGTAAGATTATTCTCTTCTTACTTTCTTCCATATAATGTTACTAAATGATTTATTTTCTTTACTAATTCATCACTAAATTCATTTTTTCTCATTCGCCATTTCCAATTCGCCCCCTGTGATCCAGGACGATTAATTCTTGTTTCACTTCCAAGCCCTAAATAATCCTGAATCGGTATAATGCAAGTATCTGCTACGCTAGATAATGCCAATCGGATAATATTCCAATTTAACTCTCTCATATTGTCTTCCTGCAAATTCATATAGTCCTTTAAAAATTCCTGATCCGTACTACTAATTTCTTGATACCAACCAAGAACTGTATTATTGTCATGGGTTCCTGTATACACCACACAGTTCTTATCATAATTATGAGGAAGATAGTCACTGTCTTCTCTAGAATCAAATGCAAATTGCAATACTTTCATTCCAGGAAAGCCGCTTTCTCTAACAAGACTGTATACTGCCTCATTTAAAAATCCCAAATCTTCTGCAATAATTGATACATCTCCAAGCACACGCTTTATGGTCTTAAAGAACTCAATACCTGGTCCTCGCTTCCATGCTCCGACTTTTGCCGTACTGCTTCCAGCTGGAATTGCATAATATTCTTCAAATCCTCTAAAATGATCCAGTCGGATAATATCATACATAATTAAGCTATGGCGAATTCGGTTAATCCACCATTCATAATCTGTATTCTTTAAATATTCCCAGTCATACAGTGGATTTCCCCATAGCTGTCCATTCTCTGAGAATGCATCCGGAGGACAGCCAGCCACATGGGTTGGAGTATTCTTTTCATCATATTGAAATAAAGATGGCTGTGAAAAACAGTCTGCGCTATCTGTTGCAACATAGAATGGAATATCTCCGATAATCTTAATTCCTTTCCTATTTGCATAATCTTTCAACTTGTGCCACTGCTTAAAGAACATATACTGCTGAAATTTATAGCATAGGATATTCTCTTCCAATACTTTTTCATAATGGACTACCGTTTCCGACTTCCTTAATCGAATATCTTCTTCCCAAGTAACATAGCTTGCTCCATTATGTGCTTTTTTTACAGCCATATAAAATGCATAGTCCTGCAGCCAATAACTATTTTCTTCTTCAAATTGATAAAATTCATCTTCTATGTGTTCCTTAAATCGTGCAAATGCCTTCTCTAATATCTCATTTCGGGTATTATATACCTTTCCATAATCGACATTTCTTTCATCGTCGCCTACATCTAAGCTCTCAACTTCCTCTTGTAATAAGTATCCTTCTTCTACTAATTGATCCAAATCAATAAAGTAAGGATTACCTGCAAATGTAGATAGTGCCTGATATGGAGAATCTCCAAATCCCGTAGGACCTATGGGTAGAATTTGCCAATACTTCTGTCCAGCCTTATTGAGTCGGTCTACAAACTCAAAGGCCTCTTTTGAAAAGCTCCCAATGCCATACTTCGATGGCAAACTCGAAATAGGTAATAAAATACCGCTTCCACGCACTATAATCTCTCCTTTGCTTAACCTTTCACTGCCCCTGCTACTACGCCCTTAATAATATATTTCTGGCAGCAAAGATAGAATATAATAATTGGAATAATTGCTAGTACAAGAAGTGCCATTAATGCACCGTAGTCTTTTGCACCATATGATCCCATTAAATACTGGACCACAACTGGAATTGTCTTATATTCCGTGGATAAACCAATTGTTAAATATGGTAACAGATAATCATTCCATATCCACATTGTATTCAAAATTGCCACTGTAATTACTGTTGGTTTTAAGATTGGTACAATAATTGTGAAAAACATTTTTATCGGACTGCAGCCATCAATTAATGCTGCCTCCTCAATCTCTACCGGAATTGACTTTACAAAGCCGGCAAACATAAACACGGATAATCCTGCGCCAAATCCTAAATAAACTACGATCATTCCCAATGGGTTATTCATATGTAACATATCTGTCAGTTTTGACATTGTAAACATAACCATCTGGAATGGTACAACCATAGAAAAAACAAACATGTAATATAAGAAGGAAGTAAGTTTTGACTTTACACGTGTAATATACCAAGCTGTCATAGCTGTACACAATAATATTACCAATACGGATCCTACAGTAATAAAGGTAGACCATCCAAATGCGTGGAAAAAGGAAGTTTTCTCAATTCCATTGGTGTAGTTCGTTAAGCTTGCAAACATCTCTCCTTTTGGAATACTAAAAGGATTACTGCTTATATAAAGCTTCTCCTTAAAAGAATTCAGTATTACAAAGAATACAGGAGCAAAGAATAATACAACTAACGCAATTAGTATTATATAAATAAAGAAGTTGCAGATTTTCTCTTTCCTTATCATGACTCTACCTCCCTACTTCTAGTAAAGCGAAGCTGTGTAAAGGCAATTACAGCTACCAAGACAAAGAACATAACGGCCTTTGCCTGCCCGACACCTTCAAAACCATTTCTGCCATAGAATGTATTATAGATATCCAATGCCAGCATCTGAGTTTGTTTTGCAGGTGCGCCTGCAGTAAGAGCTAGGTTTTGATCAAATAATTTAAATGAGTTGCTAAGCGTTAAGAATGTACAAATCGTGATTGATGGCATTACCATTGGTATGGTGATATACCTTAATCGCTGCATTGCACCTGCACCATCTACCTTTGCTGCGTCTAATAAGTCACTTGGAACATTCTGCAATGCTGCAATATAGATGACCATCATATATCCAACCATTTGCCAATTCATTAGAATAACCAATCCCCAAAAACCATATTTGCTATCACTTAGTAGATATAAATCAAATTTTGAAAGTACACCGTTAATAATACACTGCCATATGTATCCTAGAACAATACCGCCAATTAAGTTAGGCATAAAGAAAATGGTTCTAAAAATATTAGTTCCTTTGATCTTCCTTGTTAATGCCAAACTCAGTAAAAAGGCGAATACATTAATGCTAACTAGTGCCACAACTGCAAATTTTGCTGTAAACCAAAGTGCATTTAAAAATTCCTTATTGTTTGAAAAGGCTTTTATATAGTTATCAAACCACACCCATTTTGTATCAGTTACTGTTGTAAAAGAACAAAAGGAAAGGTAGATACCGTAAACAAATGGAATGACAAATGCAATGGCAAAAGCAATCAATGTTGGTAATGTAAATACAATGAAATATTTCTTCAAAGTACGCTGCATAGATACGCTCCTTCCTATAATAAACCACTTTTTTCTCGTGATTTTTGCCATTACGATTCCTGTTCAGGTAAGAAAAGGGGGCCACCCCAAAATACAATCTCCATACGAAGATATTCACGTATCTTGCGAAAGCCCCTTTTCTATTTAGTCCAATAATTATGTCATCTTGGAGTCAGCCTAAGATGTGCTTGATAATCAAGTAATTCATATATGTCAACTAATGGTGTAGCATATTCAATTTTATCTGTTACTTCGTAGCAGTTTTTTCTGCTTCCCAATCTTTAATTACTGCTGCTTTTAGATCGTCCCAAGACTCCTTGCCATTTGCATATTGTAATAAGCCTGCTCCAAAATTATCTTTGAACGTCTGGCTTGGGAAAGAAGTGAAGTTCCATGATACTGTATTCAAGGAAGTGTCACTCATGTACTTAATTACTTCTTTTGCTAATGGGTCCGTAGGTTTCTCATCATCTTTAAATGTTGAGAATGGAGAAATAAACTTCAAATCGTTGGTTACAGTTTTTTTGCCGTAATCAGAGTTATATAACCACTGTATAAAATCAATAGAAGCCTGCTGGTCTTCTTTGGATGCCTTACTGTTAATACAGAAGAAGTTCTCAGTACCAATACATAAGCCTTGTTTTTCTTCTTCTGGCATACCTGTATAGATAGGAAGGAATTTAACTTTATCCTCTTTTACAACATTACCTTTCGTCTCAGCAATCTGTGACCAGCCCCAGTTACCATTCTGAACCATTGCAACTTTGCCAAGAGCAAACTCTGCCATTGAGTCAACTACTGATTTACTGCCTAACATTTGTGGCTTTGTACATGAATTATTGATATATAGGTCAAATATATTCTTGAAATTCTCTGCATATTTGAATTCAAGCTTATCTGTATCATTAATTCCTTTGTCTTTATATTCATAATAGATTGGTAAGTTAGCTAAATGAGTCTGCCATCTCCAGTCATCACCTGGTAATAAAGAGGTTGAAGCAAATACGCCTTCAATGCCTAACTTATCTTTCTTAGCGGTCATGTCTTCTGCAACTTTCTTTAACATGTCAAAGCTCTTGATTTCTGATGTAGAATTGATATCTACAGCTTTGTCACTTAATGCAAAGTACTTGTCCATAATCTCTTCATTATAAATAATGCCATATCCTTCAACAACATATGGAATACCATAAACACCGTCGCCATCTTTTACTGCCATATTCTTATCGATTAACCAGCTATATAAATCAGTATCCTTTAAGTCGAGGCAATGATCTTTCCAATTTTGATAGCCTACTGGACCATTAATCTGGAATAATGTTGGTGCATCTGATTTCGCAATTTCTGATTTCAAGGTTTGTTCATATGTACCATTTGCTGCAGTTACAACCTTGACTTCGATGCCCTTTTCTTTCTGATACTCTTTGGCAATGTTCTGCCAGATCTGATCAGATTCAGGCTTGAAACTTAGATAATAAACCTTACCTTTCTTTGTGCCGTCATTGGATGCCTTCTTACTGTCACTATCCCCACAGCCAGTAAGATAGATTGCTGCTACAACCAGAATCATGAGCATGCTAATAAGCTTCTTTTTCATACTTCTCTCTCCTTCTTTTCATTGCTTATTTACTTTCTTAAGTAGCCTATTATCCTCTTCGATTAGTACGGTTGTGTTTATAGCGGTAACGTTATCGGTAACGTTTCCGATATTTCATGGTTATATAGTAGCACCGTTTCGCGAAACTTACAACGACTATTTGGTAATATTTGTATTTCAATTTGTTATGTCATTTATTATATCATTAGGCCTACTTATAGCATGTCCCATTTCCTACAATAATGTTCTTCCTTCGATAGGAATAGTGTCTTCACGCATGTGTTCCATGACCATTATCATCATATGGATATCGTCTTCCATTCACAACATCATAAAATGCTATAATTCGATTTTTTCCAAATGTTAAGTCTGAATGTGGATAAACTCCTGTGTCAAGGACAGCAACTCCAACACCTTCACCAAATACACGTTGCTGTCTTGCTGTGTCCAACTGAATAATATGGGCAGCACGATTCATTTGCGCATGAATAATGGTATCCATCTCAACATTCATTTCTTTTTTTATGTGGTAATCACAAGTAAGAAGCGACTGTGTGAACCCTCGCTCTACTTCTATTACTACAGAATCTATCATTGGAAGAGCATATTTTACACAATAATTATTAGTAATCCTTGTTACAATCTCCTTTAGTTCACGATTAGTTACGATAATCTGAACCTTATCAGTGTTATGCTCCATTTGCTTCTTTCCGAATCCCATATATTTCATTTTATTATCCAAACCTATATTACTCTGCTATCTTACGATTACGTATGACCAGTTCTAATAGCAGTCATTATAAGTTATGCATATTTCACCTCATAGAGTTCATCACTAGTATAATATTCAAGTAGCATCGGTTTTGTTATTCGGTAAACCGTCTATTTCATGGACATTTTTGACAATATTTGTTATAATCATTACATAAAATTTGATATGGTTTTCTTACTTACTGAAATCAGGAGGACAAATATCTATGAAGCTACATTTATTGCATAAGAAAACAGAAAAACCTATAGAGGAAAAGAAATATACTCCTATTAGAAAGAATTTCAAAACATACACCGTACATAAATACAAACATAAAAAGCATAAACGAAGTAGGCTTAATATTGTGATCAATATAGTTCTCATTTGTGGACTTCTATATAGTCTTGGTGTGATTTTATTTCACAAGTATACCAACTATACGACGGATGAAATCAATAATCAGCTGGCGAATGCTGTTGCTAGTGCCAAAAATGATATTGATTATAATAAGTTAAAGCCTAATACAAAGCTTCCTACGGTCAGTACTTCACCTTCACCTCCTCCTACTAAGGCTGCACCCGTAAAGCCATCTAGTACCGGGAAAAAAAATAAGGCCACTAAAAAGCCGACTGAGACCGCTGATCCTACCATAACGAAAAGCCCTGTAGAGAATACAGACAAGCACTCTAATATTCTTCCTCAATACCAGAAAGCATATGAAAAGAATAATGACTTAATCGGCTGGATCCGAATTGATAATACCACTATTGATTATCCTGTTATGTACACGAAAGAGAAGGATTATTATGAGCGCCGTAATTTTAATAAACAATATAGTGAAAATGGTTCCATTTGGATTGATGAAAACAATATCCTTCGTTCTGATAAACGAGACAATAATCTGATTATCTATGGACATAATATTTGGACCAGAGACACCATGTTCAACATACTCCATGGATATGAACAAGAATCTTTCTATAATGCCCATCCGACGATTCATTTTGACAGTCTTTATGACGAGGGCACCTATGATATTATTGCCTGTGCCTTTACCAAAGTGTTAATGAGCAATGAGGACGGCTTCCGTTACTACTATTTTACCGGCTATGATACCCCCAAGGAGTTCTACGAATACATAGATTTTCTAAATAAAAACAAGCTTTATGATACTGGAATTAATGTGAATTACGGTGATGAATTGATTACACTCTCCACCTGTTCTAAGCATATTCCTGATAATATGGGAAGATTTATTGTCGTTGCAAAGCGCCGAAAATAGGGGCATGGACAAGCATTATGAAAATTA
>JAUNRX010000107.1:11136-12747 GCA_030539495.1 bacterium | reverse complement strand
TCTTTAATGCGCAGCCAGATTACGTAGCCGATTGCACAGCCAATAATCGCTGTAATAAACTGCGTTACGGAAAACGTTACCTTTGCGGCATTCATAATGATATCTGCCTTTTTCGCAGGTAAGTTTCCTTTGAACATTGGAAGCAAGATACATACAATGGATACTCCCATAAATACTGCTTTTGCTAAGGATCCTGTAACCATTCCGATTGCTACTCTCATGTTTAACTTCATTTTATTTGTAAGAACTTTCTTTTGGAATACGTAAATTCCTACTGCTAATAAGATGTTTCCAATCATAATGCATGGGATTACCATTGGAATACTTTGAGTAATTGGTGATGGTGAAATCCAAAATGCTGTAATTGGTGCAATAACAGATAAAATAATGCCGCTGCTTAACCCTACAAGAAGTACTGCCATAACAATAGTAAGGTTAACAATTGGTCCCGTAATGTATACAGAAAGGCCCTTGATAAATTGACTTGCGATACAGATTGCTAATAAAATCCCCGTCTGTACGACTGCTTTCGTTGATAATTTCATATTCTCCTCCTTTGAAATGTATAAACATTTTCTATAATGTGACATATTACATTTCTGAGAATATTTTACTCCTTTTGGGGCTTTTTGTACATGTTGCAATTGTTACTATTTATCTACGGCTCATATTATAATACTCGATTGGCTTAGGACCTCGAATCACATACCTTCTTACTGTAAGCACTCCATTGTGGTCTGCCTGCACTCTCCACTGAATTAACATAATCTTTCCGTCAATAATTTCAATACCCGCAATTCCTTTTGTATGGATGCAGCAGCCTGAATTAAAATAAGGAAGCTGTCCCTTCTTTGGAAACTTCATACGGTGCGTATGTCCACAGATCAACATCACCTTGCTCTTTTTAATCCATTTACTGTAAGCCTTTTCAATCTTATGTCGTTTAGTCTGGTTCTTTGCCGGACTGGCTGGATTACGGAAGCCTACCAAATGCATAAATTTCCAGAAATAACGCAGGGACAACATAGTTGGATACCAGCACTGGTCATTTAGAAAGTCACCTTGATGGCCATGGACAACCAAAATATCCTGTCCTGTCTCCTGATAGCGAAGCACAATTCCCTCCCTTGACTTTAGTCCTGGGAAAAGAGGTTCCAGGCAATCATTATATACATCATGAAAATAATAATAATGCCGTCTCATATAATGTTCATTTTTACATAGCATATTATGATTTCCAAAAAGGAAGATAAAGCGATCGTCATTAAAAAACTTTTTCATTTCAGTAAACACATCCGTATGAGCGGTACGGATATGTCGAAACTCTTTATACTCCCATATTTCGTCACCATCTCCTGCTTCAATATAGGTATAACCATTGCGGTAATAATATTCTAGCGCTGCAATGGTTATAATCTGATTTCTTGTAAATTCATCGGAAATGCTGTCATCTCCACGATGAAGATCACTTAAAACTACAAATTTTGAATCCTTATTGAATTCAATTACCTCTGAATTTGAATATACGTTTGATAATCTTCTATTTGTAAACACATTCCTATCTCCTAACTGCTTTCACTGATTCCTGCAATTAGGTTTCCCTTAGGCTCC
>JAUNRX010000107.1:0-11036 GCA_030539495.1 bacterium | reverse complement strand
CACTGATTCCTGCAATTAGGTTTCCCTTAGGCTCCCCATTCTATGCCCTTCATTTACTAAGAATAACATTTCCGTTTTCATACGATACTACTTACTGACACTTGTACATTTATGGATTGCAGGAGTTTCTTGGAGCCTCAGGCAGGAAGTACAGGTGTCATATTGGTTTTCAGAAACAGACAAGCTAATAAACTGTTTCTGAATACGACCTTACACACAGTGGGAGGAACTTATCAGGGTTCTTCCCCATTAGTCAGTAAAGCGTCCCTTTTCGTTGTCCACTTTTACTCCTATTACTAAGAAAAAGGGCTGTATTTAACAACCTGTTAAATACAACCCCTTTTCTTTATACTCTTGGTAAATTCCATTTATAATGTGCAGCTGCCACACGGATTACAGTCACGACTGTTGCCGCAATCGCCATGCCTGCTGCTACTGGTACATAATTCATAAGCCAGATATATACCACTGCACCAATTAGAGATGCACACGCATAAATATGTTTTACAAATACAAATGGCATGCGAAGTGCCATCACATCACGAAGCATTCCTCCGCCAATCCCTGTCACCATTCCGACAAAGATCAGTAAGAAATAATGTTCCTTATAACCATGGTTTACGGCTGTATTAATCCCGACTACGGTAAATATCCCGAGTCCGATTGCATCCATCCAAAGCATGGCCTTGTCATAGCAAATAAGAAGTCGTTCTGAAATCACTTTGTTATGACGCTCTCTTACATATCTACATATAAATAGAATGGTTGCGACTATGATCGCTACCAATACATAAGAGCTGTTGCGGAATACATTAGGCGGAGTATTTCCAAGGACAACGTCCCTGATAATTCCGCCGCCTACGGATGTGGTAATTGCCAGAATACTGACTCCGAAGATGTCCATATGTTTTTCCATTGCAAGAAGTGCTCCCGAAGATGCAAACGCAATGGTACCAATAATCTCAATAATATACACTAATTGTTCTGTCTGGCTCATATCTACTCCCACATTTATCTCATAGTATATGTGTATTGTAAATAGGCCCATATAGAAAGTCAATTACATTTCCAGTATCAAGGGTTGCTTTCCACTAATTCCCTTATAAGCTAAATTCTCTTTTCACACCATTCACTTAAAGAACACTCTTCACAGTGGCATTTTCTTGCCGTACAGAGCTTTCTTCCATGGTAAATCAGCTGGAAATTAATACGGTTCCAATTCTCCTCTGGCAACACTTTCATTAACTCTTTTTCTACCTGTACCGGCGTATTTCCTTTTGCCCAGCCAAGACGTTTTACAATTCGAAGTACATGGGTATCCACAGTCACTCCAGGAATTCCATAGGCATCTGCTAAAAATAAGGTTGCTGACTTTCTGCCCACCCCTGCAAGCTTTACTACCTCATTCAGGTCTAATGGCACCTTTCCCTCATAATCCTCTACAAGCTGCTGACAACACTTTTTCATATTCTTAGCCTTGCTTTTATATAATCCAATGGTCTTAATCGCATTCTCGATCTCCTCCAGCGGTGCTTCTGCCATCTGCTCCACTTCCTTATATTTTTCCCATAATGAAGGAAGCACGTTATATACTTGCTGATCTGTGCTTTGTGCACTTAACATAATGGCAAGGAGCAACTGCCAGTCTGCATAATGAAGGAAGCCTTCTTTTGTTGTTCCATACTCTTGATCTAAGGTATCTAAAATTTGTTTAATTGCTTTTTTTGTCATACTTATTTCATCTTTCTATTTCATTGGTCCGCTCCATTCGATATCCAGTCCAACCGAATGGATGACGGTATTCTCCGATTTTTATAAATCCTGCTTTTCTATAACATTTAATTGCACTGATATTATAATCATAAACGCCAAGCCCTATTTTCGCAAATCCAAAACAACGAAAGGCATAATCTGTTATTTTTCGAATTGCTTCTGCACCGACTCCATTTCCCCTAATTCTAGGATCTAATAAATAACATCCTATGGTGGCATATCTGCTTTCTTTCCTCTCACAATACAGCTGAATTGTTCCAATCAATTTATAATCCTGTTCAATAGCAACGACGCAATAATGCTCTGACTCCATTCGTTTTATAAACTGTTTTGCGGTAAGCGGATATGAAAAATCCGACCATTGCTTTAAAAAGGCTCTGGACGGCGGACTCCACTCCAATATATAAGGTATATCTTTCTCTTCTAAATTTCGAAACGTTATCATATTTCTCTCCAAAAATGCCATCTTACTCTTATTCTTTCATATGTGAGTCTTCCATTTTTTATTCCATTGTCTAGGAGCATTCACTAGTTCTTCCATTTATAAACTAAAACTCAAGTTAAAGAATGAACTATGCTAATAGTAAGTTGAAAATTAATTAGGAATTGAATAGACTAGGTTGCGTAATCTCAAAAAAGGAATATAATGTAAGTTATAAAAAAGGAAGTGATACTATGATGGCAGAAATGACTCTCTTAAAAGTGTTTTATGATCAAGAGAAAAAGGGAAATGAGGAAATTGCAGAAGTAACTCATAATACCACAGGCCTGACAAAGGAATTATTTGACTGTGCCCTCGCAAGTCTTAAGGAACATGGGTATCTTACTACAACATCAGAAGGCGTAATTCGACTAACAAAGAAAGGACATATCCTTGGTAAAGAGTTATAAAAAAATGTCTCCGATTTGATGGATCATACTGTTCAAATCGAAGGCATTTTTCTTTTTTTATTAACCTTGTGACATTTGTTGTTTTACTTGGCTGATTTCCTCAGGTGTTGCTGGCTCAGCTGGAATATAATAACCTTTATCTTTGGCCAACTTATATAATGTATATTGGCGAATTTCATCTTGATCTCTCATTGATTGGATTTGCTGACGTAACTCTTGATTTTCACATTGGGCAATAATTCCGCCGTATCCGGCTAAGCTTGCATTTAAGCCTGCTAAATAATCACTAACCATTTCTTTCTCTTGCACGTTACATACCTCCTAATTTAAAAATTGCAATAATTTCTCTTTGTTTTCCTTTGCTGCATTTGCATCGTTGGCCATTAAATTCTTAATTGTTGGGTCAGTGCATTGTTCAGAGTAAAAACAAAGCTTTTTTTCAATTGTGCTATGTGCACCAATTAAATGTCTTAAGTTCTGTAATTCTAAGTGATTTAGATTTGCCATAATCATTCTCCTTCTTCTATTAATTTCAATCTTAGTATGGAATAATTATGTAGAAACTATGCATCAAATTAGGCTAATGAAACATTCGGATTTACATATCTCTTTCTTCCCTTGGTAACTTCCTTATAATCAATGGCCTGTTTTGGACAACTTTGAATACAGGCAAAGCATTGTTCACACTGATGATTCCAATTTGGCTTTCCATTTACCATCTTTATATTGTGTACTGGGCATCGTTTCTCGCATAAGCCACAGCCAACACACTGATTATTTAGCACAAAGTTTGAATCCTGGCTATGAAAACCTGCAACCTCCTTATAATAATGATTTACAAAGACACGGTCTACAATGGCGTGACTCTTTTCTATCCTCTTCTCCTTTCGTCCCTTTACCATTGCTGCAATCTGTTTCACTTTCTGTTTTTCTGCTTCAAACAGCTTCTCTTGTTTTTCCTTGCTATAGGCTTCATACCATACAATATAGTTGCCTGGCATATGGATTAAAAATCCGGCATACACCTTAATCTTTCTCTTTTCAAGTCCCTCTTTACACTGGTCCAATGCCTTTCCTGGCAGTCCACCGTAATTTGCAATGGTATACACATATGCATTCTTGCTTACATTCAGTATCTTTGTAAACTCCTTAATAATCAGTGGCTCTCCCCAGTTATAAACAGGGAACACAATGCCCACGGTATCGGCCTTCACTTGTTCTCCTTTATATTCTGGTATTTTTCGTATCGTGCAGTCTCCCAATTCTTTTGCCAGATCCTTTGCAATCTGAAGGCTGTTTCCCGTTCCTGTAAAATAAAAGATTGTATTCATTTTATATCGCTCCTATCTTTTTCAACTCTTCTTTTGTATTTATAGTAGCAATAATTTAGAGACTAAACTTTCATTTAAACGCTATCTTTTAATGACTTATGAAACTCACGAATAGAGATACCAAACATACGCTTTGAGGTAGCTGCACAGTGAGAAGAACTATCAAATCCTGCCGCCATACAGGCCATGGTAATCGTATCTCCTTTCTTGATATATTCAAATGTCTTCTCAAATTTTAAAAATGCAATATAACTATGTAAGGTCATTCCTGTCTGTTCCTTAAACAAATGGCTAAATCGGCTTTTTGACAGACAGGCCCTGTTGCTTAACTGATCATAAATGCCAGGCTCAATGGATGGAAGTTTCTCTAACTGCTGGATTGCCTCAGCAACTCTTGTATCATACTCTACCTTTTCAATCCGTTGCAAATGACAGATACGAAGCAGCTCTTGGTCCAGTCTGACCGGCTGTTCTTTCCACTTTTGATATACTTTGACCATACGCTCTACTAACTGTTCTGATAAAACCTGATATGACCTTTGCTGTAGGTAATCTCGTTGGACCATTGCTCCTAGCCCGCTTACATTGGTAAATAAAAGCACAAGCGTGCCCTCTTTTGGCATAATGCCTGTATGCCTTACATTCGAACCAATACAAATACCACGACATTCTACGTCTTTCTCCTCAATGTTCCATTTCATCGTTCCCCCTAGTGATACAATCATATGGCTTGCAAGATGCTTATGCATGTTCGGTGTCTTATAATCCGTCATAAGCATAATATGATCCTCTGCATAAAATACTCTGGACATTTTCTCTTCCTTCCTACCGTGAGTTCTTTAACATTTCTTGCCTTGCTCTCTCCCTCATCACTCCAATTGTAACGCAAACTTTAAAGCCTCCAAATGTCTTTTTTTCATTCATGCATTCCTTCCTCCTATTTTTGTTAAATAAGCATTGTTCAATTGTTTACTTATAACTTAGCACTGTGAATAAAAAAGTCAATTCTATCTAACAAAAAAGCCACTGGCTTATTAAGCAAGTGGCTTTTTTTAAGGGTTTTCGGGCTTCCCTACTGATCAATATCCGGAATTAGCTCCACATAGATCTGATCGAAATCTTTCTTTAATTGGTTGCGGATATCGTCTCGTATCCTATGTAGTTCACTGAGTTTTATTTTATCTGTCTCACTGGAAATATATAATTCTACCCATGTCTTTCTTCCTGTCTGTATGACATCTAAAAAAGTAAGTTCATAAGAATAGGCCACCAGCCTTTGTTCTGAGATCATTCGTATTTCATCCATAATTTCTTTCTTTGGTGCAAACAACACCAATTCCTTTAAACTAGTACCAATCATTTTAATAGGCTCCACAATCAGGAATAAAGACATTACAATGGCAACCATGGGATCAATATAAGGAGCTACCCAAGCAAGGGAGGTCTTCTGGAGTGTCATTTGCGCAAAGAATGCAAGCGCTACTCCGATACTGCTGATGACATCTAACTTCCATATGTATAATTCTGCACGCACCGTGTCCGACTCATATTTCCTACTATAATACGAGAGCGTCAGGTACATTGCAAGGCATCCTAGAAAGACACAGAACTCAAATACCGCAATGGCACCTGCATCTACCTCATATCCACCATGCAAAATACTCTGTACATTTTCAACAACAAGCTGAAATGTAACAAACAATAATACGCTATATTTAATGACTAGAAATAGGGACTCTACTTGAGAAAATCCATAAGGCCGGCGCTCTGTCACCGGTTTATATAACAATGGTACAAGTACTAGAAATGGACCAATCATGATTAAATCCGTAATATCAAACACAAAGTCCATTAAAATAGAATGAGAGTTGGTGAGATACGCCATCAGTCCTTCTACTAACATAAATACAACACTTCCCACAAAGGATAGTTTCATAATATGCTTTTCTGTATAAATCTTATTTTTATCTGACATCTTTTGTTTTCTATTCCTTCCTATGTAGTAATCTCCTACTATCATACCCAACTTTAAATGGAATAGCAAATCTACCCCTGTAAATACGTAAAGGGATGGCTTATCCGCATAAGCCATCCCTTCTATCTATTATTAGGAGAATAAAAAATTTGTATTATATGAAATTACTTTCATTACATACTAGCAGAGTTGTTTATTTTTGTAACTTACTTAGTATTTGTAACTTACTTATTTGCAATAAATTTCGCAGCTTCTTCACCGGAAATTCTACCGAAGATTACAGCTGCACTGTATGCTTGGCTAGTCGCAGTAACTTCACCAGCAGCATATAAACCTTCTACTACTTTGCCGTCATTATCCATAACTTGAGCTTTTTCGTTTGCTACAACACCACCTCTTGTCATGTGGATTGCAGATTCCACTTGAACACCATAGAATGGTCCGTCTACGTTAAATGCTTCTGTTGTAAATTCTTCAACGAATTCATCTTTAATTTCGCCAGCCACTGCTTTGTTGTAGTTTGCTACTGTTTCTTTTAGATTAGCTGCATCAATACCTAATTTTTCTGCTAATTCTTCTAAAGAATCTGCTTTTGTGTGGTATCCTGCTTTTGTGTGTTTTTGTAAACGGTAAGTCTTATCATATAATTTTTGATCGTAGATATAGTAGATTTTACCGTCTGTTTGACTTTGGATTGCAGAAGCTAATTCCATTTCACGTTTGGATTCGTCGATGAAACGGTTACCTTCTTTGTTAACGAATAAGTAGCCTGCGCCACCACCAGTTAAATCTCTTCTAGCACTATTGATAATAGGGAAGATACGAGTAACATCCATTTTATCAAGTGCGATATTATTCTTTTCGAATACTGGAATGAAATCACCTGTTGTACCCATTTGGTTGGATGTTGTAAGTGTTTCCGTACCTGGAGCGTATTTTTCTAATAATTCTTTATTGCTAGAGAAACCACCAGTCGCAACAATTACTACGTCTGCATTGATATCATAGTAGCCATTTTTATTTTCTACTTTTACACCAGTTGCTTTACCGTCAGTTAATATTAAATCAAGACCTTTTGTACCTGTACGAATATCGATACCAAGTTCATTTGCTTTCTTTTCCATGTTTTCCTGAATTTGTTCACCAGCATAGCGATCCCATTCAGACATATGGTTACGAAGATCAAAGTTATAGTTTAACTCTGTTCCCATTGCACGAAGCCATTGATCTGCTGTTGCAGCACCTTTTGCTTGTGCTAAAATACGAGCATCTGTATCCCATACTTTCTTTTCTTCTTTTAAATATTTCACGAAATCTTCTACTGAATCTTGAATTCCGTTTGCTTTTTGAGCTTCTGTGTCAATGATGTCTACGAAATCTAAATCGAATTTACCATTACCACTTAAGATATCTAATTTTTCAATCACAATAACGTCTTTTACGCCATTTTCTTTTGCTTCAATTGCTGCAGAAAGACCAGCTGGACCGCCACCAACTACTACTACTTGAGTCTGTACTGCTTCTAAATCTTTTTTCTCAACTTCAGGACCTTTTGTCGCAAAAGTAATTGTTTCTACTTCTTGTCCTTGTTGTTTTAATACGTCTGCTACTGCAGATTTTACACCAAATGATGAGAACGTTGCCCCCGAAACGCTATCAACGATTGGACTTTGTGCTTCAATAATTCTGTCTTTGATTACTGGAAATGCACGTTCAATTACTACATTTGTTTCATTTTGAGAAACTAATTCAAGATCTGTAATTTTACCGTCTTGTGTAGTCACTTTCACTTTTAATTCTCCGCCGTAGCCATGGCCTGTTCCTTCTAAAATGGAATCTCCTTTGCTTGCGCCGGAATTGTTTTTGTCTGCAGTATCTGCATTTTGATTAGAGCATCCAACCATAAATGCAGATGCTGCCATTGCAAGAGCAAAAATTTTCTTTTTCATACATTACCTCATACCCATTGATTTGTCTAAGCTGTTATATTTTTAACGCATTGACAAAGGATACAGTAACACATGGTTAAATATTAGTCAATTATTTTGCTTTATTTACCTTTACTTTCCATTAATTAACTTAATTGTATATACAATTCTTCTTATTATAATAGTTTTTTTAGAGTATTATAGCTGTTGTATTATTTTTCCCTCAACAAACTTGTGTTTTGTTTTTAACATTTAATTTTATATTATAATAAGAAGAAACTCATTCTCTATTTTATTATAATCTGAATTTCTTCTACTTATTATAAACTGTTCCTAAACGAGTTACATAGTCTTTAAACTCACTTGAGTTTTCAGGGAGCATAGCTTCCTTGTTCCAGGCTATATAGATTTCCTTATAACCAATATCCTCTTTAATCTTTACAATGGAGATCTTATTTGTATTAATCATCGGTGTATTCAGTACGACAGAAACTCCTGCACCTGCCGCTACCAGTCCTGCTAACATGGTAATCTCGCTTGGCTGTACGGATACTTTCGGAACATATCCAAATAGCTCTTTTACCAACACTTTCTCATGGCACTTTTTATCATCGTAGGCAATAAAATATTCCTCCTTAAGCTCACTTAATGATACCTCCTCTTTATTTGCCAAAACATGATTTTTAGAGACAATTAGTACATATTCCTCTTTCTTGACAAGAATGGATTCCAGTTTCGGATATCTCTCTCTATCGACTTTCTGATCTAGAAATGCCACATGGATTTTCCCATTCTTTAAGTCCATACATAATTCTTCTACACTTGAAATATTATAATTAAATTTTGCATATCCATGCTGGTTAAGAAACTCACTGATTAAAAATGGAACATAGGTCACCCCAATACAGTTGGTAGCTGCAATGGCGATATCCAAATTCGTCTGATGCTTCATTTCCTCTATTTTCTCAATTCCCCGTGCAATATCATCCAGTGCTGTCTCTGCATATTTTAAAAAGACTTCTCCATAATTGGTGATCTTTATATTTCTTCCTTCCCGTTCAAATAAGCATACCCCTAATTCTTCTTCTAATTTTGATATTGCCTTACTAAGGGCTGGCTGGCTAATGGATAACTTATTTGATGCTGCTGTAATTGTCTTTGTTTCTGCAATTACTTTAAAATATTCTAACTGTTGTAAATTCATTCTATTCTCCTTATACAATACTTAACTTTTAGTTATATATGTATAATTATATGCCAATAGACTAATCTTATAAATTGGTGTTATAATCAATACACTCTTTCGTATTGTTAACTTTCTACAATATTATAATTTATAATTTTTATGCATACAACTAAAAAATTAATTCAAGGAGGACTTACCCGTGAATACAACCTATGATCAATCCATCCGTGAAACAATACAACTTCGTCATTCGGTCAGAAATTATGAAGAAACTCCATTGACCGATGAGCTAGTTCAAAAAATTAATGATTTTATCGCTAATCTCAGTACTCCTTTTTCTAACAAAGTAACCATTCGATTAGTTGGAAAATCAAATGATACTGACTCTATAAAGCTTGGAACCTACGGCGTGATCAAAGGAGCTTCTCAATTTCTTGTAGCTTCCTGTGATAAGGATGAAACCTCTCTTACGGCATTAGGATACAGCTTGGAAAAAGTAATCCTTTACTGCACCTACCTAGGGTTAGGAACCGTATGGCTTGGCGGTACATTTAAGAAGTCCAACTTTGCCAAAGCAGTAGACCTTAAGGAAAACCAAGTTCTTCCGATTGTTTCTCCTGTTGGATATGAAGGCGGTAAGAAATCATTGATCGGGTCACTGTTTTCCAAAAGCAGCAACCTACGTAATGACTTTTCAGAACTATTTTTTGAGAATTCCTTTGAGGCTCCACTTACTTCGGAAACTTCCGGTGAATTCTTTGAACCACTTGAAATGGTAAGACTGGCACCTTCTGCTATGAATAAGCAGCCTTGGAGAGCCTTAAAGACTGGTAATACCATTCATTTTTATTTAACTACTACAAAAGGTCTTTCAAGAATTGACCTAGGAATTGCATTATGTCATTTCGACTTAACTGCAAAAGAACTTGGACTGCATGGTTCCTTTATAACGGAACAAGTTAGCAACGTACCAACCGATCCAAGTTACACGTATATCATATCCTGGAAAAAATCCAACCAATAACAAATGCTAAGGAGCCCTACCATGTTTTATGTAAATAGTGAAAAATGTATTGCCTGTAAACAATGTATCAAAGACTGCCCTACTAGTATCATCTCATTACAAAATGAAAAAGCTAGAATTAATGAAGAGGGGCACTGTTTAAAATGTGGACACTGCCTTGCAGTCTGTCCTGTAGAAGCCATTGAAACTGATGATTACTCCATGGATCAAGTAATTCCATATGACAAATCCAGCTTTACTGTTGAGGCCGATACTCTTCTTAACTTTATTCGCTTCAGACGAAGCATACGTCGTTTCAAAGACAAAGAAGTGGAACAAGAAAAAATTCAAAAAATCATTGAAGCCGGAAGATATACGCAGACAGGCACCAACAGCCAGGATGTCTCCTATATCATTGTCCATGATAAATTAGACGAACTTAAAACATTGATTTATGAAGCTTTAAAAGCAAAAGGTGACTATATCCTTGCTAATCTGACACCTGAAACAGAGTATCTCAAAACTTATGCAACCATGTGGGTAACTATGTATCAGGCATATAAAGAAGATCCGATAAACAATGACCGTATCTTCTTCCATGCACCTTATGCTATTTTTGTATCTTCTCCATCTGCTTTAAACGCAGGCCTTGCTTCTTCCAATATGGAGCTTATGACAGATGCATTAGGTCTTGGAACTTTCTTTAGTGGTTTTTCTGTATTAGCTGCAAATGATAACAAGAAAATCCTAGACTTACTTCAGATTGAAGAAGGAACACCTCTTGTTTCCTGTCTTGTAATCGGATATCCTGATGTAACTTATAAAAGAACGACACCTCGTAGAGAAGCCAATGTAAACTGGATTTAGAACAAAAGGGAGCCACCCAGGGCTCCCTTTTGCTTGTCGACAAAGTCGACAAGCTTTGGATGAAATCAGGCTTTCATCCAGC
>JAUNRX010000106.1 GCA_030539495.1 bacterium | reverse complement strand
AAGATCCAGGATAACCCGTAGTAAGTAACCACGGCTACTAAATCATTTACTGTGGTAATCAATGGTCCGGAAGCTACCGCTGGATCAATCTTGATTTTATGAAAGAACATAGGGACAACAGTTCCCACCAGGCTGGAGATGATCATGGCAGCTAATAAAGCAATACCGACACAGCCGGAAATGGTAAGTGCATATCCAATGGTCTTTCCTTTCACTGTACATATATAGATGCCTAGACATAAAAAGGAAAGAAGCCCTAGAAGTCCGCCGTTGCAAAAACCTACCCGCATCTCCTTTAACACAAGATGCAGTTTCTGCTTTCCCTTTACATTCTCGTCCATTAATACCCGAATGGTGACAGCTAAGGACTGGGTTCCCACATTGCCTGCCATATCAAGAATTAACGACTGGAAACAAATAATCAAGGTAAGCTTGGATACAACCTGTTCAAACAAGCCAACCACACTGGAAACGCCAATCCCAAGAAATAATAAAAGGATCAGCCAGGGAAGGCGTTTCTTCATGCTTTTTAGGAGTGGTTCATTTAAATCCTCCTCTGCAGTCAAACCGGCAAGCTTTGCATAATCCTCGCCCATTTCATCATCTACCACTTCGACAATATCTTGAGATGTAATGACACCAAGCAGTTTATCATGATCATCCAATACAGGAATAGAGTCTTCGGCATAATCCTTTAACCGTTCCAGACAGTCAGTAACTGGCTCATGGGCACGGACATATGGATAAGAACAGCTAATTAAGGTATCTAAACTGACATATTCTCTTGCAATGATTAAATCTTTTAAATCCATTGCACCATAAAAGGTTCCATTGTCATTTTCTACATAGATCGTTGAGATATTATCATTCTCTTTTGCTTGGTCAATCAGGGAACGCATGGCTTGCTTCACAGTCAGCCGCCTCCTGATTTGGATGAAATTTGTCGTCATCTTGCTGCCAATTTCCTCTTCATCGTAGGAACAAATTAACTTAATATCATCCTTAGATTCCTTATTCATCAGAGCAATTAGCTGTTTCCGATGATCCTCATCTAAATTTTCTAAGACATCTACTGCATCATCTGCATCCATTTCCTGTACAATCTCTGCTGCAACTACTAAATCCAGCTCTCCAAGAAATGCTCCAATATGGTCAACATAGGTAAATACATCTGCCACCCGTCTTCGTCCAAGCAAAAGATACAATTGTTTTCGCTCTTCACGGCTCATATGATCTAGTGCTGCTGCGATATCCTTCTCATGATAGTCTCCAAGCTTAGTTTTCTTGCTCTGATTCGTATCATTGCTCTGAATAATCTCAACCAATTCTGAGATATAATCAGGTTCACTTCCCATATGTACCGCTGCCATTCTCTGGCTGCCCATTATAATCCTAAGCTCTTAACCCAATCCGCCAATTCTTCCGCCGATACATCACTTGAAAATCTCTTCCCAGAAACCCATTTTGCAGAAGCATCTACACATGGCATAAGGACCTTCATGGTATCTCCAAGTTGACTGCTTCCTGATGTTGCAAATAGTACGATATTTTTACCTGCAAAATCATAGCTTTCTAAGAATGTATTGATGATGGTTGGTGCTACATACCACCACACTGGGAATCCGATGAATACCGTATCATACTCATCCATATTGTCAACTTTTGTTGCAATTGCAGGACGTGAGGATGGATCGCTCATTTCCACACTGCTACGGCTATCTTTATTATTCCAATCAAGGTCTGCACTTGTGTAAGGTGTCTGTGGCTTAATCTCGAAAAGATCACCCTCCGTAACGTTTGCCAGTTTCTTGGCTACTCCTTCTGTTACTCCAGTTGCTGAGAAATATGCTACTAATTTTTTATTCATTGTACTACTCCTCCTATTCGTAATAATTGTTTTAGCATTACTTAAATGCCTGTGCACATTTTACTAATTCCTCACGGATAGAAATATGCTGTGGGCAAACTTGCTCACATTTTCCACATTTAATACATTCCGCTGCATCTTTCCTTCCATGGCCGTTAACTAGCCATTCCTGTTGATGAATTGCTGCATCTTTGTCGCGGGAAATAGTCAGAATGTTATTTGCTGTAAAGGTGCCGGAGATGCCAATATCCATAGGACATACCTTAGCACAGTAATTACATGTCGTACATGGAATTAAAGGCAGGGAATTTAACGCTGTCTGTGCTTCTTTTATGGTCTCCTGCTGCTCCTTTGTAAGCCCTGTAAAGTCCTTCATATAGGATAGGTTATTGTCCATCTGCTCTACATTGCTCATGCCGGATAATACGGTAATTATGCCATCCAGACTGGCAGCAAAACGGATTGCCCAAGAGGCAAATGACGAATTTGGTTCTGCCTTCTTAAAGATTTCTTGAACTTGTTCCGGTGGATTTGCTAACATTCCGCCCTTAACCGGCTCCATAATAACCACTGGCTTGCCATGCTTCCTTGCCACTTCATAGCAGGCTCTTGACTTAATTGCAGGATTTTCCCAATCCAGATAATTAATCTGTAACTGGACAAATTCCATTTCGGGATGTGCTGTTAATATTTCATCAAGTTCTTCTGGGGTAGAGTGAAACGAAAATCCAACATGCTTGATTAGCCCTTGTTTCTTCTTTTCCTGAACAAAGTTCCACATATCAAACTTGTCGAATACCTTTGTCCTTGTTTCCCCTAAGTTATGTAATAGATAGAAGTCAAAATAACCGGCTCCCGTTTGTTTTAATGAAGTGTCAAATTGGGCAATGGTCTCTTTTCTTGTCTCACATTTGATCCATGCCGCATTTTTAGTAGCCAGTTTAAAGCTTTCTCTTGGATATCGCTCCACTAATGCCTGTCGGATTGCATCCTCACTCCCGGCATATGCCCAGGCCGTATCAAAATAGGTAAATCCAGCTTCCATAAACTTATCCACCATGACCTTTGTCTGTTCTACATCAATGGCTTCCTCCACTTTTGGAAGACGCATTAAGCCAAACCCAAGTTTCTTGATCTCTTGTCCTAAATAGTTGGTTGTTTCCAATTGAGCTTCCTCCTTTTCCCTATATTCCTATCTCCTATTATACTTCAAATGATCGTCAATTTTCTAATTATATATAATAAAATTAACGATCATTTCTTTTTAAAGTATTTTTTAGACTGACCAAACACCTACAGGTCTATTATTTTAATTTTATTTCTTTCCAGCTTGATCTGACCACTCTTTTCGATTTCCTTTAAATTTCTGCTGACAACTTCCCTGGCAGTCCCTAAATCTAAGGCAATCTCACTGTGAGTGATATAAATCGTTTTACTGTTTTTTCCCTTTAAATATTTGACCAAGCGATCTTTTATGGTTTCATGTATAATCTCTTCTTTATCCAACACTACTTTTCGAAATTTATCATACAGGCTGATATACATAAATTTCATAAACTCTGGATTCGAAATTAAAACTTCATCCACCACACTCATCGGAAGAAAGGCAACCTCCATATCTGTCATAGCCTGCCCTGTTAAATTCAATGGTTCACATCTCATATAGCAGCTAAGTACCTCATGACAAATCTCTCCCGGTCCCAGCTCATACATCTTCATGACTTTACCGTTTTCTTCAATCTTCTCGATTTTCAAAGTGCCTTGAATGACAAACAGTAAATTAATGCATTTATGATCATCGGTACTTAAATACTCTCCTGCATCCAGTCTTCGAAACACAATTGCTCGCTCAATCCTGCCATTGGTCGCTTGGTTGATTTCCTTAAGCGGTGGATACAACTCAAATACTCTCTCTCTTCTTTTACTATTGGTCTCGTTCATCTGCCCCACCTCTGTCTCTCGTTTCTTACTCTAATTGTAGTGTATCCAAAGAAATCATTCTGTAACTAAGTCACACAAAGAATCACTGGTAACAGAATGGTCAGCCCTCCGACTATTCTCCATATCCCATTTCCCCTTACTTAGTCATGTCGCTGGTCCTTTCTTTCATAAGTCTCACAAAAACGTGCTGCAAAGGAGGGCTCTCTTCCTGCAACGTACAAATGGGAGATATCCCCCAGTGATTGTGCACGAAAGCTTGCAATCCCCTCTCTTCGTTCCTCCGTATATACAGTTGTCACTGAGCTTGGTGCTGCGCAGAAGCCTTGCCATAACACATAAGGCGAGCTATTCATCAAGTGACTAAGCAACACACATTCCAAGCCGAAATGACAGAAAAATACAAGCGTGTCCTCGTTTGAATTTTCTACTCGATAGAGTAATCCATCCCTGGCATAGCCATGTTCCTTTAAAAGTGCATCAAATTGTCTGCACACTTCCTCATATTGTTCTCCAACCCTTGCTTCTTTTAATTCCGAAACCTCTTTCCACTGGCTTCGGTCTAAAAGCTTCGCTCTCTGTGACCAGTCCTCCGGAAGCCAGTCCCAAGCACAGCTACGCTCTCCATTTAAATCCGGACGCTTTACAAGGGCAGGGAACTCCTGTAGCCAGTCGCATATAATAGGCTCTCGTCCTAATCTCTTAAGCGTACAGGAGGCTGTATCTTTTGCTCTTCCAAGTGGTGAGACATAATAGTCCTTTGCCTTGATATGTACCATTTTATCGGCTAGAAGTTCTGCCTCCTTCCAACCTGTTTCTGTTAAAGAATCTATACTGTAATCTGGATCTGCATGACGAATGATTAATAAACGCATCTTTTATTTCCTTTCTCGTTTTTTGTATAGGCATCCCTTTGGCTCGTTGTTCGCGTAAAAAACACCCTGTTATGGAATTTATACTACTTTCCATAACAGGGTGCAATACTATTTTACATTAAGGATTTATAAAGTTCGATAATTTGTTCTACTGTAACATCTCTTGGATTTCCTGGTCTGCATGCATCATCAAATGCGGATTGTGCTAAGAAAGTAAGATCTTCTTCTTTCACAATAGCTTTTAAGTCTGCTGGAATTCCAACATCAGAAGAAAGTTTCTTTACTGCATCGATTGCAGCTTTACGATATTCTTCCTGAGTCATGTCATCGACACCTTCAACGCCCATTGCACGTGCAATTTCACGATATTTTTCACCGGTAGCTGGTGCATTATATTCCATTCCTGTAGGAAGGATAATAGCATTTGCAACACCGTGTGGTGTATCATAGAGTGCTCCTAATGGGTGAGCCATGGAGTGAACAATACCAAGACCTACATTTGAGAAGCCCATTCCTGCGATGTATTGGCCAAGAGCCATATCTTCTCTTCCTTTTGGATCGTTTTCAACAGCTGCACGAAGGCTTCTTGAAATAACTTCGATTGCTTTAATATGGAACATATCAGATAATTCCCAAGCTGCTCCTGTGATATATCCTTCAATTGCATGAGTTAATGCATCCATACCGGTTGCAGCAGTAAGACCTTTTGGCATGGAAGCCATCATTTCTGGATCTACAAATGCAACAACTGGAATGTCTTTTGGATCTACACAAACCATCTTACGATTTTTTTCTGTGTCTGTGATTACATAGTTGATGGTTACTTCTGCTGCCGTACCGGCTGTTGTTGGAACTGCAAAGATTGGAACAGATTTATTCTTTGTAGGTGCAACCCCTTCTAGGCTTCTTACATCTTCAAACTCTGGATTTGCAATAACGATACCAATACCTTTTGCAGTATCCATAGAAGAACCACCGCCGATTGCAATCAGGTAATCTGCTTTGCTTGCTTTAAATGCTTCTACACCATGTTGAACATTTTGGATTGTTGGGTTTGGTTTGATATTAGAGTAGATTTCATAAGCAAGACCTGCTGCCTCTAATACATCCGTTACTTTCTTAGTTACATTGAATTTGATTAAGTCTGGATCTGAACATACTAATGCTTTTTGAAAGCCTCTTCCTTTTGCTTCTGTTGCAATCTCCTGAATTGCTCCTGCACCATGGTAGGATGTTTCATTTAATACAAATCTGTTTGCCATAATCGATTTCTCCTTTATTTAATTATTTTTCATATAAAAACTTTTCTGGTAAGGTTACCTTAAAGTCATGAGCTAAATCTCTGAAATTCTGTGCCGTGATTGTCTGAAGCTTATCTGGTCTCATGGAAAGCATTTTCACAAGGATTTCTGCTGATTTTTCAGCCGTATGCATAAGGCCGAAGGTTAAGTCGAAATCTTCTCCTGCTGCAAACATGCCATGGTGAGCCCAAATTGCAAGATCATATTGTTTCATAAGTTCAGATGTTGCAACTGCGATTTCTCTTCCGCCTGGAACCATCCAAGGCACTACGCCAACACCATCTGGGAATACGACTGGGCATTCTGTTGCCATTTCCCATAACTCTCTTGTAAATACTTCGTCTTTTAATGGAAGTACGAACGTTAAAGCAATAATATTGGTTGTATGTGCATGATAAATTACACGATAGTTTGGATTTTTTTCCACTTTTACTTCATGGTTCATTAAATGGGATGGAAGTTCCGACGTTGGTCTTCCTCCATTTACAAGGCCCCAAACGATACGGTAGTTTTCTCCTGTTTTATCTAACTCAATCATGCAGATAGAACCTGCTGGATCAAGAATTACATTTCTGAAATATTTTCCGCTTCCTGTTACAAGGAAGAACTCTCCTGCAAGAGTTGGAACTGAAGTTCCGATAGGCTGCCACTCTTTTGCTTCAAAATTCTCCTTCACGCTTTCCACTTCTTCTGGTTTTACACGGTAAGAAAGGTTTCCACCGTTTCTCTCATGCCATCCTTGTTCCCATCCGTCATTGGCCATACGAATAAATCCTTGTACAAACTCTGCTTCTAAAAATTTCATCTTTATCTCCTTCTTTCACTACGCTCTCTTTTTTAATATGTTTTCTTCATAGTCTTTTACTTCATCATAAAATGCAAAGTCTGTGACAACATCACATTGTCTTAAGTATTCCTCCCAAACTTCACCCAATGGAAGGGTCTTACATGCTTCCTGCATTACCATAAGCTTAGTAAGCTCATTCTTATCCTGAAGATCTTTTAATAATTCATTTGGAGTAACCATTGCATTTAATAATGCTTTTTGCCAGCTGCGAAGGCCGGTTGCCAATGCTGAAATACGGTTAATGCTTGCATCGAAATAATCAAGTGCCATATAGACACGGTCTAAACCATTACAACGAACGATTTCTTTTGCCATTTCCTTAGTCTCATCATCAAAAAGTACTACATGGTCAGAATCCCAACGAACTGGTCTTGTAATATGTAATGCAATCTCTGGATAGAAACATAACATTGCTGGAATTTTATCGGAAACAACTTCGGTTGGATGATAATGGCCATTGTCCATTAATGGCATGCACCCCTCATGAGTTGCTGCAAAGCTTAATGTGAATTCTGCAGAACCTACTGTATAGGATTCTACTCCGATACCAAATACTTTGGATTCTACACAAGGCTTTACCATGTCACGATCATAAGGCTCGGATAAGATTTGTTCGATAGCGTCTTTATATCTCATACGTGGTCCCATACGATCAGCTGGAATATCTTTATATCCATCCCCTGACCATATATTCATTACACAAGGAACACCTGTCTCTTTTGCAAAGTACTCTGAAATGCGGATACATGCTTTTCCATGGTTGATCCAGAACTTTCTTGTCTCTTCATCAGGACTGGAAAGTGTAAGGCCGTCCTTTACTTTTGGATGAGAGAAGAAGGTTGGATTAAAATCTAATCCCATATTATGTTTCTTTGCAAACTCTACCCATTTTACAAAATGTTTTGGCTCGATTTGGTCACGATCCACAAATTTACCATCTTCAAAAATTGCATAACATGCATGCACGTTGATTTTCTTTTTTCCTGGTGCAAGGGATAATGCCTTTTCCATGTCTGCAAATAATTGTTCTGATGTAGTTGCTTTTCCAGGATAATTTCCTGTTGTCTGAATTCCGCCGGTTAATGGTCCATCATGATCAAATCCAATTACATCATCTAATTGCCAGCAGTGGACTGACACTGGAATTTCCTTTAATTTTGCAATTGCTGCATCGGTATCTACACCAAGTGCTGCATAACTTGCTTTTGCTGCTTCGTAGTTTGACATCGTATCTCTCCTTTTCTCTACACTTCAAATTTATGAATAGGAAATGATTGAAAAATGCATTTCCTTGCTTCTTTTAGATCTGTTAGCTCGCCCGCCGCAATCATCTGGGCTGTAACATTACCAATGGCGGTTGCTTCTACCGGACCTGTATATACGGTCTTTTTACATGCCTTGGCTGTTAATTCATTCAGATAAACGGCATTACACCCACCGCCTACGATATGAATGCATGGATAATCTATTCCTGTCATCTGTTCAATCTCATTTACTGTCTTTGCATAACACTCTGCTAAGCTGTGATAGATGACGGCTGCCACTTGGACAATACCTTTAGGCACTTGTTGGCCGGTTTCTTCACATGCTTTCTGTACTTCTTTTACCATGCTTTTTGGTGCAAGGAAGCGGTCATCATTGGCATCCACAATGGATGAGATCTTTTCGTTTGCTGCCTTACTGCAAATCTCTGCAAAGGATACCTCTTTCGCAAGTTCATTTCTTGCACTGTTAATCATCCACATTCCCATAATGTTTTTCAAATAGCGGAAGCGGTAATCATAGCCACCCTCATTGGTAAGGTTTAATTTACAGCTTTCTTTGGAACAATCTGCTCTTTTTAGCTCTGTTCCCATTAATGACCAGGTACCTGAACTGATATAAAGCACATCTTCGCTATTGCTAGGCACTGCCATAACAGCGGAACCTGTGTCGTGAGTTGCAGGAAGCACCACTTCACAGCTATATCCTACTTCTTTTTGTAATTCTTCCTTAATCTCTCCAAGATGGAATCCTGGAAGTTTGATTTCACGAAAGATTTCTTTTGGATATCCAAGCAGATCAATTAATTCGTAATCCCAATCTTTCGTCTCTGGATTTAATAACTGGGTCGTCGATGCATTGGTATACTCTGCTGCCTTTTTTCCGGTTAACAGATAATGAAAATAATCCGGCATCAGAAGTAATGTTTTGGCCTTCTTTAACTGCTCTGGCTGCTCTGTTTTCAAAGCCATTAGCTGATAAATAGTATTGAAGATTGCTTTTTGAATTCCGGTTCGTTCATATAAAGCCTCTTCTTTAATTTGCTCATATACCTGCTTGTCCATGCCTTGTGTTCTTTTGTCACGGTAACCTACGGTATCTCCGATCAAATGATCATTTTCATCTAATAATGCAAAGTCAACGCCCCAGGTATCAACTCCCATGCTAGAAGGAATTTTTCCAAGTTTCTTGCACTGCTTCATTCCTTCTACGATTTCTTTAAATAATTGGTTGGAATCCCAAACGAGATGCCCGTCTTTTTCTATCATTCCATTCTGAAATCGATGTATCTCCTCCAGAACTATTTTTCCATCTTCTATATGAGAAAGAATATGTCTTCCGCTGGAAGCCCCAATATCAACTGCTAAGTAATACTGCATGTAAATTCTCCTCCATGTCTTTTGATAGGTCTATTTTATGACATAGAATACTATTTTTTTAGGTCGTTAGTTTCACAAAACTAGGACCTTATTTGCAGGTCAAATCACGGTTTGGATTATACTTTATGGGCATAAAAAAGAAGCTGCAGATATGTTCTACAACTTCTTTTCTCTTATTCCTGCCATTTTAAAATCTCCATCAGTCCAGGTACTAACTGTCTTGCACTGGTCCGTAAAATAATATCTCCTTTTTCCGCCGTTGCACCCGATGGGTCTCCTCCGATCCCAATAGGATTTCCCTCTTGGTCTTTCCAATCCTCAGACACCCACCCAATAGAAACGGCTCCATAAGGAAGCAATGCCTTGTTGTTTACAAAGGCTTGTGGCCTGCCTGCAACTGACGTCTCTAATTTGACATACTCAGGATGCACTGCCATTACCATGGATGTCTCCATTTCCCCACCATGGAAGTCCCATACATTTCCTTCTGAAATCGTAGCCTTTACATCGGGATGGCCAAATGCTCCTGATGATAAGATAAAGGCAGACATGCCATACTCACTTCGTAGCTCTCTGCTTAAGATCTGAATTACCGGTGCATTTCCACCGTGACAGACAAGAAATGCGATTTTCTTAAAGCCATGATGATTCAGACTTTCACAAATATCATGAAGCATATGGTAATAGGTATCCGGTTTCAAGGTAATGGAACCACAAAAATTCTTATGCTCCGTACTCAGACCAACTGGAATAACTGGAAAATAAAGCATTGGGAAATCTTCTGGCAATTCTTCCTTAAGATACTCAAGCATTGCCTCTGCAATAATATCATCCGTCCCAAGGGGTGCCTGGTTTCCGTGCTGTTCCAGCGCCCCTACCGGAATCATTACAATGGTATTCTTCTTATCGACCTGTTCCATTTCCAGCCTTGTTAGCTCTCTGTAATTTCTGATCATACTTAATTAAATCTCCTCTCAAATACGTGGGTTGTTGACAATGCTTCAAATAGCGCATACCCAATAATGCAGTTCAATGTATTCTTTATCAGGTTAAATGGAATTGTTGCAAGGATGATAAATGTTGTTAAGTTTGTTATCCCCGGATTTACCCTTGCTACCATTTGAACTACCGTATCCAGCGGCATACTCATGGCTTTTGCATACAGTGGCAGTGTAATAAATGCATTTACCAGACAGGAAAATGCAACTCGGATTGGTACGGAGGTAACTAGCGCAACCTTTGCACCTTTTCTTGTATACTTCATTCCTCGAAACACAAGCCACAATGGCACGATAAATAAAACAATTCCAATTAGATTGGCAAGCTCGCCAACATAGGCCGTATTGGTTCCTACCGTTACAAGCTTGATTAGGATCTTAACGACTTCCACTGCTGCTCCGGATGCCGGACCAAATGCAAATAAGGCAATGATGGATGGCACATCACTAAAATCAAGCTTATAAAATGGTGGCATAAATGGAATTGAAATCTCCAGGCTCATAAGTACGCCTGCAAGTGATGCAAGCATTGCTGTTGCAACAAACTTTTTTAAATCTCTCTTTTTACTCATAGAAATTCCTTTCTACCCCTTAGGGGATTGGCTTATTCTTTGCAAACTGAGCGATTGGGGATTGTGAGCGAAATTTCCTAATAATTAAAAAAAGACCGAAGATACATGATACCTTCGGCCTTACCTATGTATTAAAATACGTTTCCTGTTATGCAATCTTTTTAATTGCTTCTAACATTGATCCTATCATAATACATACTCACTTCTATCATCCAGACTATACTGTTGGTTTTGGAATTTTTGCTACTCGAATTTGCAATCACCAAATCGGCCTTAACATAAGGTTCGCGGACTTTACCGCCAGTAGGGAATTACACCCTGCCCCGAAGTTCGTATTCAATTTGTTATGAATTATTCTACCATCCTGGTTCTATCTAGTCAATGTCTTCTCTTTATGATATGCACCTTCTTCGGTTGACATACCACCTTTTCCTAGATATACTTGCAAGAGTAACTCGCTGTTTTTATGCAAATAAACAGTTTTAAATAAATGAAAGGAGGACAATTATGATGAATACTAATACAAACCAAACAATCACAATGACACAACAAGGGGGTCTAGTTGTCCTAGCATATAAGTAAGAATACTACATATTCTAATCTGTTATTTATATAGTTCTATGACGACTCGTGCCTGACCCACGAATGAAAGGACTATTTTTTATGAAAACAATTCACGGAGCGTATGCTTCTGCAAAATTATTTACAACAAACAACGAAACAACGGCGATTGATCAACATGCACTGAAACAACTTCAAATGCTTTGTGACAATCCAGTATCCAGCGGTTCTTCTATCCGAGTAATGCCAGATGTCCATGCAGGAAAAGTCGGTACGATCGGGCTTACTATGACAATCGGAGAACGAATTCTTCCAAACTTAGTGGGGATTGATATCGGCTGCGGCATGACATTAGCAAAACTAAAGCAGAAAAAAGTAGAATTTCAAAAGTTGGATACCGTAATTAGAGACTCTATTCCTTCCGGCTTTTCTATTCGTAAAAAAGCCCATCGTTTCAGCGATGCATTTAATTTCACAGACCTGCACTGCTATAAACATATACATGAGAAAAAGGCGATCTTAAGCCTTGGTAGTCTTGGTGGTGGAAATCATTTTATCGAGCTAGACAAAGATGATTCCGGCCAGTTATATGTAGTAATCCATTCAGGAAGCCGTCATCTTGGCAAAGAAGTTACTGAATATTATTTAGACGAAGGCCAGCGTTATCTGAAATCTAAGAATATCGACCTTCCTTATGAACTGACTTACCTTGAAGGCGAGCTAAAAGAGAATTATCTTCATGATCTTTGTATTGTACAGGAATTTGCCCAGCTAAATCGTGAAATCATGTTGGATGAATTAATTAAGGGAATGAAGTGGAAACTCGTTGATAGCTATTCCTGTGTGCATAATTATGTCGATGCGTCAGGAGAAAGTCCCATTTTACGAAAAGGTGCAATCTCTGCAAAGGCAGGCGAAAATGTAATTATACCAATCAATATGCGTGATGGTATCTTACTCGGTACCGGTCTTGGCAATCCAGACTGGAACTACTCTGCTCCTCACGGTTCTGGAAGAATTTTAAAACGTGAGGAAGTAAGAGCAAGCTTCACGGTATCTTCTTTTAAAACAGAAATGAAAGGCATTTATTCCTCCTGTATTTCAAAAGATACACTGGATGAAGCACCATTTGCCTATCGTACTATGGAGGAGATCAAAGACGTAATTGGAGATACGGTCACTATTACAGAGATCTTACAGCCGGTTTATAATTTTAAATCCTGTTAAGCGTATTTTGACTTAGCGATATTCTTTTTGGGGAACAACTACATTTTATCCTCATATAAT